>JBAPOI010000274.1:0-4023 GCA_049279555.1 Candidatus Sulfotelmatobacter sp.
CTGGGAATGATGATCACATTGCGAGCGACGTTGCCGCTACTGAGCTACTCGCTGCCACGCGCGTCAAGAACACCCGTATCCGCATGGCTGCTGCCGGACATTATATTCAGGATCTTCAATACAGCTATCTGCGTACCTTACTCGAAACATTCCTTGTCGATCGCAGCGAACCTCGGACTTTAGCAAGGATTGCAGTCGTTACCTCTGCTACCTAAATTTTGTCTGCATAGACAATATGCTCCACTGTATTCCAAGGGAAAAGTGTTATGACATCATCGATTTCCTCGAAGAACAACTATGCCCAAAGTGAGGCTAAAGAAGTTTTCATGTTTCCAGCTTTTTTCGCCCAGTGCCGGCTTTGGTTCTTGCATCAGCTCGATCTTACCAGCCCTGCTTACAACATTTCCGGTGCTGTGCAGATCAAGGGGCCTTTGGATGTGGAGTCCTTTGAAAGGGGCCTGCAAGAAAATCATCACACGGCATGAATTGGCTCGATCAATACCGCAACTTCTTGAACATGAACCTCGCCATCCTCAAGACATTTGTCGAGGCCGAATACGCCGCCGAATATATGAAAGAAACCTGGCAGCGCGCTGCCCAACCCAATTCCACAAATTCAAAAGGAAATCGCTAACATGAAATCGCTCCGTATCGCCCTTCCGCTCTTGCTGTCCTTCGCCGCAACCGCCGCTCTCGCCCAAACCTCCGCCCAAAAATCGTTCGACCAACTCAAATCGCTCGCCGGTTCCTGGGAAGGTAAGGACTCCGAAGGCCGGCCCCTGCGCGTTTCCTTCCGTGACGCCGCCAGAGGTTCCACGCTCATGAGCGAAATCCAGAAAGAGGGCCACGACAAGGTCATGATCAGCATGATCAGCATGATTCACCTCGACGGCCCCAACCGCCTGCTCCTCACTCACTACTGCAGCACTGGCAACCAGCCCCGCATGGCCGCCACCACCTCCCCCGACGGCAAAACCATCACCTTCGATTTCTTTGACGCCACCAATCTCGCCACTCCCGACGCTGGCCACTTCCGGCGCGTCGTCTTTACCATCGTCGATGCTAATCATCACACAGAGGAATGGAACGGTATCGATCATGGCAAGGAGATGAAGGACTTGTTCGATCTGCACCGCAGCGAAGTCGCCAAAAAATAAATCGCAGCCAGGCGAATGTCCAGGGTGCCCTATCCTTGTCGGATTCTTTGCGACAGAGCCTGCCTTGAGCGCAGCCGAAGGGATGGGGCTTCCGAAATCGAAGATTGAAGAATAGATCGAAGAATGAACTGAGCCGCCATGACCGACACGAAAGATAAATCCGTCATCACGCTGCAATGGTGGGAGCAGGGCAGGCATGTATCGCACCACCGAATTTGAAACCGACGTACGTGTCAATGGCAAATGGGTGAGTGCCGGCGTCGGCGCCGGCGGGGAAACATTCCAGGTCAGCGGCGAGTATCTGGCGCACACGCTTCGCTGTGGTGACCGTGTATGCAGCCTGAATGCAAACCGGAGCAATACGATAGGTTGGTTGTGGAAGGAATTCGAGGGTAATAGCGCCGTTCTGTTAACCGGCATAGTGTTTTCAGAGGCTTTTGGGGGTAGCCTGCGACAAATTCACCGCTGCCTGTTTTTCGTCATGGGAGCCTGTTGAGTCTAGGGTGAAGTCTCCTTCCGAATCGATTTGTTTCGCAAATCGACCGCGTACCTTTCAGATTGCGACCGATAGTTAACAACTGTGCCTGTAAATCAGGTCTAGTTATGCATATGGAGTAGTTGGGAGGTGGAAGTTGAGCAAAGCGACCACGACATCGAACGAGGTGGCAATCGCAACAATTGTTGACGTGTTGCGGTTGAGGGCAGAGACCCAAAGAGACCAGATTGCCTATCGGTTCCTGGCCGATGGGGAAGAAGAGAGAGGCACGCTAACTTATGGTGAGCTTTACCGGCGGGCACGGCAGATCGCTGCCGAATTGCAGAAACGGGCAGCGGTCGGTCAACGAGCTCTGCTTCTCGATTCTTCAGAGTCCGACTACATTGTTACGTTTTTCGGTTGTCTCTGCGCAGGAGTAATCGCGGTTCCAATTTACGCGCCTCGTGTGAATAAGAAAGGGAATGCGCGCGTCGAATCGGTGGTGGCCGACGCTCAGCCTTCGGTGGTATTGACCGCCGGCGCTGGATCCCCCGCGGTTCGCGACGTGGTCGCGGCTTCGGCGGGGGAACATGTGAAGTGGATCGACACCAACGCCCTCCCTGTCGATCGCGATGAGCTGTGGACTCCGCCAGTGCTAAGTGGCGCAGATATCGCATTCTTACAGTACACGTCCGGTTCGACGGCCGATCCCAAAGGGGTGATGGTAAGTCATGCGAACATTCTGCATAACGAGCAGATGATTCAAAAGGCGTTCGATACAAAGCCTGGCAGTGTAATTGTAGGATGGTTGCCGCTTTATCACGACATGGGACTTATCGGCAATGTACTGCAACCTTTGTTTGCAGGCGTGCCTTGCATCTTGATGTCGCCAGTTGCTTTTCTGCAGCGCCCACTCCGCTGGCTTCAGGCTGTTTCCCGCTACCAGGCTACGACCAGTGGCGGACCTAACTTTGCCTACGAACTTTGCATGCGCAAAATCCGTCCCGAGGACCAGGCCGGACTGGACCTAAGTTCGTGGCGGGTGGCTTTCAACGGTGCGGAACCGGTGCGACTGGAGACGCTAAACCGATTTGCCGCACAGTTCGCCGACTGTGGTTTTCGACGCGAGGCCTTTGTTCCATGTTATGGCCTGGCTGAAGCTACTCTGTTGGTAAGCGGAGGTTGTGATCCGAACGGCGTCACTACCGTGAACCAAGGCGTCAACGGTAACTCGACGAATGGCGGATCGGGGAATGGAGCAAAGATATCTCGAAAACAGGACAAGCTGCTGGTGGCCTGTGGCCGTCCACCTGTAGAGCAGGCCGTGCGAATCGTTTCTCCGGATTCGCTACGACAATGCAGCGCTGGCGATGTAGGCGAGATATGGGTGCAAGGTCCGAGCGTTGCGCAGGGGTACTGGCGAAAAGCGAAAGAGACAGAGGAGACATTCAACGCGCGGATACCCGAGACCGGCGAAGGCCCATTTCTTCGCACGGGAGACCTGGGGTTTCTGAAAGAGGGCCACTTATTTATAACCGGCCGATTCAAAGACCTCGTTATCATTCGCGGGCAGAATTACTATCCACAAGATATAGAACTTACCGTCGAGCAGAGCCACCCTATCTTGCAGCCGGGTTCCGGAGCGGCGTTCTCGATGGAGATTGACGGCGAAGAGCGGCTCGTGGTTGTGCAAGAGGTTGCCGTACGCAAAGACCCGGAATCTATCGTTCAGAGTGACCTCGACGAGCTCGACGCTCTCATAAAACTTATTTCACGAAACATCAGTGCAGCTCATGAACTCCAGGCCTTCGCCATTGTGCTGATACGAAAAGGCACGATTCCCAAGACCTCCAGCGGCAAAATCCAGCGCCACGCCTGTCGAAATGCGTTTCTGAACCGGGAACTCTATGTTCTGCGAGAGTGGCACGAAAGAAAGCAGCGCGAACCGGTTTTGCCCAAACCTTCCAACGCGGAGTTGGAGGGGCACGTACCGTACGGGCTGGCTTCGTGGTTAGCGCAGGAAATCGCGCGTATCCAGGGCATCGACCAGGAGCGGGTTGACCTCAACCAACCCTTTGCAGCGTATGGCTTGGATTCCCTGGCGGCCATTGAATTTGCTCACAAGCTGCAAACCGAGTTTCAGGTCGAGGTCGATGTGGCGGAGTTCTTCAGTGACTCGACCATCACGGAAGTGATTCGACGCGCGACGAAAAATACGCGGTCCCCCGTGAGGAAGGTTGAAAAGGAGCAGGCAGCGACTTATCCGCTTTCCTATGGCCAGCGCGCCCTATGGTTTGTAAATCGCATGGCTCCGGAAAGCGCCGCTTATAACATCTCGCGAACGTTCCGGATCAAGTCAGCGGTCGATGTGGGAGCATTGCGGGATGCTTT
>JBAPOI010000275.1:0-14140 GCA_049279555.1 Candidatus Sulfotelmatobacter sp.
GCTAGGTGGCATCCTGCTGCTCTGGTGTGTAGCTATCTGCGGGCGCTTAATTTATTTACAGATTTTTTGTTATGGCAGCTTTGCCCGCCAGGCGGAACACCAGCAGCAGCGCGAGATTCCGCTCTCCGCCAAGCGGGGCGTCATTTATGACCGCGCCGGTCACGAGCTGGCAATGTCTGTTCTCGTGGATTCTGCATTTGCTGTGCCCTCGGAAGTAAAAGACTTGCCTACGGCGGTGTCGCTGATTACCCGCATCACCGGCGAAGACCGCAATGTGGTGCTGGCTGACTGCCGCAATCACAAGACTTTTTGCTGGGTCGCCCGCAAGAACAATGACGAGACGATCGAGCGGATCCGGTCTCTGAACCTGCAGGGTATCCATTTCCAAAAGGAGCCAAAGCGTTTTTATCCTGCGCGCGATCTAGCGGCTCAGGTCGTCGGCACCGTGGGGATGGAGGATTCCGGGCAGAGCGGCATCGAGCATGAGTTTGACGACGAGCTACGCGGACGTGCGGGAAAAATGTTCATCTCTGTCGATGCGCGCCGGCAGTGGTTCTCCGACGTAGAGAAGCAGCCGGAGCCCGGCGAGAACCTGGTGCTGACCATCGACAAGAATATTCAGTACATCGCCGAGAAAGAACTGGATCAGGCGATTCACGATACGCAGGCAATCGCCGGCACGGTGATCGTCGAGAATCCGCATACCGGAGAAATCCTTGCGCTTGCCAATCGGCCAACGTTCAATCCGAATCTGCGAAAAGAAATTACTCCTAGCGGACTGACCAATCGTGCCGTGAGCTACGTCTACGAGCCGGGTTCCACTTTCAAGCTGGTGACAATTTCCGCCGCGCTCGAAGAGAAGCTTACGAATCCCAATGAAGTGTTCGATTGCCAGATGGGCTCGATCGTCTACAACGGAATGCGCATTCGCGATTCGAAGCCTCACGGCCTCTTGCCGGTGTGGGGCGTGCTGGCGGAGTCCAGCGATGTGGGCGCGATCAAGATTGCTCTTCGGCTCGGCGAAGACCGATTCTATAAGTACATTCGCGCTTTTGGATTTGGACAGCAGACAGGAATCGAGTTGCCAGGCGAGACTCGCGGGCTGACCAAGCCGGTGAGCCGCTGGTCGAAGGTATCCATTGCCGCAATTTCCATGGGCCAGGAGATTGGCATTTCGCCGATCCAGTTGGCTGGACTCGTCTCCACGTTTGCCAACGATGGGGTGTGGGTTGCGCCACGCATCCTTACGGGAAAAGTAGAGCCGCAAGGAACGCCGCAGGCTGTAGCGTTTCATCCGGGAGCGTCGCGCAGGGTTATTTCCAGTTACACCGCGGCCGAGATGCGATCCATGATGCAGAAGGTTGTGCTCGAGGGCACGGGACGCAAGGCGATTTTGGAGGGCTATTCGTCGGCTGGAAAAACGGGTACAGCGCAGAAAGTCGATCCGGCTACTGGTGCGTATTCGAAGACCAAGTACATCGGATCGTTCGCGGGCTTTGCGCCGGTAAATAATCCGCAGATCGTAGTCGCGGTGATTTTGGATTCCGCTGTTGGTTTGCATCAGGGTGGTCAGGTTTCGGCGCCGGTGTTTCATCGCGTAGCGCAGCAGGTTCTCGAGTACTTGCATACGCCGCACGACCTGCCGCTTGCACCGCAACACCAACTACTAATGGCACGGGCACAGACGAAGGACAACGATCTCGAAGAGGGAACGCCAGACCATCCTGGCGAACCGCTGGAGACCGCGGAGCTGGACAACGATGCCCCAGTCGTAGCCAAGCAAAATGCGGCGCCGACACCGATGCCTGCGAGTGCCAGCAACGAAGGAAAAGTGGTCCAGGCGGCCATGCGGCAGAGTGAACCGGCGCCAGCAGTTTCGTCCGGAGTTTCGGACCAAGTTCAAACACTGGAGCCGAAAGCTACCAGCACGGCGGAAGCCACGGGCACGAGTCAGCCCAATCTACCGACGGGCGGAACCGTTGTGTTAGACGTGGAACAAGGTGGAATCGAAGTTCCGTCTCTAGTGGGTAAGACCGTGCGCGGCGCGCTGGAAGCCGCTCAAGACGCCGGACTAGAGTTGGAAGCCGTAGGCAGTGGCGTGGCGCGACAGCAAACTCCACCACCGGGAACGCATGTGGCCGCCGGAGCACATGTGACGGTGCAGTTCGGCAGATAAGACAACCTTAAACACGGAGGACTCAGGGTTTGCACAGAGTAAACCTGGGATCGATTTCCTCTGGGAACCTCTGTAACCTCTGTGGTGAAGCCCGTCCCGGTTTGACCCGCCGAAAAAACACGTGATACGGTAAACAGTCACCATCCAGCAGGGCAGCCACTGCACTGATTGAGGTCTCGCTTGTCCGCCGTTGAGACGACCACTCCTATCGTCCGCAAGACTGCGCTGAACGCCGTGCATCGGCAGTTGGGTGCGAAGATGGTCGATTTCAATGGGTGGGGCATGCCGGTGGAGTACCCCGCCTCGATCGGCTGCGGCATTATCAACGAGCACATGGCAGTGCGTATAGGCGTCGGCATTTTCGATGTCAGCCACATGGGCGATATTCGCCTGGCGGGGCCGCAGGCGTTGGCCGCAGTGCAGCATATTTCCATGAATGATGCGTCGCGGCTCGCCGTCGGGCAGGCGCAGTATTCGGCGCTGCTTTATCCGCAGGGAACATTTGTGGACGACGTGATTGTCCATCGACTCGGTGAAGATGAATACCTGCTGGTAATCAACGCCGGCACGCGTGAAAAAGATTTCAACTGGGTGTGCGACAACACGCGAAACTTTGACTGCAAGGTAGAGAATCTTTCAGACGACTTCACTCAAATTGCGATTCAGGGGCCGAAGGGTGTTAACGTCCTCCAGAGGCTGACCGACGCCAATCTCAGCGCGGTTAAGTTTTACTGGGTTACGCGCGGTACTGTTTGCGGGCTGAAAAATATTTTGATTGCGCGCACTGGATACACGGCCGAGGACGGATTCGAGATATACATTCCGGCCGATGAGTCCACCAGTGTGCAGGTGTGGAATGAGATTCTGAGTGCAGGCAAAGAATTTGGCATCGTGCCGTGCGGATTAGGAGCACGTAATACTCTCCGCCTCGAGGGATCCCTCTCGCTTTACGGTCACGAGATCTCCGATACGATTAATGTCTGGGAGGCCGGACTCGACCGCTTCTGCAAGATGGAAAAGCCCGAGTTCGTCGGACGTGCTGCGCTGGAAAAGGAGAAGGCTGCCGGCTTGAAGAGAACGTTGGTTGGTTTGGAGATGACGGGCCGCGGCATCGCTCGCGATGAATACAAGGTGCTGGATGGCGCCGGTCGCGAGATCGGATACGTCACCAGCGGTTCTCCCGCGCCGTTCTTGAAAAAAAATATCGCGATCGCTTATGTGCCGCCGGAGTTCTCGGCGATGGGAACGCCCGTGAAGGTCGAGGTACGCGGGCAAGGTGTGGAAGCGCAAGTGGTGCGGACGCCGTTTTATAAGCGTCCGAAGAAATGAAATTGTAGCGCCCGCCATCAGAGTCGCCGGGCCGGCGCTACGCAAGCCAGGAGCTAGAAGCTTTTATGCCTTATCCAACAGATCGCAAGTACACCAAAGAACATGAGTGGATTCAGGCGAGCGGCACGACTGCAGTGATCGGTATCACCGATCATGCCCAGGAATCGCTCGGCGACATTGTGTTCGTCGAACTCCCCAAAGTAGGTGAGGAACTCACGGCGGGTAAAACGTTTGGCACAGTCGAGTCGGTGAAGGCGGTGTCGGATCTCTACGCTCCGGCGTCGGGCACGGTGACCGAGACCAATGGCGATCTCGCCACTTCACCTGAAAAAGTGAATGAAGATGCGCACGCCTCGTGGATGCTCAAAATCACACTGAAAAACATGAGCGAGCTCGATGGGCTGTTGTCCGCTGCAGATTATGAGAAATTCGTAGCAGAAGAAGGTGGCCATTGAGACGGGACATCCGCGCGAAGACATCGATCTCAGCGAAGCTTTGCCTGTCCGTGCACATTCGAAGTCTGATTTTCGATGCTGAACCGTACACGATCGAAATGACATCGCAATACATCTAATCAACTTCTTATGCGCTATTTACCAAAATCTCCCGCGGACCGCGAGGCTATGCTGAAGTCGATTGGGTTGCGGTCTATCGACGACCTGTTCGCACCGATTCCCGCCGAATACCGCCTGACCCGTGATCTCAAGATCCCGCGCCAGATGGCGGAATCGGAAATCATCGATTACTTCCGCCAGTGCTCGCGGGAAAACGGCGAGGGCTACACCAGTTTTCTGGGCGCTGGTGCCTATGCGCATTACCGGCCGGTCATTATCGATTCGCTGATCTCGCGTGGCGAATTTCTCACCGCTTATACGCCCTACCAGGCCGAGATTTCGCAAGGAACGCTGCAATCGATTTTCGAATTTCAGACAATGATCTCTGAATTGACCGGCATGGAAGTGGCGAACGCTTCCATGTACGACGGCTCAACTGCCGCGGCCGAGGCCGTGATGATGGCCGTCCGGCTCACGGGCCGGCGATCTGTCGTGGTGGCGCGGAGTTTGCATCCCGAATATCGCGAGGTGTTGGCCACCTACGCGACTCACCAGGGAATGCCGCTTTCTGCTGTCGGCTTCAACAAAAACGGACAGGTGAATCTGGCCGAACTGGAGAAATCGATCACTCCGGAAACGGCTTGCGTTTTGATTCAATCGCCGAATTTCTTCGGCACGATTGAAGATGTGGCGGCAGTTGCCGAAATCACGCACAAGCATGGGGCGATGCTGGTGGTTTCAATCGCCGAGGCGGTCTCGCTGGGAATCATCGAACCGCCACGGCAAGCCGATGTAATCGCCATGGAGGCGCAGTCGTTTGGCGTGCCGTTGGGATTCGGTGGCCCCTATTGCGGCGTGATTGCAACGCGAGAAAAGTTCGTACGCCAGATGCCGGGACGACTCGCCGGCCAAACTGTCGACAAGCAGGGTCGGCGCGGATTTGTGCTCACTCTGGCCACGCGTGAGCAGCACATCCGGCGCGAAAAAGCGACTTCGAATATTTGCACGAATCAGGCGCTGGTCGCACTGATGGTCAATATTTTTATGACCGTCTACGGTAAGGTGGGACTGAAAGAGCTGGCAAAACAAAATCTGGCGAAGACTGCATATGCAGCCGCACGGTTCGCACAACATGGCGAGGTACTATTTGGCGGTTCGCCGCGCTTCAACGAATTCGTGATGGTAACCAGCGAAGATCCGTATGCCATTAATGGACGCCTTCTGGGACACAAAGTTGTTGGTGGGCTGCCACTAAAAAAATTCTATCCGGAACTCGGCAATGCCGCGCTGTGGTGCTGCACGGAGCTAACGACTCGCAGCGCCATCGACACTGCAGTAGGTCTGGTCGCGGAAAGTGAACGCTCGGTCCGGTCCGGCAGAGAAGAATCTGATGTGGCAGAGGTGGCGCGATGAAGCCAGTCATCAGGAAGGCCAGCCTCCAAGTCAACCAGAACGAGGGCCTGATTTTTGAGAAATCTTCCTCGGGGAAAGCTGCGTGGAAGCTGCCGCCACTCGATGTTCCTGAAGTGGATACGTCTGCGCTGCTCTGCGAAGCCGAAAGAAAAGATCTGGGAAATATGCCCGAGGTGAGCGAGATCGAAATTATCCGCCACTTCACGCGGCTTTCAACGTGGAACTACGCGATCGATCTCGGAATGTACCCGCTCGGCTCATGCACGATGAAGTACAACCCGCGAGTGAACGAAGCCGTGGCGCGGGTGGAAGGTATCGCGAATGGGCACCCTTACCAGCCGGAGAAAATTTCGCAAGGCGCGCTTCAGATTCTGAAGACGTTGAGTGAGTGTCTGATTGAGATCACCGGCATGGATGCGATCACCATGCAGCCAGCTGCCGGAGCGCACGGCGAGATGACCGGATTACTCATGGTGCGGGCCTTTCATCATGCGCAGGGACGACCCCGGAAGAAAGTTTTGATTCCCGATTCCGCGCACGGAACGAACCCAGCGACCGCCGCAATGGTGGCTTACTCCGTCGAAAACTTGAAGTCGGATTCGCGCGGCATGGTGGATATTGCAGCCCTTGAAGCGCAGATGAATGAGGACGTTGCCGCGCTTATGCTTACCAACCCCAATACGCTGGGCGTCTTTGAGCAGGAAATTCACAAGATTGCCGACATTCTGCATGCCAAAGGTGGCCTGCTCTACATGGATGGCGCGAACATGAATGCGCTGGTCGGCAAGGTGAGGCCAGGCGATTTCGGTGTCGACGTGATGCATCTGAATCTGCACAAAACATTTTCCACGCCGCATGGCGGCGGCGGCCCGGGATCGGGGCCAGTGGCGATCAAGAAGAAGCTCGAACCATTTTTGCCGACGCCGGTTCTAGTTGCCAAGCCGGATGGCACGCTCAGTTTCGACTACAACCGTCCGCAGTCGGTTGGGCGAGTGCGCGCTTTCTACGGCAACTTTGGAATGTTCGTGCGTGCGCTGGCTTACATCCAGGCAAATGGGCCGGACGGCTTACGCCAAACCACCGAGGATGCGGTGCTCAATGCGAATTACATCCGCAAGGGGCTGGACGGTGTTTATGACCTACCGTATGCCACGCCGACCATGCACGAAGTAGTATTCAGCGATAAGCTTCAGGCGAAAAAAGGCGTCCGGACCATGGACATCGCCAAGCGGCTGATCGATTACGGATTTCATCCTTACACTACGGCATTTCCGCTAATTGTGCCCGGCGCGCTGATGATCGAGCCGACCGAAAGCGAATCTGTGGAAGAGATGGACTTGTTCATCGAAGCCATGAAATCGATTGCCGAGGAAGTGGAAGAAAATCCCCAGATGGTTCTCGATGCGCCACACTCCACGCGGGTTTCACGGCTCGATGAGACCGCGGCGGCGAGGAAACCCGTGCTACGCTGGAAGCCTGCGATTTAGCGACATCCATTGCTGATTTTCCGATTGTTGATTGAAAACTTTCCCCACGCCACAATCGATCTCGGCCGGTTCGTTCTTCAATCAACAATCAGCAATCCAAATCAACAATTCTTTCACCTTACTTCGCCATAATCTGTACCGATGCTCTTGTCGTCTCCCACTCCATGCGCAAAGTGCAACTACCCGCTGATTTGTCATAAGCGATCGTGAAGTTCTCCACCGGCGAGGGCGGCTTGGAAACCTTCATGTCGACGCGGGCAAGTTCGTCGCTTTCATATTTGTAAGGGATGCCCCACTCTCCCGTTTTCTTGTTGATGATCAGCGTCCATTTATCGGCCGCGGGTACGGTAAAGAGGGTGTAGCTGCCGGCAGGCACGGCTTTGCCGCCGACGGAAACATCGGCACTGGTTACAAAGGTCGTCGCGTCATTCGCGCCGGTTCGCCAGACCTCGCCGAAAGGCACGAGATCGCCGAATATCTTGCGGCCTTTCATGCGAGGGCTGGAGTAATCGGTCTTTATGCTTTTGCCTCCACCCAAGTCGCAGGTAGCCGACGCCGCCGGACTGGGCCTGCCTTGAGCAAAGGCGGCGGTTGTGAAGACGATGGTTAGAACTGCGAAATAGGAAATACGTTTTTGCATGGATTCTCCTTCTGAAAGGCTTCGCAACGCGATTATTGTTAGACGCGCCGGAAAGGATTATGTGAGTGGACCGATCATTATGCTCCATTGGCTGCGGCAGTTACAATCGGTGGATGCCGGTATTCGAGGAAAAGCAGGAAGAACTTGAGCATTACGAGACGATGATGGGCGTTCCGCGCGGGCGGCTCGCCGTGACCATGGATACGATCACCGATGCTATGGCTCTGGTTGGCCAACACGGTGTTTATTGCCAGAGCCAGCGCTGGCCGGGCAAGCCTGTGATGGATATCCAGATCATCATGAAGAGCCTGACCGACGCGAAGGAACTGATTCAGAGTGTGATGGAAGAGTTGAAAAACAAGTCTTGATTCTGCGCTAGAATGACACCGCTACAAAATCTTACGACTGGATATGAGGGAGATCATGCGAGTGAAGAAAGCTGCTTCGGTTCTATTTTTGTTCCTGGTGTCAGGCATCCCCGCTCTTTCCGGATGGGCGCAGAGCGCGGCTCCCACCCTAACGCCAGAGGAGCGCGAGTCAGCGCTGAAGAGTTTTCAAACCACTCGCGATAATTTCCTGAAGTCGATTGCCGGACTTTCGGAGAAGCAGTGGATGTTCAAGCCGGCGCCGGATCGCTGGTCGGTTGCGGAAGTGGCCGAGCACATCACAGTCTCGGAATCCTCACTCTCGGGGTTAGTGGAGAAGAAGATCATGACGTCGCCAGCCGCGCCGGAAAAGCGCGAACAAGTCAAAGGCAAGGATGAACTTATCTTGCAGAGGGTTCCGGATCGCAGCCACAAGGCGCAAGCGCCTGAGTTCCTTCGTCCCACAGGCCGCTGGGCGACAGAAGCCGATTTGACGGCAGCATTCGAGGAAAGCCGCAAAGCGACGATTGATTACATTCGCACCACCAGCGACGACCTCCGCGATCACTTCTTCGACCATCCCGTATTTGGAACGCTCGACGGCTACCAGTGGCTGCTTCTGATTTCGAGTCACAGTGCGCGCCACACAGCCCAGATCGAGGAAGTGAAAGCTGATCCGAACTTCCCTAAGAATTAACAAGATAAGAATCGACGCGCAGGCCGAAGAATGGGAGATAAGGGCGTCAGGGTTTTACCGTCACCATCACCACGCCATGCGATGGTACCTGCGCGAAAAATTTCGTCGTGAATTTTCCTAGATCTTTGTGCTGCCACAAATCGCGCACTTCAGCGCTCAGGTGCGAGGGATAGCCAAGATTCTCCCAGTTGGCTGAGATTTCATGCTCCGTATCGCCACGATTTAGAAGAAGCACCGCTCGGCCACCATCTTTCAACATCTTCGACCAGACTTCCATGTCGCCATTCTTTTCCACGCGTTCGGCTTCATGCCCCAGCGTATCCTGATCTACGGCAATGACCTCCTTGTTGGCTAGAATGTCGTGAATCTCCGGCCGCATATTGCGTAGGTCGTTTCCGGCAATCAGCGGCGCGGCCAGCATAGCCCATAGACTGAAATGTGAACGATATTCCGCGTCGGTCATTCCTCCATTGCCAACTTCGAGCATGTCCGGATCGTTCCAGTGGCCCGGCCCAGCATACCCGTAGAGTCCCGCTTCCGCATCGACGATGTCGAGCACGCCATAAGAACAACAATCGCCCGGCTTCCACTCGCGCTTCCCTTGCCATCGGTCCTGGATGTCGCCCGTGGTGCGCCACAAATTGCCGCCGGCCTCTTTTCCCCAAAGCCAGGGCTTGGCCGTACCCCATTCGCAAATACTCAGCACAATAGGGCGACCGGCGGCATCGAGCGCGGCGCGGATATTCGCGTAGGAAGCTTTCGCATCCTGAGTCGTCGTGTTGCACCAGTCATACTTCAAATAGTCGACGCCCCACGCCGCGTATTGAAGCGCATCCTGATACTCATGGCCGAGGCCGCCAGGCCGGCCGGCACAAGTCTTCGAGCCAGCGTCGGAATAAACGCCGAACTTTAGGCCGAGTGAGTGAATGTAATCGCCGACCGTTTTCATCCCATGCGGAAAACGCTGCGGATCCGCAACAATGTTGCCTTGCGCGTCGCGGCTGACCTGCCAACAGTCGTCGATGTTGACGTATTCGTACCCCGCGTCCTTCATGCCGGATTTGACCATCGCATCCGCCATGCTGCGGATCATGTCTTCGCTTACATTGCACGCAAACTTGTTCCATGAATTCCAACCCATCGGAGGAGTGAGAGCAAGATTGCTGGATGGACTCTGGTTTTCCTGTGCAACGAGCCCCGTCCACATCAGCCCAAAGCCAGCGATCAGGGACAGTATCGGATAATTTTTTTTCATCTTAGCGTCCAACTTTTTCGTCGAAGAACTTCGCCATCAATTCGAGCGCTTCCGTGGTTTCGGGAAACTTGAAGTGATACCAGAATGCGTGCGGTAGTGCTTCAAAGACGACGAGTTGCGCGTCATTCCCGGCGCGAAGCAGAGCACGGTGGAAAATCGTGGTGCTGCTCAGCAAAAGATCGCGAGTGCTTGTCACCAGCAAGGTGGGCGGCATTCCGTGGAGGTTGGCGAACAGCGGCGAGAGAACCGGATCTTTCCTGTCCGTCTTGCCGACGTAAGCCTCGTCGGGGAGGTGGTCCGGATAAGTCGGCGCCAACGCGCCCGGAAATCCATCGAGCGCAAAAAGCTGCCGTGAGTCGCCTGGCTGGCTGAAATCCGCAAGACCGGAAAAAACTCCGAGCGCGCCCGGCAGCGGCAAATGCAACTGCTTCAGGCGCACAGCGACTTCATAGCTCAAGATCGCGCCCGCCGACGTGCCGAAAATTCCGATATTGCGCGGTTTGTAGGTTTTGAGGAGTTCTTTATAAACGGCGACGACGTCATCGACGGCGGCTGGAAACGGATTTTCCGGAGCGAGCCGGTAATAAACCGATACAACTTTGATTTTTGCCAGATTCGAAATCGGAACTCCTTCGATGAGCGAGCCCGAGTCGGAGTTGAAACCTCCGCCGTGCAAATTGATGAGCACGCGTCCGCGATTGGCCTCCGGAGTCGCGAGCGGCGTAATGATGTCGGTTCGAACACCGCCGACCTTGGCTTCTTCAACGTTTACCGGATAGATTTTGCGAGCTTCGGCAGAATCTTGAGCTCGCCAGATATCGGTGCGTGCTCGCCGCTCGGCGAGAGTTTCGGGTCCAGATTTCTTTTCGCTAAGCGATGCCAGCCACTTCTGCGCCTCGGGGCTGATTGTCAAGGGCATTGGGACGACACGCGTGATGTGCGCGGTTCCATCGGCATCGAAGGTGGCGGAATCCTGAGGCGCGGCCGGATTCGACTGCGCTTCTGACTGCAGAACAAGCGCGAGGACGGGGAAGAGATATAGCCCTCTGGTTTTCATCGCAACATTTGTACCAGAGTTATGGAGGCCGAGCCCAAAAATCTAGGAGTGCTCTTATCTGTCGACAGGGTTCCGAATGTCACTGTCTCGATCTCGTTTGCCTGTGGAGTCCTAAGCCAGGGTATACTTCCCCCGTTCAATCACCCTCTCCGCAATCTGCTGTCGCAGTCCGATGGTGTTGAATGGTTCGTGCTTGGCCAGACGACGCAAAATAGCGATCTGAGTGCGAAGCATGTCGCCTTCGGCGACGGCGGCGATCACTTTCCGGGCGGCGGATTCGATTTTCTCCATCGCCTGTGTGAGATAGACGCGGGTCATTGCAATCGGAAGAGCGGCAGCCGCCTCTCCGTTCGTCTCGGCGATTTTTTGCGCGCGGAGCACGGCCGATTCCATGGCATAAGTTTCCATGGTCATGTCAGCGATTGCGCCCATGATCTCCTGCTGATCCTGAATGGCCTGCATGTATTTTTGCGTGGCCGATCCGGCGGCGAACAGGCCAAGCTTCTTTGCCTGGCTCACGAGTTTGCGCTCCTCGGCGAGTGGATCGTCGATATCCTCGCTGATTGAAGGTCCGGAGAGCACTTCGTCCATCAGCTTCTTGATCGCAGGCATCAGCGGTAGCTGTCCGCTCATGGCGCGCTTCAGCAAAAACCCCGTGATGATAAGGCGGTTGATCTCATTGGTCCCTTCGAAGATGCGATTGATGCGCGCATCGCGGTAGGCACGCTCCGCCGGATATTCTTCCACGAAGCCGTAGCCGCCATAAATTTGCATGGTCTCATCGACCACGTAATCGACCATTTCCGAAGCCCAAACTTTGATAATGGAGCACTCCACCGCATATTCTTCGATGGCTTTGCGAGTCTCCTTCATCGCCTCGGGGCCAGATTTGTCGACCTCGTTGAGTGCGACGTCCATCATCCCGACGGTTCGATAAATCAGCGATTCGCCAACATATGTCAGAGTCGCCATGTTGGCGATTTTTTCCCGTATCAGACCGAAATCGGCGATGACTTTGTCGAAGGCCTTGCGCTGTTTGGCATACGTAATGGCGTGGCCGAGCGAATGCCGTGCTCCGCCCAGGCACGCCGCACCCAGCTTGAATCGCCCGACGTTCAGAATGTTGAACGCGATCACATGCCCCTTGCCGATATCGCCAAGCAAGTTCTCAGCCGGAACTTTGCAGTCGTTCAAAATGATCGGGCAGGTGGACGACCCGCGAATGCCCAGCTTGTGCTCTTCGGCACCCACGGAGAAGCCGGGAAAAGTCTTCTCCACTAGAAACGCGGTGAACTTCTCGCCATCAATCTTAGCAAAAACCGTAAACAGATCGGCGAAGCCGGCGTTGGTAATCCACATCTTTTCGCCGTTCAGTATGTAATGCTTGCCGTCTGAAGAAAGCTCAGCGCGAGCACGGCAGTTCAGGGCATCGGAGCCGGAAGAAGCTTCCGACAACGCGTACGCGCCCACAATTTCGCCCGCGGCCAGGCGCGGCAAATATTTCTGTTTCTGCTCCTCGGTGCCGAAGTAAACGATCGGCAGCAGGCCGATGCCGCTGTGTGCGCCCCAAGTCGTTGCGAAGCCGGCATACTTGGCAAGGTGGTCGACGATTACGGCGGCGGTCACCTTATCCATTTCGAGCCCGCCGTAGGCCTCGGGGATTTCAGCGCCACTCAACCCCAAGTCCCCGGCCTTCTTCAGCAGATCCCGCGAAACGGAGAAGTCTTTGTGCTCAATCTTGTCTACGTTCGGCAATATTTCGTTGACCGCGAACTCCTCCGCGGTCTGGGCAATGAGCCGATGCTGCTCGCTAAAGTCTTCCGGAGTAAAAACTTCGTCAGTGTTGCGCTCTTCGAGCAGAAAGCTGCCACCAGAAATTCTGGTCTTGGGAACTGCTGTAGTCGTCGCCATATTTGTCGATCCTCTAAGGGGAGCCGCACACCGCGCTGAGGAAGCTAAATGAAGTACTAGCTATTCTAATTTGGTCGGAGTCGGAATGATAGAGCCTGAAACCGGCTGGGAGTGCCGAAAGTCACTGTCGTGGCTACTGGTGCGACTGTCGAATCGACGTACTTAGGGATGTACAAATCCGGCGATCCGATTCACTTTACCGATCCGCAAACCATCGAACCTCTAGAAAAGGCTCCCAGAGAAATTCCCCGCCCAATATGGAGAAAAAAGTGACTGCAGCTGCTGGCACCGCGCGTATTGTCGCTGCAACTGGCGAGCCTGTTCGTCCTGGATCAAAGCCAGCCTATTCAAAGCCAAAGCGAGCCCGCGGCAATCGTCCGGAAGAAGTGCGGAGCAAGCGCTGATGCCCGCGTAGGTTCCTGTCTGACAACTTAGCGCACCCAGGTTCGTAGCCGCGCAAACGCCCGTTCCGTTCAGGCTCTGTCCACGCGGACAGATCGGAAGAGTGCACGGCTGTTTCTTGCAGACGGGAAGTCGCAAGGAAGTCTCCAGCGTGGGCGCGGATCCCCGGAAAGGATGCCGTAAGTGAGAGAAGACCCCTTTTTTCTCCGCTTGCGTTCCAGTTACCGTTGCACTTGGCACGGCTTGCCGGATGTTCAAACCATTCTGCGTCGAGTGAGCAAACTGCTGCGTCGAGTGAGCGAACTGCGCCCCAGAACTATGAGACGCTGAAGCGGCTGAACTGTGGCTACTCGACGAGTAGCTCCCGGAACTGCTTCCGACCGAGCTGGTGTGAGAACCGCTCCCGCCGGAAAAGCTCGCGGACGCGCCCGCAGAAGAGTGTTGCGCAAAAACGCTGGAAGTAACAACGAGGAGAACTACAACAACCAGGCAGGAGAGCCGCATAAAGCACCTCCGAACCGGACACTTGGCGGCTGCCAACTTTACCGGAAGCTGAACCGCCACATCAATAATAGCGCAAGTTGTCTAAATGGCGTAATTCTTGCGTAAAGAACTGTTACGACAGATTCTCGAAGATCCCCGCCGCGCCCATTCCTCCGCCGACGCACATTGTCACCATCCCGTACCGCCCGCCGCGGCGCTTTAATTCGCGGATGATCGTTGCCGTCAGCTTGGCTCCCGTGCAGCCTAGAGGATGTCCCAACGCGATCGCTCCCCCGTTCGGATTTACCTTCTCCGGATCGAGCCCGGCTTCTTTAATCACGGCCAGCGACTGCGCGGCGAAGGCTTCATTC
>JBAPOI010000276.1:0-1905 GCA_049279555.1 Candidatus Sulfotelmatobacter sp.
ATGCAAAATTGAAGGACACACAGTTCGCCGATTTTCACAGCCACGGCTGGCTCTTCCGCGCCGTGTTCGCGCGCGACCGGGAAGGCCACCTGCTCGATGAAAAGGGGACGGCGGTCGCTCCAGACGATCCCAAAAAGTTTGAGAAAGCCGCGCACCTCGCGGACATTCATTTGCAGAAAGGAATGCAGTGTGTGGACTGCCACCTAGAACAGGACAGCCACGGCACCGGAAAACTTTACGGCGAGCCGCGCGCGGCGATTGAAATGGATTGCGTCGATTGCCACGGCACGATTTCTCAGCCGGCAACACTGGTCACGTCTGGCCCAGCGGCATCCCGCGGCGGCACGCACCTTGATGCGCTCCGCACTCCCTGGCGCGAGCGGCAATTTGAGTGGCGCGAAGGAAAACTTATCCAGCGCTCCATGATGGACCCTCATCTCGAGTGGGAAGTCGTGCAAACGCTCGACTCGATCACGCCGGGGAATCCGAACTACAGCGAGAAATCACGCGTAGCGAAAACCCTGCGCACCGACGGCGTCACGTGGGGCGACGTGCCGAAAGATGAATCGCAACTCGCGCACGCGAACAGCAGCATGACGTGCTACGCGTGCCACACGTCGTGGACGCCAAACTGTTTCGGCTGCCACCTGTCCATGACCGCGAACGAAAAGCGCCCGATGCTGCACAACGAAGGGCTCACGACGCGCAACTGGACCGCCTATAATTTCCAGGTGCTGCGCGATGACGGCTACATGCTCGCCGTGGATGGCACCGTCACCGGGCATCGCATCGCACCGGCGCGATCTTCGTGCGCGATTCTGGTGAGTTCGCAAAACGCCAATCGCGAGTGGCTGTACAACACGCAGCAGACGGTTTCGGCCGAAGGATTCAGCGGCCAGGCGTTTTCGACGTTCGTGCCGCACACGGTGCGGGCGCGCGAAACGAAGGCGTGCACCGATTGCCACGTCTCCACCGCGCGCGACAACAACGCCTGGATGTCCATGCTCCTCCTGCAGGGCACGAATTTTCTGAATTTCATGGGACGCTACGTGTACGTAGCCACCGGCGGGAAAGGTTTTGAAGCCGTTGTGACCACGGAACATGATGAACCCGAGGCCGTCATCGGCAGCGATTTGCAGCGCATGGCTTATCCCGCTGATTTTCGCAAGCACGAAGAACGGAAGCGCGAACTCACAACCGCGTATCGCCACGGCGGAAATGTTCTCGACATCCAACTTCGCGGTGAATATGCCTACGCGGCAATGGGCGCGGATGGCTTCCGCATTTTCGACGCAGCCAACATCGACAACAAGGGATTCTCCGAGCGCATGGTGACCGCGCCAGTCTCGCCGCTCGGCCAGCGTCTTTACGTGAAAACGAAATACGCGACCGCGGTCGCCACTCCGACAACTCTGGCCGTCGATCCGCTGCGGACACAGGATCCTGCCAATGAAGAGCAGAAAATCCATTTGATGTACGGATTTCTCTACGTCACGGACAAGTATGAGGGGTTGGTCGTCGTTGGCAATCCCGATCTGAGGGGGAAAAATCCAGGCGTCGGCACGCTGCTTGATGGAAATCCGGAAAACAATTTTATCGGCCGCGCGGCGACGTTTAATCCCAGAGGGATTTTGAACGGAGCGCGCCGCATCACGATTGCGGGAACGTACGCCTACATTCTGTGCGACCGCGGCCTCGTCGTCGTCGATCTCGATAATCCGCTCGCGCCGCGCGTGACCGCGGAAATCAGCGCGCCTGATCTCGTAGATCCGCAGGGCGTCGCCGTGCAATTCCGCTACGCGTTTGTCTCCGATCGCGAGGGGCTGAAGACGCTCGACGTGACCGATCTCGCGCATCCGCGCCCAGTACCCGGCACATTTGTGAAACTGGACGACGGGCGCAATG
>JBAPOI010000277.1:0-10440 GCA_049279555.1 Candidatus Sulfotelmatobacter sp.
CCCTTTCTACAGCAGTGAGTGGATCGAGAGTAGTTGGTCGACCATCACGAGCTACCTTGCCCCGGCAGTGATGGGCCGGGACATTGGCTCAGCACGCGCCTGCGCAAATCTTTTTTTCAGGGTTCGCGGCCACCGCATGGCAAAGGCTGGGCTCGAGAATGCGCTGTGGGATGCCGAGGCTAAGCAGAAGAATTTGCCTCTGTGGAAGTTGCTGGGGGGCACTCGGACGGAAATCCCGTGCGGCGTTTCGATCGGCATTCAGGATTCGGTTGAACAACTGCTCGACAAAATCCAGATCGAAATGGCTGCGGGTTACCGCCGCATCAAGGTGAAGGTCAAACCGGGCTGGGATGTAAACGTGCTCGAAAAAATCCGGTCCCGCTGGGCCGACATCACGCTGAGCTGCGACGCCAACTCGGCCTATACGCTCGACCAGGTTGAACATTTGCGGTCCTTCGATCAATTCAACCTATTGATGATTGAGCAGCCGCTTTGGGATGACGATATTTTTTATCACGCCCGGTTGCAGAAAGAACTGCGCACCGCACTTTGCCTCGACGAGTCCATCGTCAGCGCTCGCGCGGCGGCGATTGCATTGGAAACCGGGGCATGCCGCATTATCAATATCAAAGTCGGCCGTGTTGGCGGCTTCACGGAAGCGCGCAAGATTCATGACATTTGCCAGGAGCAGAAGATTCCGGTCTGGTGTGGCGGGATGCTCGAATCCGGCATTGGTCGCGCGCATAACATCGCGCTTTCCACGCTTGAGAATTTCAGCCTGCCTGGCGACGTCTCCGCCTCCAAGCGCTATTGGAAGGAAGACATCATCGATCCGGAAGTGCAGGTTTCATCGCAAGGGATAATTCCGATCAGCAACCAGCCCGGTACTGGATATCGAGTCAAGGAAGACCTTGTCGAGAAGCTGACGGTACGCAAGGAGACGGTGAGCGCCACGACTACCGCAAGTGTCTGAGCAATCGAATAATATCGAAGATCTAGCGGGACCTGCCCTCGGCCTTCATGCTCTCAACTTGAACGAGCTTCGCGTCCTCCGCCTTCAACATTTCCACTCCCTGCGCAAACGTTGTGGTTGCGGGTACGGGACGGAAGTCGCTGAAGGCTTCGTCAGACTTGATCGCGATACTTTTGAACAGAAGAATTTTTCCGTTGAAGGTCAGAGACATGCGCGAAATCTGCCAAGATCCATCTGCTACTTCACGCTGCTCGACCAGAAAATGCCCGCCTTTGTCGAGATAGCCTAAAATCCCCCAACCGAAACCAACTTGCTTGAATAGAGTGCCATCAATCGTCGCGATGCGGTTACAGGTGCGGTCGATCACAAGAAATCCCTGCATTCCTTCGAGCACTTGCTCCACATGAGAAGGAGGGTGGTATTCGGGACTTGGCCGAAATTTTAGGCGCACCAGTGGACCTGCATCCTGACCTGAATTTGCGACGTCGTTGTCCGGGACATATTCATAAAGAAAAGCATCGGGCAAAGCTTTCACGATCCGCAGAGTACGGTCGGCGGTTTCCTGTTCCTGAGAGTGTTTATGTTTAAGCTGCTCGGGATCGCCAACCAAACCAGACAGCCGGTTCTGCTCGCCCCGCACTTGCTCCGGCGTAAGGGGATGATCGTCGTATGCAATGGTCATGCCGGCCATGGCTTCCCGGGTTTCCACGTAGAGTCGAGTTTGGGATCCTTGGGGAGTCTGCTTTCGTGAGCGGAACATATGTTTGTTCGAGCTGTCGTTGGCGGCTGCTACTTCATTAGCCACGGCAGCCCGCACCAGTTCGACGGCTGGAGTCGAATTCTGGCCTTCATTTCGGGGCATTCCGGTGGCAAAGGCAGAGGCGGCCATCCCTGCGATCAGAGTCGCCAACGAAAGGCCCCGCACAATCCGCGAACTGGTTTCCGCCTTCATTTCTTCAGGCCCAAACTGCTCACCAAGTTAGTGTAGCAATTCGGCTCCAAGCGTTGTCTACAGCGAAATGAGTACTGTTTCATGCAGACAGCGCTTGCCGCGAACTCACTGGCTTGCGTATAGTCGTGTGAGTGAGCGGCTCCGCTTGCCTTGGAGAGCTTGTCCCGAGCAAGCCAGCACCGGTGCCGTTGCGCCAGGTCATTTGTACTAAGAGGAGCATTCCATGAGCGCACCATCGAGCGCACCCGCCAGCGGGTTGGCGCAAATCGGCAAGTCGGTTTTCATCAAGGGCGAACTTTCAGGCAGCGAAGATTTGTATCTGGATGGCCAGGTCGAAGGTAGCATTGCTCTAAAAGGAAACAGCTTGACAGTGGGCCCAAACGGCCAAGTCAAGGCGAGCGTCGAGGCTAAGGGTGTGGTGGTGCAGGGAAAACTTGAGGGCAACGTTCAGGCCAGCGACCGAGTTGAGTTGCGGAAGTCGGCCATGGTCACGGGCGACATCTCGACTCAGCGCATCTCAATCGAAGAAGGTGCCTACCTGAAGGGTAAGGTCGATATTCACAGAACGGATACGAAATAGCTCAGCGACTCTCACGGGAAATTATGTCAGGGGATCAGAAGTCAGGATGTCGTCGGTTTCGCAGACTTTCATGAAACTTTTTCGTGGTTCATCCGGGCCGGAGACGATTCCGGCGCAAGGCTCACAAAAGCTTACCCGCCGCTCCAGCGGCCTGGGGGAACTTGCCCGCTCCTGGGAGAGCGCGGAAGGTTTGTGCGTACTCGACTTGGGTTCGACGTCGCCCACGAATATTCGCCACTTTACTGAGCACGGCCACAGAATATATAGCGAGGATCTGCTGACCGCTTCCACCGATCCTGAACTTCCCACTACCGATGAACAAGGGAATGCGGTTCTCGATAGCCGGAAGTTTCTCGCCGATAATCTGGTCTATCCCGCAGCTCACTTCGATGTTGTTCTATGCTGGAACCTGCCAGACTATCTCGATGAGAGCCTAGTGAAGCCGGTCGTGGGACGGCTATGGTCGGTGCTGAAACCCGGGGGAATGTTGCTGGCGTTTTTCCATACGCGCGATGCCGGTCCGGATTCACCCTGTCACCGCTTCCACATCGTCGGCCCCGACACGCTTGAGATGCAAAAAATCGAGCTGCGCCGCGAAGCCCGCCGTGGGCCTACGGGAGCCGTCCACACCGCCATTACAGATGGCTTCCAGTTGCAACGCGTGTTCAACAACCGCCACATCGAAACGCTTTTCCGCGACTTTGCTTCCATCAAGTTTTTTCTCGCCCGCGACAATATCCGCGAAGTGCTGGTCGTCCGGTAGAAATTCGCTGAAAGCCGTCAGAGGCCGCGAGTCAAGGCCTCGAGTTCGTTAGGCCGGAGGCGCGCGAAGGCTTCCACGGCGGCTACCCTGAGTTCGTCATAAGCCTTAGGGCCGTCGACTTCGACGGCTTTCCGCAGGCTTGCTAGATCGGGAGTGAGAACGAGGCCGAAAGCATCCGGCAGCAATAGCCAGACGCCGAGCTTTAGCCGGACGCCTGCACAGTAGAAGCGCACCTTGATGATCGCTTGCCGCAACTTGGAATCAGGACCGCGAGAGAGATGATTGTCGGCAAACAGGGCATCGTCAAAGTCCGCGAGAACTGAGGAGTTATGGGCCATGCGGCAGACTAGCTCCCGGTAAAGGCGCATGCGGCGGCGGCGTTCTGCGCGTAAAGCGCACGGATCCAAACTCCAGCGCAGCGCGAAGTCGGCGGCGGGATCGAGTAGCGATTCCAGCAGCGCCCAGTCGACGGGGTAGAGATAATGAACCGCATCGTTGGGATCGGGCTTGGGGTCTCTGGCGCGAGCGTAAACGCAACGCAGAATATAAAGGAAGGCCAGTGCGCTCGAGGCGACGATCAGCCAGGTCGCAATCGATAAATACATCGCTAGCGCGTCCTTCTTAGCACGTTCAGATATCGCTCGAGAAGAGCGATGTAATGCTTTGCGACCTTAGGATCCAGCGGAGGTTGTTCTTTTTCTGGCACACTGAAAAAACCGATCCAAATCAACACGGTCACAGAGTATGCCACAAGTGAGATCACTCCCAACCAAAAATTAGATCTTGTCCCAATATCCGAAAGTTTAGTGGTAATCAGCAGGGCGACCGTAGAGTAGAGTCCAAAGCCCGCGGCTATGCCTAGAGGATATTGTCTCCAACGGAAACCGAAAAGCGCGATGAATCCCACCATGCCAACGAAGACTATGATCTGCACGAAGCGCACCGCAATTTCACCAACGACGATGCAGAGCAGCAGTCGGCCATGGACTTGCGGAGGGACCAGTTGCGCTCGCCACAAGCTCTGGCCTACGCCAACGGCGACCATGGCGGGAAAAATCAAATGCGTCCACCAAAGGTATGCGAATCCGCGCAGAACCTTGCGCAATATTTCGTACATCGCCAGGGCTCCGAGAACCGCGTAGCCTGCGTCTGTTAGCCAGTAGGTGAAACGGTAGGGACCGGGATGGTTATGTACAGCAAACCGCGCCGCGTCAGCGGCTACGGCAAAGACGACGTAGGCAAGAAACCAAGGCCACGCCCTGTACACTCTGTTACGGAGCATCAGGCTAAGCAGCACGGCCAGAAGCCCCATCGGTATGTACCACAGGAGGATCATGACAACGGGAGCAGCTTACCTCAGCTGCCCCCGCTTTGCAGCGAAAATCCTTTACGGCTTGCCCTGTCCCACGGGTGAGTTACTCGATGTGGGTGGAATTTGCCCGCTGCCTTCGGCCAATGCTGCCGATGCGAGCGACAGGAGCAACAACGCGACAGCGAACGCGCGTTTCATTTGGTTCTCCTCAAGTGTGATTTGGGGCTAAGTTCCCAGCGGACAGTTTAGCCCTAGCGTAGGCAGCGCGTCAGTGAGTTGGTAGATGCGGCGGGATGGTTGCCGTTGCACAAGTAAGGTTTGTATTGGGGCGCGCATTCATGCGTGCCGTAACAAGCCCCAACAAAACCCACGGTTTTGCAGGCCCATGGGAAACTCCGGCCTCAAGCGGAGCCGGCAAGGGCACAACGTTTCGCGAATGAGACGACAAACGCGTCCGTTGAGCGTGAAAGAGCGGGCCCTTTAGGGCCGCGCAAGGATCTAATATCTATTGGGCTTTAGCCCCGATGGTCGCTGCTATACGGCTAGGAAACAAATCCTTCGCAAGGCGCGCTCAGCCGTACCGTAAGTCAGGCAGGGTCAATACGGCTTCTAGTTGAGTTGGAGCAACTTGCACCAGCGCCAAAGCGACGTCCCGATGCCAATCAACCGCCTGCGCTTTTTACTTAGCTCCTCCAGATCTTGGCGCAATTGATCGAGGGTAACTGCCGCCTGTTTAATTGGGGAAGGTTCATGCTCTTGGGACACGCTGAAGGCGCAAATCCAGATCAATACGGCCAAACAATATGCCACGAGCGAAATCACTCCCCACGAAAAAGTGTACTTTCTTCCGATATCCGAAAGCTTAATCGTGATCAGCAACGCAACCGCGGAGTAGAGCCCATACCCGGCAGAGATACCAAGAACGCGCAGGCTCCAGCGAAAGCTGGAGAGCCAGAAAAACCCCGCTAGGCCAATAAATAGGAGCACCTGCGAGAACCGCACAGCAATTTCGCCCACGACAACGTAGTAAAGGAAGCCGCTAACCTGCGGCGGGGTATAGCGGGTATGGGCCATGCTCAGGCCTACGCCCGCGGCAACCACGGCGGGAAAAATCAAGTGCGTCCACCAGGAGCTTGCCATCCCGCGCAGCACCTTGCGCAGTATTTCGTACATCGCCAAAGTTCCAAGCAGCGCATAGCCCGCGTCGGTAAGCCACCAGATGAAGTAGTAGGGGCGGGGGTAGCTGTGAGTTACAACCCGCGCCAAGTCAGCGGACACTCCATAGGCCACGTAGGCAAAGAACCACGGCCAAGTCCTATACGCGCGATTTCGGAGCATCAAGCAGAGCAACACAGGCAGAAGACCCAGCGTGATGCGCGACAGCACTTGGAACATATAACCGTGAGCAGCTTATCTCATCTGCCCGGGTTTTGCAGTGTAATTCCGTTACGGCTTGCCATGTCCCACAGGTGAGTTGCTCGACAATGTGAACGGCGCCCTAGCACAGCAAGTCCGAAATTCAAACTGAGGTCTTCCACACGATAATTCCCATGCGAAAAAGATAGTGGTGTGTGATCTCTACGCACGGCCGTGAAGACGAGGCATCGGAGGAAAAAGTTGATGAAATCATACTCTGGATTTCTCCTGGAATATACGCTCGCCGCACGGAGGTTAATCCATCCAGCCAGGCGACACGGCTGCGCATAATGGGAAATCCAGCGAAGGCCAAAGCTAGATGCAAAGGATGCCGCACAAGATCGTTGATCAGCAGTGCCCGCCTGCTTACTCGCAGGCCTTCGCGCACGAACTGTGCCAGCTGCTGCGGGCTCAGATGATGCGCAAAAAGACAGCAACTCACCAGATCAAACGCTCCGTCGCCAAAGGGAAGAGCGAACGCGTCCGCGACCACTAAGCGATTGCGACAGATAAGATCCACATTGCGAGAACTTCCAACCGGAAGATGAGATCCCGCACGGTCCAAGAGAGTCGCATCTAACGCAATACCGCGGCGGGCCAGTCTTTGCCGGACCATCTCCGGCACTTCCCCCGACCCAGCAGCCACTTCCAGCAGGGAAAGGCGATTCAATCTATTTGCCTGGGCAACACGCTCTACCATCTTCTGCGTGGTCGCGACTCCGCCAAACCAGCGGTTCACGCGGCCAATGTCGCGCATGGAAATCTCAACGTCGGCGGGGGAACAAGCGTCGGAATCGAGAATCTCAGGCGCGTCGATTCGCTGCATAGCAAGCACGAAAACTGCTTAAGCCCTCGCCCCGGCTTTAAACCTCGGCCAGTTCTTCTTCCAGCAATTGCTTGTTATACAGGTCGCTGTAGTAGCCGTTCAAGGCGAGCAGTTCGTCGTGGGTGCCGAGTTCAACGATGCGGCCTTCATGCAGCACGGCGATGCGGTCGGCATTGCGTACCGTGGAAACGCGGTGAGAAATGAAAATAGTTGTGCGGCCCCGCATCACTTCGCGCAGGTGATTGAGGATTTTGTCTTCGGTGTGGGTATCGACACTGGAGAGGGCGTCATCGAGGATGAGAATGCGCGGATTGCGAATCAGGGCGCGAGCGAGCGCGGTGCGCTGCTTCTGTCCTCCCGATAACGTAATCCCACGCTCGCCCACCATCGTCTGATACTGCTCGGGAAAGCCCTCGATATCGAGGGCGATATTGGCGGCATCGGCGGCGTCGTGAATTTCCTGATCGGTAGCCGATGCCACGCCCAGCGCGATGTTCTCCCGGATGCGCTCGCTAAACAGGAATGTTTCCTGAGGCACGAAACCGATACTTTCGCGCAGCGATGCCAGAGAAAATTCGCGTATTGGCCGGCCATCCAGCAATACCATCTCCGGCGCCGCGTCGTAGACGCGAGGAATCAGATTGACCAGCGTGGTTTTGCCAGATCCAGTTGGACCCACGATCGCCATACTGCTGCCAGAGGGAATTCGCAGGTTCAGGTCGCGCAAGACCTGCTTACCGTCGTATTCAAAATTCAGCCCGCGGAATTCGATTTTGCCTTCCACGTATAGATCGCGAGCCTCGGGTCCATCCTTGATCTTCGGCTGCTCCTGCATGATTTCATTCAAGCGGCCGACCGACGCCGTCCCGCGCTGAAAGATGCTGATCACCCAGCCCAGCGCGATGATGGGAAAGGTGAGTTGCATCATGTAAATGTTGAAGGCGGTGAACGCGCCGATCTGCATACGGCCGGCCAACACTTCCCGGCCTCCGATCCACAGCACCAGCACCATGGCCAGGCCGAGCATCAATTCGAGTGTCGGCCACAACATGCCCAGCAGGCGCACGAGTTTCAGGCTTCGGGCGATGTATTCCTGATTCGCCGTTTCGAACGAAGCGATCTCGGCCTCTTCCTGCACGTAGGCGCGAACCACACGGGCTCCGGAAAAATTCTCCTGCGCCCGCGCGGAAATGTCGGAGAACATCGCCTGAATGCGCTCGAATCGCTCATGGATGCGCCGCCCGAAGTATTGAATGACCACGCTGACGACGGGGAGCGGCAGAAATGCGTAGAACGTCAGCTTGGGACTATTGCGCATCATGAACCATAGCGCCGCTGCGGTGAAGACCAACGTATTCGCGGAGTACATGATGGCCGGTCCCATCAGCATGCGAACTGCATTCAAGTCGTTGGTCACTCTGGCCATTATGTCGCCAGTACGCATGCGCTGGTAGTACGAATAGGAAAGTGATTCCAGGTGCGCGAAAAGGTCATTGCGCAGGTCAAACTCAATATCGCGCGAGACGCCGATCACGATCCAGCGCGTGAGGAAAAGGAAAATGCCACGCACCACCGCTAACGCCAGTACTTGTAACGCGAAGATGAAGAGCTTGTGACGGTTGACCCCACCTTCAAGGCTTTGCGCGGCATTGCCGATGACCTTGGGCAAACCGGCCCACGCTCCATTGCTCAACACCACGCATACCGCGCCCGCCACAAAGCCCCAGCGATAGCGCTTGAGGTAGGGAAGGAGCGGACGCATACTCTGGGGAATCATGCAGGTTGTGTAGATGAAATTCTAGCAGGCGGGGGTTCAAGTCTTGGCGGGCAAGTATCAGGATCTGGCGCGGGCGATCAATCCGTCCGAACCAGTCCTTCCGAACCAGTCCTTCCGAATCAGTCTAGGCAGCGTTCGTTCGTGCCTTCTTGTGATTGCGTAGCCGCGACGATGTCCTGTCCGAAAGCAACTACGCCGAGCGCTGTGAGAATCGTTCCCCAGGCGGCGAAGAACAACCATCCGAGGTCGAAGACTAACATCTGAGCAGAATCCATGGCGTAGCTCCTGGGGGTGGGATGCGCCGATATGCCACGCGGGGCTGAGCTCAACTCAACCCCGCGCTATTGCAAATCTTATTGTTATTGCTCGTTGCTCTGCGTATCGCTTGCCGGTGTGCTTTGCATGTGCTGTTGCATGCGTGCGGCGCGCTTGGCTTCGAATGCTTGCATCTTAGCTTGCTGATCGGGAGTAAGCAACTGATAGAGCTCGCTGTGAATTCGGCTTTGCTCGACCTTCAGTTGTATCAGCGTCTGCGCCTGCTGCGAGACTAAAGCCTGCACTTTGGCTTCATCGTAGCTGCCTTCTTCATATTGCTTGAGCTGCAGATCCAACTGGTGCTCTTGCTGCATCAGCGGGTGCATGGTGGCGTGCTCTTTCTGCATGACGGCTTTCATTTGAGCACGCTGAGCATCAGTGAGATCCAGGTACTTACCAAAGAACCCCATCATGTGGCCTTGCGGGCCGAAGCCGTGCTTGTGCATCGGTGGAGGCGGAGGCGCATCCGTTGTTTGTGCGTTGGCGATGGCGCTGCCCAGCATTACAGCCAGCGCAGCGACTAAAAAGCGAAGATGTATCGATTTCATAAACCTGACTCCTAGTGGCCTGCTCCTAACTCGGAACCGCCATCTTGCGTACACTCATAGGAACACGAGCTACGCTAAGAAAGTAGTAAAGAGTCAGTCAATCCGCGTAAAGTTTTGTCAAAGGGGAAAACTCCGAGCATCGATTTCGAGTTAACTCTTTCGCTAGCGGCAGGTTTGACAATTCTTTACCCTTAGCCGCTGCCGCGTGGTGCAAAATGAAAAGTACGAAGATGGAACGAATTTTAGTCATCGACGACGACACCGAACTTTGCACTCTGGTTGGCGAATACCTGCAGGCCGAGGGGTTTGTGGTCGAGTGCGCGCACGATGGCGAGAGCGGCTTGCAGCGCGCCAATGGCGGCGGTTATCTTCTGGCGGTGCTCGACGTAATGTTGCCCGGCATCAACGGGTTCGAAGTCCTGCGTCGGATTCGAGCGACATCGCGGCTACCGGTACTCTTGCTGACGGCGCGCGGCGAAGACGTTGACCGCATCGTCGGCCTGGAAATTGGCGCCGACGATTATCTTCCGAAGCCGTTTAACCCCCGCGAACTGGTTGCGAGGATTCGAGCGATCCTGCGCCGCACTCGCACCGACAAGACGGTTCCGGCAGCGCCCGACATTATTCGCGTCGGCGAAATTGAACTCGATCCGGCCACGCGCAGCGTACGCCGCGATGGCGCGCCGGTCGACCTTACGTCGGTCGAATTCAATCTGTTGGAGGTGTTGCTGCGCGAGGCAGGACGCGTCGTCCCACGCGAGCGCCTAGTGAACGCCGTGCTCAGCAGAAAATTCTCCCCCTTCGATCGCAGCATCGATATGCACGTCAGCAAGGTTCGCAAGAAACTGGGCGATACTGATAGCGACGAGCACATTAAGACGATCCGCGGCGTTGGTTACATCTTTGCACGGCCTCGGGAGAAGGTGAAGACGACACCGTGAAAAGCCTCTTCCTTAAGATTTTTATTTCCTTCTGGGT
>JBAPOI010000278.1:0-7144 GCA_049279555.1 Candidatus Sulfotelmatobacter sp.
CGCCTCGGCCATGTGCCGAGGCTCGATCCAGGCCGCGCGTCACGCGATGCAGTGCGCAGGCTTTACCTGCGTCTTAGGCGTCGCGCTTAAGCGAAGCACCTCGCACGCCGGTCGTAATGCCGGCGGGGTCGATGCCCGGACCGCCCGGGAGCGGCAGTGACGAGTCGCCGCCCGCAGGAACCGCACCCGCCCCGTCAGTCGGCGTCACCGGTGACGTCCCTTACGTGGGCGGGATTTGCTCGCCTCTCATAAAAAGAGGACGCGCGTCAATATAATCGTGACGGCGCGTTTCGGGCCGTCATGGGCGGGCGAAAATCGCGTATTCATGCGGGTTTTCGCAAGCGCGCGAATGTGCGGCCGGCGCAATGACGCCCAACCGCAGCGCGGGCCGGCGGTCAAATCGCGCAGTTCGGCGCAGTGGGCGAAATGCGAAAAGTCGTTGAATGGCAAGGTCTTCGGCGCGGCGAGCGAATCTTTATTTTGAGTGCGGCCCGAAACGGCGGCAGGTCAGTCGTACAAATACTGCTGAAACCCGATAAAAGTGTCGCGGATAGCAGGGATGCCGCCGAGTTGGTCCGTGGCATCCATGACCGTGTGATATTTGAGCTGAAGAAGATCGCTGAGCTTTTCCTGATCCAGCTCCCCGACGCCCTGCTTGATGTATTGCGCGAGAACAAAATCCAAAAAGGCTTGCAGCTTCGAGTCATAGTGGCCCAAGATATTGCTCTTTCGCGTCTCAACCCGCTCTGAGCGGGTAATCGGCGCCATTGCAAATGCGATGTAGGCCAGCACGTCGAATACGTCGCTCTTAACTGCATTGATGATTTGACTGATTACGGCCAGTTGCTCGGCACCGAAGCCCTTCTCTGCCAAGCCCTGTAGCAGCGTCTTTCGCGTGTCCGGCTTGCTCCACAGTCGGCGCAATTCATCTTCATCCTTGAAGAAGCGCGGCAATTCACCGAAAAGATTCTCCACCATCTGATTGGCTGAAATCGGTTTGCCGTCTGGACCCCAATAGCTCGTCGCCATCATGTGCTGGATCGTGCGCTCTTTGCCATCCGCGAGCTTTATCTTGATCTGCTTAGGGCGCTCAGATGGCGCCTCGTAATCGGACCCTTCTTCTTTCAAGCCCATTTCCTTGGGCGGCTTCGGATCGGAAGCGGCTAGCTCTATCGGCTCGCCATCCCATTCGGGATCGTTGAAGTGTTCGTAAGCCTTCACGAAATCATAGATCGTGAAATAGTCCTTGCCATCGAACAGCCGCGTGCCGCGTCCGATGATCTGCTTGAACTCGATCATCGTATTGATCGGCCGCATCAGCACAATATTACGTACGTTACGTGCATCGACGCCGGTCGAAAGCTTTTGCGAAGTCGTCAAGATTGTCGGAATGGTTTTTTCGTTGTCCTGAAATGCCCGCAGCCATTGCTCACCAAGTGCAGCGTCATCGGCCGTGACCCGCACACAATAGTTCGGGTCGCTGCTCGTCTCCATCTGGTTGATTAGATCGCGCACCAGCAAAGCGTGGCCCTGCGTGGCGCAGAACACCAACGTTTTCTCACGCTGGTCAATTTCATCCATGAAGACTTTTACACGCTTCCGCTCTCTCGCCTCGATCTCGATCGTGCGGTTGAACTGCGGCTCCTTATAGCGCTTACCCTCCTCGACCTCACCTTCGACCACCTTGTCGTCGGGCGTATAGATGTAATCGTCGAGCGTTGTCGCAATCTGCTTGACCTTGAACGGGGTCAGGAAGCCGTCGTTGATGCCCTGTTTCAGCGAATAGGTGTAAACCGGCTCGCCGAAATAGGCATAGGTGTCCACGTTGTCCCGGCGTTTGGGCGTGGCGGTCAAGCCGAGCTGAACGGCGGGCGCGAAATAATCGAGAATGTCGCGCCAGTTGCTTTCGTCGTTGGCGCCGCCGCGATGGCACTCGTCGATGACGATGAGGTCGAAGAAGTCGGGCGGATAATCTCCGAAATACGGCGCGGGTTTTCCATCCGGCACGGTGCCGCTCATGAACGTCTGGAAGATCGTAAAGAACACACTGCCGTTCTTCGGTACGCGGCCTTTCTTCGCAATCTCGTCAGGCTTGATCCGAACCAGCGCGTCCTCGGGAAAAGCCGAGAAGGCATTGTAGGCCTGATCGGCCAGGATGTTGCGGTCGGCGAGAAACAGGATGCGCGGCTGTCGCTCCGGCTTGCGCGACAGGTTCCAGCGGCTCTGGAACAGCGCCCAGGCGATCTGGAACGCGATCGCGGTCTTGCCGGTGCCGGTCGCAAGCGTCAGCAGGATGCGTTGCTTGCCGGCGGCGATCGCCTCCAGCGCATTCTCGATGGCGTTGTGCTGGTAATAGCGGGTCTGCCAGGTGCCGCCGCGCTCCTCGAATGGCACGGTGGCGAAGCGGTCTCGCCATGCGTTGGGCTTCGCGAACACTCTCGCCCAAAGCTCGTCCGGCGTCGGATAGCGATCGAGATAGCCCTCTGCGCCGGTCTCCATGTCGATCTGGTAGATGCGACGGCCGTTAGTGGAATAGGCGAAGCGCGCCTGCAACTTATCCGCATAGGCCTTGGCTTGGCCGACGCCTTCGGTGTCCGCCTTGTCGCGCGCCTTGGCTTCGATCACCCCAAGCTTGTGATTGCGGAAGCTGAGCACGTAGTCGGCGATTTCCGGCTGGGCGCGCCGACCGAGGCCCTCGATCCGCCCCAGCGTAATTCTCTCCTCGCGGCGCACGCGGCTGTCGGGGACGACCCCCCAGCCAGCGTCCCGCAATGCCGGATCGATCAGTTCGGCGCGGGTTTCAGCCTCGTTCACGCGGTCTCCCCCGCACGCGCGTGATATGATAAAAGCACGGCTGGTTGTGGTGGCCTTACGGTATTGCCGCTGCCCATGGAGCGAACATGTCGAAACCCGTGATTTTTACGATTTCCGCCGCATGGGACGACGAAGCCTCGGTGTGGAGCGGGCATTGCGACGACATTCCGGCCGCCGCCGACGCGCCGACGCTCGATGAATTGCTGGCCAAGATTTCGGCGATGGCGCTCGACCTGTTGCCGGACAATCATCCGGACATCGATCCGGCTTCGTTGTTCCTGCAGATCACCGCACTGCGCGAAGCCGAACCCGCCGTGGCCTAAATGGCCCCGCAATTCGACCGGCCGTTGCGGGACTTGCTGCGCGCCGCGGGCTGCGCGCTGGTCCGCCAAGGCAAGGGCAGTCACGAAATCTGGCACAGCCCGATCACAAAGCGGAATTTCGCTGTGCCGATCGGCATTCCGAGCCGCCACACCGCTAATGCGATCCTCCGCCAAGCTGGGTTGCCAAAGGCGTTTTGAGTGTGCGCGGGTCTCGGCCTCGTTCACTCGGCGGCCTCTTTGATCGTTTGCGACGGCGGTGTAGACAGTTCTCCAGAGAAAGCTCGTTGAAGGATGGATTGTCTCAGTTTCGTCAAGTCGAGAGCCTTCGCCCGATATAGCATCTCCAATTTTTCAACCTCGGTTGCAAGAACATCAAGATTAGAAGCAATATGCTTCTGCTCTCCAACGGATGATGGAAAGCTAATGATACTGCTAAGTATCCTTTTTGGTGCAGTGTGTTTGACCATAGTTCCGGTAGCGGACTCTTTTATGCTCGCGATAAAATCGGCGGTACGAAAAAAGTAATAGAGAAAGCTTGGAAGAAGGCCTTCACCTTTAAATATCACGCGGCCGATTCGCTGATTGTGAAGGATGCCGTCCCGATCGACGAATGCTGGTTTTCCAAGAATCTTCATTTTGGAGGATAGATCAGTCATCACAACAACCAAGTCACCTTCATAAAGTGCGAAGCCTGAAGGTACATCGCCCGTGAATCGTTTCGTGTTTCTCTCATTAAAAATTAGCGAGCCAACCTCAGAGAAGTTTCCTGGTGTCAGCAAGATTGGATGTGTGTCATCATCATCAACGAAATACTGGCCGTCGAACGCATATCCGTGGGTGACGACGATCAGATCGGACAGCGGTTTTTCAGACCATCCTTCGCGCCGTTTCATAAAAACAGAATTAAGATAGCTGTCGAACAACTCGCGGACGTTTTTGAGATTTTTTTCGACGTTGGAGGTTGCGGTTGTCAATCCGGAAACGGCCTGATCCAGAATGGCGACGATGCGCTGTTGTTCAGAAAGGGTTGGAAGAGGAACTGCCAGTGATTTAATAAATGGCAGCTTAACTCCTTGAACGGGGCTCCTGTTCCCTGCGCGACGATTAGGTGCGCTACGCTTTTAAGCCACCAGAAAAGAAAGGGAACAAATAGCTCAGTTTTCTTCTTGGGAATGATAGCGCGTAAATCTTGATTGATTGCGGTATCTTGATGCACGAGGCAGACTTTACCAAGGCCTACTCGCGTCGCGATTACGACATTATTCTTTGGAATTATGTTTGTTGCGCTGCTCTTCACTGCGGCAAGCGTAATTTTGAATTCCGTGTCGCTTATCAGATCGGATCGCATATCGCGGACGGTGGCCCAGGGGATATCACCTCCATAGAGTTCCGGCCTATCCTTCGGTGGCGTGCCACCGCCTATTACATCGCAAACGTCTCCTAAAGGCTTTGTAGTCCACCCCTCCCTCACAGCAACCTCTCGATGCTGGCGAGGATTTCCGCACTTTCCGCATCCAGCGTTGACATCTCCGCGATGATCTCATGCGGATCGCGCAGCGGCGCTTCATCGGCCTTATTAGGGTTCTTCACTGACAAATCATAGCTAACCTTGTCGATGCTCCTGGCATCAATCGTCCACGAATTGTCACTATCCTTGAACTTCGCTTGCAATGCGACGAAGTCCTTCAGGTCGTCGTCATTGAGCGGATTGGTTTTACCGAAATTGCGGCCGGGTTCGAGTTTGTAGAACCAGACTTTCCGCGTCGGCGCGCCTTTCTCGAAGAACAGCACCACGGTCTTGACGCCGGCGCCCTGGAACGTGCCGCCCGGCATGTCCAACACAGTGTGCAGGTTGCAGTTCTCCAGAATCTCCTTGCGCAGTGCCACCGACGCATTGTCTGTGTTTGACAGGAACGTATTCTTGATGACGATACCGGCACGGCCGCCGGCTTTCAGCGACTTGATGAAATGCTGCAAGAACAGGAACGCGGTCTCGCCGGTTTTGATCGGAAAATTCTGCTGCACCTCTGGCCGCTCCTTGCCGCCGAACGGCGGATTGGCTAGCACCACGTCGAAGCGGTCTTTCTCCTGGATGTCGCTGATGTTCTCGGTGAGCGTGTTAGTGTGAACGATGTTCGGCGCCTCGATGCCGTGCAGGATCATGTTCATGATGCCGATGACATAGGCGAGGCTCTTCTTCTCCTTGCCGTAGAACGTCTTTTCTTGGAGCGTCCGCATGTCCTTCGTAGACAACGCGTCACGATCGCGGGTCATAAGCTCGAAAGACTCGCAGAGAAATCCTGCCGAGCCGCAGGCGCCGTCGTAGATGCGTTCGCTGATCTTCGGCTTGATCGCCTTGATAATGGCGCGGATGAGCGGGCGTGGCGTGTAGTATTCGCCGCCATTGCGCCCGGCATTGCCCATATTGCGGAGCTTGGCCTCGTAGAGATGCGACAGCTCGTGCTTCTGTTCCTGCGAACGAAAGCTGAGGCCATCGACCAACTCCAGCGCGTCGCGCAGCGAATAGCCGCTGCGAAACTTGTTTTCGATTTCGCTGAAGATCTCGCCGATCTTGTATTCGATGGTGTTGGCGCCCTCGGCGCGTGTGCGAAATCCCTTCAGGTAGGGGAATAGCTTCTCGTTGACATACTTGATGAGGTCGCCGCCGGTCCGCGCATTGTCGTGATCGAACGAGCCGTCGCGCTTCTTCGGCGCCGCCCAGGCCGACCAGCGATGCGGTTTGTCGATGATGTACTGATATTTCTTGCCCTGGAGCTCGGCCTTCTGCTCGTTGGCCTTTTCCAGATCGTCCAGGTACTTGAGGAACAGAATCCAAGACGTCTGCTCGGTATAGTCCAGTTCCGTAGCGCAGCCGGCCTCTTTCCGAAGAACATTGTCGATGTTCTTGAAAGTCTGCTCAAACATGCCTCACCCCTCCGTCCGAGCGATATTCCCGGCCCACGCTCTCGGGCGGCCCCAGGCAACTATAGCGGGAGGCGTTCAAGAATGTCAGCCCTGCTTTACGAACGTGGGGTTTGCGCGTACGCCCGCGCAACATCCGTGTGCACAAAATCCTCGCCTTTGAACAAAGGCTTGGCGCCGTGCGCTTTGGCGCAGGCGTAGGACAGGCAATCGCCGAAATTCAGGCTGGCGCGGTGTTTGCGGCCTTTGCCGTAGCGTTCGAATGCGCGCCTGACGACCTTAAGCCGCCGTGCGGCGCAGCAGGCCGCGTTCTTTCATTTCCATATGAAGCGCGATCGAATCGAGGTCGAAGCCGTTCGGCCAGGTCAAAATACCGTCGTCGAGAAAGACGCGGTTAAAGAACACTGGGTCGCGAAGCGGCTCGACCATCTCGCCGCCCTCGGCGATCAGGTCGGAAAAATCGCGCTCTCCCTCCGTGCCGTCGGAGAAAACCACTCCCAAGCGGTAGCCGCCGTGCGGCTCGACCCGGATCACGTCGACCAGTTCGAACATCTGTTCCTGCGCATTCATTCCACGTCGGCTCCTGGAACGCGTTGCAAGCTGCGGCGGTCCCGCGCCCGCTGCCAAGTGCAGCGCTAATTTTGCTCCCGGATTTCGCTTCGCTCAATCCAGGCTACGCCGCCCAACCCCACCCCGCGTCCCTTCGGGCCGCGACCCTCCCCCTGCAGGGGAGGGTGAAAATCCCTGCGGCCCGGCCTCTTTTCCCAACCGGAACCCGCCCCCATATAGGACATTGTCAGGGGATGGTTGAGGCTTGGGTCGGTTCCTGTTCGGTTTCCTGGCCCCGGCATTCGCCCAAATCCTGACGTCAAAACTCACCCAGTGACGATGTTCCGGTGGTGCCTTCGGGGCTTCCGGGATAGGCCGAGGGAAAACGGACATGAATTTCGAAAAGTATACCGACCGCAGCCGCGGTTTCGTGCAGTCGGCCCAGTCGCTCGCGCAGCGCGAGGGCCACCAGCAATTTGCGCCCGAGCACCTGCTCAAGGTTTTGCTCGACGACCCGGAAGGCCTGGCCGCGGGCC
>JBAPOI010000279.1:0-5219 GCA_049279555.1 Candidatus Sulfotelmatobacter sp.
CCACCATCACCGGATTGAGCCCCACTCTCCCCAACAGTAAAAACGGACCTTATAGCTTCTTCCATGATCAGTTCGCTTCGCTCTACTCCTGGCGGAACATCGGAACTTCCGACTACAACGCGCTGCAAGTGACCTACAACGCCCGCTGGGGAGCAAATCTGCAGGGACAATTTAATTACACGTTTTCTAAATCGTTCGACGAAGCGTCGGCAGCCGAGCGCGTCGGCCCTTATGAAGGAACGGGTGGCACCGGCAACGACCTGAACGGAGGCGGAATCGTTATCAATTCTTGGGATCCTCTGTCTCTGCGCGGGCTTTCCGATTTCAACGCCTTCCACCAGATTAATGCCAACCTTGTTTATCGTCTTCCATTCGGCACGGGCCAAATGCTCGAAAGCGGCGCGGGGCCAGTGCTTAACGCCTTGATAGGCGGCTGGCACGTCTCCGGCATATTTCGCTGGACCAGCGGCTTCCCGATCACCATCGACAACGGTTTCACCTGGGCCACCAACTGGAACATCGAAGGTGATGCCGAGCCGAACGGGCCGGCTCCTGTAGCATCCAACCCCAAGAATGCCAAAGTCAATGGCGTGGGCCTCGGTCCGGACATCTTCAAAGATCCGGCGGCGGCCGAGGCAGCCTACCGCCCCGAGTGGCCCGGCGAATCAGGCGTTCGCAACAACGTCATCGGTGACGGCATGTTCGACGTCGATACCGGGGTGAGCAAGGACTTCTCTCTTGGTGAGCAGAGGCGTCTGCAGTTCAGCTGGCAGGCGTTCAACGCGGCCAACTCGGTGCGCTACGACGTGCGCGGGCCGGTAGGCAACTCCGCCCAGCCCTCGCTTTCTTACGACCCAAGCCAGTTTGGCAAGTATCTTTCGACGCTGACCACACCTCGCTTCATGCAGTTCGCCCTGCGCTACGTTTTCTGAGCTTCGTGTGTGAAGCTCCTCGCCTGGACTCGACGCATATTCAAACCGGTCTGACTGTTGTTAGGGGCAAAGTCTATGAGGGCTGGCCAGAAGTTGCTCCTGGAAACGCACGAAGAGCCATGCTATCCAGAAGTCGTCTTCGGGGAAGTGTTCTTTCTGACGACGCCAACAAATCTGACAAAACTAACGATGCCTCCAATTCTTAGCCAAGAGTTCTTAGCCAAGAGGCGGAAGTCAGGACGCATGAGTAGGAATCTTTGAAAATTCCCATTTATTTGCCTTTCTTGGAGCACTCCCTGCGGATAATTTTTTCGCTTTTGGACTGCGCGGTAGGTACGCAGTCACCTGCGAACCCCATCAGGCTGCCTAGGGGCCGGGCAACTGACCCTCTTTGCCACAGAATCGCCTGGCGTTCGCCGTTCAGGTACGAAAAGATGGCGAATCGAAACCGGACTGATTGCCCAGTTCTCATGTCGGGTTTTCGTGTGAAAATTCTCTGGTAGGGTTTTGCTATCTGCAACTTGCGGACACGTCGAGCCTTAGCGCGACAAAACCGTACCGAGAGTTCGAATCTCTCTTCCTCCGCCACACAGTCTCAACTGCAGAAAAAATCGGGCTCTTCTACCTCGGAAATACGCGACGATTGCCCGTATTTCACGATTATTTCCCGACAAACCGGACTGCAGAGAACGGACTTCCTTGTTGGCAAAATGGGTCGTCGTCCGCATTTTCTCCGGAAGGCACCTGTGCAGTCCGGTTTCAAGACGAGCTGTAGGCGAATGCAACGCGATCAGAAACCGAAGTCCGGGGCTTTACACGACCGCAAGCGCTAAGTGCTCCGTATAGTCGTCACCGTTCCAGCCCAAATCGGGCGCCTCCTTTAACTTCCATTTCGTTCTCCCTCTTGCTCTGGCTTGAAGCTGCACCATCAGCAGCCTAACCGAACCAGATGAAAAACAGGATCGCCACCAGGCCAGCTCCTGGCCATGATGCTGAACATTCTTTCCTCCATCATTCTTTCCGTCATCATTCTTGCAGCCCTCATCGCGAGGTCTCCTTTCGTCGCCGCCGCTGCTCGCTCTCCTTTATTATTTCGCTCAAATCGATAACCGGCCGTATCTCAATCGGTCCAAGTCCATAACTTAAAGCCCGGTTGCTGTGAGATAAGCTGAACGGCATGATTGATGATTGAGGTCTCGCGCCTCAAGGATTTGAATGCCGCCGAGTTGTTCTTTGGTTTCGGCATAGGGGCCGTCGGTCGTCGCGACTTTGCCGTTTTTCCAGTACAGGGTCAACGCGGTCTCCGGAGGCTGAAGAGGACTTCGGCGACAAGATGTCCGTTGGCGCGCAGATGGTCGTTGTACTCAAAGCAATCGTCGAACGTTGCGCGTCGCTCGTCCTCGGTCATCCCTTCGAATTTTCCTGGCTCGAGGTATCCCAAACAGATGTATTTCATCCATCCATCCTTGTTTCTTGTGACTCCTTGTTCGCTGTGACTCAGAGCTGTAGCTCATCGTTCTGTTATCAGATAGTCGTTCGGGAGACCGAAAATCGACAGCATAAGCCGTTATGATTGCGTTTCGGAACCGCGCTCATGACGAAGCTTGAAATCATCGGGGGGATTAGGAAGGTAAGCAGGTTTATTCGGACAGCCGAGTCAGAAATCAACTGACTCGGCATCTATCCGCGAAATCCTTTTGAGGTCAGTCACGGCGATACCGGACAAATTACCTCACTTATAGACCTGACTCTATCTGTTTATACGCCGGGGGGCGCAATCTAACTACCCCCAACCGAATGTCGACGATTTGTGAGCGCAGGGTACTTGAGGGTACTGGATAGAGTGGCCAACCACTTGAAGCTGTGCTGTAAAGTCTGCGATCTCTCAGCAGTCCATATCCTGTCCCCTATCCCGCACTTTCCCAACGGTAAGCGTATGGATATCAGATAGCAGACCGCTCTCTCGCTAAATCGCAATAAACATCCACGATGATATCCGCCTACAATGAACTCTTTGTTCGCCTTGGTGGAGAACACGGCCGCGACTGAACCCCAATCCGCTTGACCGAACCGTCTCTCGATGCACTGTTTCCATTCGGAACGTCGCCGACATAAGAGCGGCAGATTTTACTCCAAAGTAGGTTTGGCGAACGCGAAGAAGTTGTAGAATACACGACACACTAAGACGGATGTAACGGCTCTGTTGACATTCCGTGGAGCAAGTTGCATTTCGGGCTATTTTAGGTGGAAGTTAGCAGGAGAACTGGCGGCGCTGAGTGATGTAATCGACTTAGCGAGGTTAGTACTCACTTGTGGCGGCCTTACCATGAGCTTGAGATTGCCACGACACGAGGACGGTTTGGGCCATCGCCTGTTCTGGATTGGACTCGGAGTTGCGAAAATTGTGACAGGCTTTGAACATTGACCCATCGTTTGGGGTAAGTGTGGCGGATCAGTTTTGTGCGTATGCGTGACAAAAGCGACGACTCCCTGCGCTTTCAACCAGCAGAGCGCTTGAAAGTGTATTTGTTCGGGGCAATTGTATTGTTTGCATCGTTTGGGATGGGCGAAGCAGTCTATCGACTCTTGTTCTTCGAGTTTGATGGCGCAACCGATCGCATTCCGATCGAGGGTTTTGTCGGTTTGGTTCTTTGCTGGCTCGCCATTAAGTTCGCTGGTAATGCGTACCGAAATCGCAAACAAAGAAGCGCAAGCCTAAACTTCATTTCGGCTCGTAATCGTCAAATCCGCGGCGCGCTGGAAGGAATCACCCCCTCAGCTCACCCGGTAAGAAACCAGCAGTCAATTCGAATTATCCGCGAAGAGGTGGATAGGATTGAGTGTGCATTGAAGGAGATCTTATCGCACTAACTTGCTCGGCGGATAAAAGCAGCGTCGCCTAGATCGTGGAATTCGATTGCATCCCCACCATCGGTAATGGCTGAATTTGAGCTGCAACCAGATTCAGCCACCACCCCACCATCTCGGCGCTTGCCCTTTCGTCAGGATAGTGAATGATAACGTCCGTGGGTGTTGAAAAAGTGCGTCAACAGAAACGTTGTTTCGCCTGGGAGTGTGTGGGCCGAGTCCTTCTGTTCTCCGTTCGGCTACGTGGTAGCTGGCAGAACCGGGCGTTGTTGGTTGGCTGAGGAACCGCACCCGTCGCTTGATGTTTTGAGCCGCCGCTACCAGGAAGAACTCCCGCACGAACTTCAGTCTGCGCAGGCGCAAGCGACGCAGTCCGATCTGATTCTTGAGTTCCGCGAATAGGGCTTCTATTTTTTCTTCTGCCGTTGTGCCTGCGCAAACTCTGGCGTGTTGGCCAGTTCGCGTGTCCGTTGCCGAACCGGCTCATGCATGTGAATGGCAAGACGGCGGAAGGCTGCGCTCGTGCATTGCGCTCTTAGCACACGTGCCGATCCGCCAACCATTGCAGGAACTCCCCGCTCCCGCACGTCGTGTCGGCGGCCACCGATTCGGGCGCTCGTCCTTGCCACTCGGCGAAACGGGTCAGCATATCTGCGCGGCCACCATCTCCTGACTCATGCGTGCGGCAGTCGCTTGCACTCCGACAATCACGCAGCTGTCGTTGTCCACCAGATAGTTGTCGTAGTAACCAAGCCGGGCGGCGTGCCGCCTTTCGTGGCATAGGTCGAGTCCGGATCGGTGGTCGACACTGATCTTGCTCATGCACCGGTTCTTCCCCCCGGATTCTGCTGTTCCACTTCCCGCAGATATTGGCGTACGGTCTGATGCACCTGGGCTGCCTTCCGCCAGCTGTTCCCGCGGAATGCGGCTCTCCTTGGCCGCGTGCGCTTCACGAAGCTGCCATCCACCGACAGGTGCTTGCCCTGCACCAGCCCCACTTCCACACACTGCCGCACGATCTGTTCAAACAACCGCTCGAACAGCTTCGACTCCTGAAACCGCCCGTGCCGGTTCTTGGAGAACGTCGAGTGATGTGGGATCTCCTGATCGAAGCTGAGCCCGATGAACCAGCGCCACGCCAGATGCATGCGCAGTTCTTCCACCAGCTTGCGCTCGCTGGTGATGCCGTACAGATAGCCGATCAGAAGAATGCGCAGCAGCAGCAGCTCAGGATCAATTGACGGCCGACCGGTCTCACTGTAGCTGTCTTTCAGTTGTTGCCGCACAAACTCGAAACTGATGTGCTGGTCGATCAGCCGCAGCAGATGATGTTCGGGAACTTGATCTTCCAGACGGAAGTAGTAGAACAACACTTCTGAGCGGGCGTGTTGCCCCATCATGATCAGCAGTCCTCCGAAA
>JBAPOI010000280.1:0-1868 GCA_049279555.1 Candidatus Sulfotelmatobacter sp.
GTCGCTCAATCCGCTGTCGTACATGGCAAAGCCATCGTGGTGCTCCGCCACAGGCACGACGTACTTCGCACCTGATTTTTTGAATAGTTCTGCCCAAGCAGCTGGATCGAAGTGTTCGGCTTTAAACATAGGCAGAAAATCTTTGTAGCCGAACTTGTCCTGAGAACCATAAGTCGCCACGTGATGCTTATATTCCGGCGATTCCGGCACGTACATATTTCGCGGATACCATTCGTTGCCGAAAGCAGGGACGGAGTAGGCTCCCCAATGGATGAAAATGCCAAACTTTGCGTCCTTGTACCATGCGGGCACTTCATACTTCTGAAGTGATTCCCAGTCGGTTCGGAACGGACCCTGTTGATCCAGGCTGTCGACTATCTTCAGCAAGGTAGCGCGCTCTGAATCGTATTTGCTGCTCCCTTTCTGCCAGATTTGATCGATGCTTGCCGGATCCTGAGTGGCGGTTGGAACCGTGACACTCTGAGCGTGCGCCATACAAACCGCAGACGACAGTAATAAAATCGTGCCAACTTTGAGAAATGAGAGTAAACGAGGTGAAAGCATGATTGCCCTTTCGTCAGATGCATAGTCGATTTCTGCCAGTTCAATTCGGCAGCAATTTTCTGGTCGAGCAGCAATGCGGCTCTAAAAAGAACAGCAATCCATGTTGACCATAATCTTTCTGAAACGTGATGGATTGTCGCTCCAGGAGTGCAGCGCATCCGCTGCTTGCTCAAGGGGAACAACCCGACTCACGGCTTGATTAACGGGGAACGTCTGCGCTTCCGGAAGCTTGATCACGGCTCCGAAATCCGCCGGTTTGAGCATTTCTGGAGCCGACAATATCCAATTCCTTTTGAACGAGCAGCCTAGTTTCGCACAGACCCGTGCCTTTGCGTATCCGATGTACACTACGCGTCCGGTGAATGCGACTTCTTCGATCGCTGCTCGGAACGTAGCCACGGTGCCGAACTGGGGAATTTTGAGGTCAGAGGACAAATCATTCTGCCGGAATAATTGTTGCGCTAGCCCTGATCGTGAAGGGATGCGCAAATGTTTCACGCGAGCTTGACGAGCGGTTCAGAGATTGAGGCGATATGCATACGAGATTCTTAAGAAACATGCTTTTGATATGTGTCTCGACTATTTGTGGTTGGGCACAGGAACCGAACTCCTGCGCGAAGCTGACAAACTTCAAAGCCGAGAATGTGGAAATCACCAAAGTGGCGGCCATTGCTGCCGGAACCACCGAGGAGATTCCCTGGAACCAGACTCACACTGCGCCTCTGCCTTCATATTGCCGAGTCGAAGGTGTAATGAACCGGCGCACCGGAATTGACGGAGAAGAGTTTGGAATCACCTTCGCTCTGGCCATGCCCGACCGATGGAACGGCGATTTTCTGATGCAAGGCGGCGCTGGAAGCAACGGTATCGTAATGCCTCCCCTTGGATTGAACGCTGCCGGAGACACGCCTGGGCTCATACGCGGATTCGCCGTTGTAAGCACAGATACAGGTCATAAGAGCCATCACCCGGGATTTGATTTTGGTTTCATGCGCGATCAGCAAGCACATCTCGACTTTGCGTACCTCGCGAATGCTGAGGTCGCTGCATTAGCCAAACAACTCATCGCGCAACACTATGGCAAGCCGGCAGCCTTTTCGTATTTTTCTGGATGCTCTACGGGCGGCCGCGAGGGCATGATTTTTTCGCAGCGATATCCTACGGTTTTCAATGGCATCATCTCCGGCGACCCCGCGATGCGCACTGGGCTTTCCAATCTCGCAATCGGCCGATGGATTCCCATCGTGTTCAATCAAATTGCTCCAAAAGATGCAAACGGGAAACCAATCATCGAGCAGTCGATT
>JBAPOI010000281.1:0-2037 GCA_049279555.1 Candidatus Sulfotelmatobacter sp.
CGGGTCCATTCGAGCGCGGATTTGAGGCTATTCGTGCAGGGAGGCCCGGAAAGCTTGTCAAGAGGGACGGTGAAATGTAGCGCTAGCTCCACGGGCCGGCTTGACTCTCAAAGCGGATCATACCGACTACTGTTCGAGGCCGAGCGGGAACGTCGCACGCAGCAGCTCACTCTGAGCGTTTATTATTTGGGTGAGGTATTGATAGGGGCTCCCAGCGCGCCGCTTTCTTATGATGCTCAATCCTTTTTGGGCCAGAAGACCGACTGCAACGCCTCCTGCAGCGACTAGTTCTATAGTCTCGGTATGCGCCAACAAGTGTTTGATAGCCTCGGCGGAAAGCAGCAGGGTCTGTTCAAAGAGAGCCTGCCTAATCTCACTGCTAACCTCTCTTCGGGTTTCATGCCAGGTGTTGATGATCTCCGTGGCCTGAGACAATAAGCTTTTGTGGTACTCATCATAATCGACATCAGGCCCGACACTCGGTGCTCTGTTACGAATAAGCCGCTGAAATTCGCCAAAGTGTCTCGATGCTTGTAGCTCGGGGATGTCTTCGGGGTTAAGCGCCTGGAAGTTAACTCCCGTTAGTGTAACGACAAGTTGGCCCATCTCGTTACGAGTCTGCGCTGTCGTCGGATTTGAAGCCGCGTCCTTGCTGGTCAGGAGCGCATCAAAAACCGAGGACTCTTTGGTGGTGAGGAGTGTTTCGTGAAACTTGGCGCTTGGTGTAACAATGTCGTATTTCTGCTCGCGTGCGATGCTTAGACCGATCGTCGTCATGATCGCGCTGCCCAACGTAGGGTGAAGGGCATACCATGTGCGATGGCCGTAGGCATTATTGGGATGGCTGTGCCACGCTAGATCACGCTCGCTGAGATAGTCCAGTAGTTCGTGATTAAACTTTTCATCGTGGATCCAGTAGCTATCTGGCATCGAAGTCTGGCCGCGCGTGAATTTACCGCGGATTAGGCCTTCATTCGCGCGCAGCTCCTCGAGCAAACGTTGCTGGGCAGCATTGGCGCCAAGCGAGAATGCAGGCACTCCCTGTAAAAGCTTGCCGTTTGGTCCTTCGATGTTGACATACTTGGCGATTTGTGGCGTATCTTCAGGCGTGTAGCTCTCAGGAACGATTCGCTTCACGGAGGGTACGCAAAGAAGCGTTGCTTTCAGCCAGTGTTCACTTCTGATGTGGATGTAGGGATAATACAGTGCGGGCCGCTCGACTGACTCTTCCATTTGTGCCGCCCTTTTGTGCATCCGCCTTGATAGGATTCAATTGCCCTAGGCCGTCAGGTCGTACATGGCAATATTTATATTTGCGCGTAGCCTCAGGGTCGCAACAACGGCATGAGGGAGCCCCGCTGCATTGGTTCCAGGATGACCCGGCGCCCCTGACGGTAGATCACCACCTCCTCTGCATCCGGGAAGCGGTACTCCTTGGGCAGCCGGACCGCCTGGCTGCCGCCACTCTTGAACAGTTTGGCATGATCCGCCACGGGCCATTACCTCCACGGCACAGCATATACCTCGCGTAGATACAGCCAGGGCCGGCTAGAGGTGTGGAGGAGGCGCCGCCTTTCGGCGGGCCTCTTGACCCAGAACGCTAGAACGGCGCTGCCGGCGGCCCACCGTGACGGTCGAGGTTGCGGAAGCTGGTGGTGTCGCCCAGGAACACCAGTTCGATTGTCCCGGTCTCGCCGTTGCGGTGCTTGGCGATGATCAGCTCCGCCAGCCCCTTGTTCTCGTCGGTCGGATTGTAGATCTCGTCGCGGTAGATGAACGCCACCAGATCGGCGTCCTGCTCGATGGAGTTGTGGACGATGACGTCCTCGGCGACGAAGTTGTGGGCACCCGGAACGGTAAGGTCGAAGACCTCTTCGATCCCATCGGTCGCGATCGACTCTATTCGGTCCCAATAGATGTCGCTTTCGGCCAATAGGGGATGTGCGAGCCGCGGCAGCTTGGCGTCGGCGAGGCTCTGTGGTGCGCCGCCTGCGTTTGCCGGCAGACGTCTCGGTAGGGCGATGTGCCCTCCCGGGG
>JBAPOI010000282.1:0-5547 GCA_049279555.1 Candidatus Sulfotelmatobacter sp.
TGCACTGATCGGGAAACGGACAATGGAAAAAGAAATGGACCAAGAAACGGAAAAAGAGACAGACCAAGAAAAAGGAAGCGCAGCCATGAGCAAGAATACGGCGCAAGCCTACACCACCTGGCAGGACAAAGAAGAGCGCGACCGCATTCTGCTCGAACAATTGCCGCAGGTGCGCTACCTGGCGCGGCGCATTCATGAACGCCTGCCGCGGCACGTTCCGCTCGAAGATTTGGTGCACGCCGGAGTGATCGGGCTAATGGATGCGCTGAACAAGTTCGACCGCTCCAAGCACGTGCAGTTCGGGTCTTATGCCAAGTTCCGCATCCGGGGCGCGATCCTCGACAGCCTGCGGGAGATGGATTGGGGGCCGCGCGAGTTGCGGCGCAAGGCGCGCAGCGTGGAAGAAGCGCAGCGCAAGCTAAGCATGGCTCTGAGCCGCGCTCCCACGGAAGTTGAGATCGCGGCAGAGATGCATTTGGAGCTGCGGGAATTTCAGCAGTTGCTCACCGAACTCGATGGCCTCGAAGTGGGCAGCCTTCACCTGGAGTCTCCGTGGGACGGCAAAGAGGAGGATCTCTGCGACTATCTGCCGAACGCTCCCGAGGACACTCCGTTTTTCCGCTGCATGCGCTCCGAGATGAAAGAACTACTGACCCGCGCCGTGGCCGAGTTGCCGGAGAAACAGCAGCAGGTGCTATCGCTTTACTACTTTGAGGAACTCACCATGAAGGAAGTAGGAGTGGTGCTCGGCATCGGAGAATCGCGGGTATCGCAGATCCATTCCCTCGCCGTGGTGCGGCTGCGGGCACGGCTCGAAGATCTCATGGGAGCTGCCAAGCCGGAAGCACGGGCGGCGGCCAGCGGCGGACACTAAGCGGCGTTGGCGAATCGAGCGGGGAAAGCAGAGAAGGCGGGAAAAGGAAGCGGCAGCGTGCAGAACGAGCTCAACCAGGAACAGATCGATGCCATGGTACGGGCGGCGCGCAGCGGCGGCGCCGACGCGGGCAAGGCCAAGGAACCCAAAGTCGAGCCCTGGGATGTGCGCCGGGCGGGCCAGATCCGGCGCGAGCAACTGCAAGCCATCACCTCGCTGCACGAAGGCTTTGCCCGCAGCCTGACGCACTCGCTCGGCGCGTATTTGCGGGTGGTCTTTGCCGCAACCCTGGTTTCCGCCGAGCACCTCACCTACCGCGAATTTCTGGAACGCGTTCCGGAGATCACCTATCTGGCATCCTGCCGACTCGAGCCGATGGGTGTGATTGGCGCGCTGCAATTGGACCTGAAAGTTGCGCTACCGATTGTCGATCTGCTGCTGGGCGGCGAAGGCAAAGCTTTTGCGGTCACGCGCGAGCCCACCGAGATCGAAGAACAAATTGTCGAAAGCGTGGCCCGCATCGTGTGCCGCGACCTGGGCGCGGCGTGGCAGGCGGTGAACCTTCAGGTGGACTTCGAGAAGCGGGTGGGACTAGCGGATGCGCAGCGCCTGATGGGGCTGGGCGAGAAGACTCTATCGCTGAGTTTTGAAATCACCATGCTCGAGGTGCGAGGGGGATTGAATCTCGCGGTTCCGGTATCGGTTTCCCACGCCCTGCTGCGCAAGATCTCCGCGGAATCGAGCGAGTACCGGCCGCGCCGCCGCAGCCAGTGGCGGGAGCGGGTGAAGCGTTGCGTGCTGGATTGCCCCTTCCCCGTGGAGTTGGGTGTCGACGGCTTGGCCGCGACCGTAAGCGAATTGACCGAACTCTCTCCGGGACAATTGCTTCCCCTGCGGCGGGCCGTGAGCAAGCCGGCCTCGGTCTCGGTGGCAGGGGTCGAGATGCTTACCGCAATGCCCTCGCGTAGCGGCCACGTCCGCGCAGCGCAGGTGCTTGAGCCGGTTGCGGAAGAAGAAACTTCTACGGAAGCGGACGAGATGAATCCCAAGGATGAAAAGAAATGACGGAAGCCGCCGCTCCCGCCCTCGAACCCGCGCCGGCCGAATACATCCAGATCTGGTCGGAAAGCTTTTCCCAGGTGGTGGGGCAAATCAAGGGCTCGGCGGTTCCGAGCGCGATCAGCCCGGCTGCCCCTGCCGATCTTCCACCCGCAGCGGAAGGCGATCTGTGGGCTGTGGTTACATCCACCGGCAGCTTGCGCGGGGAGATGAGCTTGCGCCTGCCGCCACCTACCGTGCTTCGCATGGCACAAGCCTTGATGAGCGAGCCGGACGCGCCCGAGGTGGAGCTAACGGCAGATCATCGCGAGGCCGCGGTCGAACTGCTGCGGCAGGTTGCCGGCGTGGTGGCGACGAGCGCAAAGGCGCGCTGGGGAGAAAGTCAACTGCGGGTGGAACTTGCCGCTGCGCCTCCGTCATGGCAGCCGGCGGCGTCGTTCTGGCTACATGCCGGAGAAGAAGGCCTGGCGGGCTTGACGATGGAATTTGGCCTGAGTGCGGCTCTGGTAGTGGAGTTGCGGGAAAAGTCGGAAACCGCTAAGGCTGCGGCTTCCGCTCCACCTGTTCCATCCTCTCCATCTTCTCCATCTATTCCAGCGCCCGATTCCGCGCCGGGAACCGGCACGCGCGCTCTGGATCTGTTGATGGATGTTCAGCTAGGCCTGACGCTGCGCTTCGGGTCAAGACAGATGCTGCTGCGGGAGGTGCTCGATCTAAACCCCGGCGCCGTGATTGAACTCGACCGCAAAGTGGCGGAGCCGGTCGATTTATTGCTCGATGGAAAGTTGGTCGCGCGCGGAGAGGTTGTGGTGATCAACGGAGACTACGGCCTGCGGGTGACGGATGTAAGTCCACTCGAAGCTGGCAGGACTCCGTCATGAGCTCGCTGGTCAAGATCATCGCATCGTGGAGCGCTGCCTGCGGTGCTCTATGCGAAAAACTTGCGCCACGATGCGCTTATGCCGGCTGCATTCACGCGCATAGCCGCTGGAACCGCATGCGCCGCCGGAAGCGCGGCACGCGGATGCAGGGAAGCTGGTATTGCCGGCCGGAATGTTTAGAGCACGTTCTCGTAGAAATTCTTCGGCGAGGGCGTACGCTTCCGCGCCTGGAACCGGTGTCGTCGCATCGGGTTCCCCTGGGATTGCTGCTTCTGTCGAGGCAGCAACTCACGGCTGCGCAACTGAAATCCACGCTCGAGGCACAGCGTGCCGCCGGGCGTGGAAAAATCGGCGAATGGCTGCAACAACTGGGCTTCGTCACCGAGCCGCAAGTCACGGCTGCTTTAGCCCGGCAGTGGTCTTGCCCCGTGCTGCGAACCGGAGTGGAGACGCTGGGCGCGGCACGATTTACCGGGGTTCCGCTGCTATTGCTCGAAGCCTTCCAGATGATTCCGGTGGAGTTTGTGAAATCTACATCGACACTTCTCATTGCCTTCAGCGATGGGATCGATTACACCACGCTTTATGCAGTAGAGCAGATGCTGGGGTGTCATACCCAGCCTTGCGTGGTATCTCCGGCCGCGCTGCAAAGGGGTTTGCAGGCGCTGGCCCAACACCATACAGCGGGCGATGTGGTCTTTGACGGAGTGCAAAATGGCGTCGAGTGTGCGCATATCATCGGCAGCTACACCGCAAACGTTCGAGCGCAGGAGGTCCGGCTCGCAAGATGTGGAGAACATCTGTGGGTGCGCCTGGAGCGGTTCCGGAAAGACGCGGTCAATGTGATCCTGCGCGCCCCCGCGCACATAATGCACAATGCGCCGCTTCGCCCCATCGAAGCCGCGGCAGCCGCAGTCTAAAGTCCCGTCTACTCTTGCCGATAATCCCTGAGGACGAGTTCGATTTTCGGAAAAATCATGACGCCGCACAACAGTGATGTGGCAGTGCAGGAAGCTATCGAGAACTGGATCCCCTTGCTCGAACTCGCCTCACGCGAAGTCTTCGATCTGATGCTGGGCAGCCAGCTTGAGATGGCGCCTCAGCCGCTGAGCGATGTGGGACTCGATATCACCACGATGGTGGGGCTGGCCGGGAAGATGTGCGGCCTTGTGACCATCCAATGCGCCACTCCGTCGGCAATTCGCATGGCGTCGAAGATGCTTGGAACGGAAGTTGAAAAATCTGGAATTGAGACCTGGGATGCGCTGGGCGAAGTCTGCAACATGGTTGCGGGAAATTTCAAAATAAAAATTCCCGGCATGGGGGATAATTGCCTGCTTTCCGTCCCTACAGTCATCAAAGGTGGAAACTATAAATTCCACTCCTCACCGAACTCGCGCAGGATGCAAACAGGTTTTTTATTTGAGGGAGCGATGTTGCTGGCTGCGCTTGAGATTAAAGGTTTGTCGTAGAACCGGTCATCGGCGTGAGTGTGGCCTGATTCTGGAAGATTTTGCCGGTAGGCACCTTTCTAGTCGGCAAGATATTCTCCCGGCCCTGGTCATTTTAAGAATTTTCTTCGAGTCTAATTTTCGTCAGGCTTTCATTCCTTACAGATAAGTTTTCCCGCCTCTTCCCAGATGGAGTGCTGCGTGCTCTTCCATGTTGGACGGAGCCAATCTACATGGACAGCGGTTACTATGCAGCTACAGCCGGCCTTGCCGCGCAGAGTCAAGCCTTGGAGCTAGTCGCCCACAATATCGCCAACCTGGCGACTACTGGCTATCGCGGACAGCAGTCAACGTTTCGTTCTCTGCTGACGGGAAGCACGGGATGGGTGAGCGCAAGCGCGCTCAATTCTGCAGTCAACAATTTTGGCGTGCTCAGCGGCAGCCGGCTCGATCTTACTCCGGGCAATCTGGTTGCGACCGGGAACCCACTCGATGTCGGCATTGGCGGCGGCGGATTTCTAGAAGTGCAGCAAGGGCCAGACACTTTATATACACGCGCCGGGGATATGCACCTTACGGCCGAACGATTGCTGGTAACGAGCCAGGGCAATCCCGTGCTGGGAGAACTCGGTCCGGTGACCCTGCCGAACGGAAGTGTCGCAATCAGTTCGGATGGCACGATCTCAGTGGAAGGCGCAGTTGTCGACAAGCTGCGACTGGCGGAATTTTCGCCGGCCACAAATCTGACGGCGTTGGGCGATGCCAACTACAGCGCGCCCCCGAACTCCGCGCTGATTCCGACGACGTCGTCGGTGCATCAAGGCGCTCTTGAAGGATCGAACGTGAGTCCGACCGAGGGCGTGGTCCAGTTAATTATGGTGCAGCGCAACACCGACATGCTGGCGCGGGCTCTTACCGCGATCGATGGGTCGTTGAACCAGATTGCAGTACAGGATTTGCCGAAGGTCTAGCCCGCAGAAAATTTTCCCGGAGAAGAAATATGATTCGCGCGCTGTACACCGCTGCCAGCGGCATGACCGCTCAGGAACTCAACCTGGATAACATTGCGAACAATCTTTCGAACTCGAGCACGGCCGGCTTTCGCAGCCGCCGGCTGCAGTTTGAAGATCTCATCTATCAGAATCTAATCATGCCGGGTGCGGCAGCAACGCAGCAGACCACGCTGGTGGCGGGACTGCAGGTTGGATTGGGGACACGGTCTGCCGCCTCGGAAGTGATCCAACTGCAAGGCGATTTCAGCCAGACTGGAAATCCCTTGGAC
>JBAPOI010000283.1:0-3934 GCA_049279555.1 Candidatus Sulfotelmatobacter sp.
GCAAGGTTAGCCCGTCTTCGGACAGGGGGAATGAACGCGCCGTTTTGTGTGAGTTGCGCAAAAGGAACGCCGTCGATCATCACGACGGCGGAAAGCGAGACATGCTGTCTGAGATGCGTCACGGGAACGTGTCTTTGAGAGTCTCCGACCCGTCTGTGTTCGCTCTTATGCAATACACAGTCAGATATTGATTAGAGAATCCAAGATGAGTTGCTTCTGCGCGATAGGCTCTGTAATAGCGAGCAGAGCCGGCTGGTATCTCGAAAATGTCGGCCGTATTGTAAGGAAGTGAGAGAACCTCATAAGCCGTTAGAGTACCTGCCCAGCTATTCCAAGGTAGGCGCAACATTCTGATAAAGTAATTGCCTTCGTCTCGACTGTCAACGTACCACTGCGCAGCAAGCGCTTCGTCAGCGGGCCCAGCTGCAGGCGTGTTCCCTGCAATCCAACGATTGACCGTGAGGTTAAAAACCGGCAAAGTGAAAGCCATTTCAACACCTGAGATTTATTATTATCATAATGTCTTTTTCAGAAAGACCTAGGTTCTCATGACCGGACGAAAGCCTTGGTTTGGATCCGTAGCATCGGCGAGATAATCCGACAATGCTAACTCTAAGGCTTCAGTATTGACTTGCCCCTCAGACTGCAGTCGATCCAAGAAGCGATTTCCGCGAGCAGCTAGGCCTGATGCTGCGCGTCGAGTTGGCCCTATAGAAAACAATGAACCTCTAAGCAAAGTAACCCATACCCCTCCTTCTTTGGCATAGGTAAATGCTTTGCCATCTGGGATGACGACTGGGTCGATGTTTCCTGCCACCGTGTTCGCCCTTAGAGTCGCCAAAGCTTCGGAAGCAATTTGCTGCATAAGGTGTTGACTTTGGCGAACTGGAGTACCGGAATGTGTTGAGCCAGGGGGTGCCGGAACAGCGACAAGCGAACTGGTTTGCCGCGCCTGTAGTCGGTTAATGTACTCCGGCATTGAATGATGAGTTGCAACGTTCTGGATTACAGAGATAAGCCAGGCGGCGAGATTGGTCTGTAGACTGATGGAGGCCGGGCCGGGAGTATCTGCAGCTGCAGCAGAACCGTCCGTGAATAGTTCCAATCCGCCCCGTGTTTGGACATAGGCATTAGCCGCCAATCGACCAGGATTGTTCAGAGTCGCGAAATACAATCCGGCCTGATTCTGGCGCGGGGGAACGCATGGGACGGGATCGTCATCGTTCATCCATCTGCAAATGTCAACACCAGAAAGCGTATTGCAAAACGCTTGCCAACCAGGCCTTGGGGAACCATAAGTGATAACACTTAGAGCTAAAAGGCCAGTTTGCGCGAGAGCAAAGTACGCAAGACATTCCGCAAGCGCGCCGCCTAAGGAATGTCCTACTATAATTACTCGTTGACGGCTATAGGCATTTCGCGACAACAGTTGGGCATTGATGATTTGCTCCATGCCATAGAGACCAGAGTTAAGCCCACCATATTGCGGCATGTCCGTACCATATCGCCAGCTCGCCTCATATCTGGCCCCTTGTCCTGGCAAGTTACATCCTTGAATCTGAATGACGCAAAGGTTTGGCCATAGCGCGATAGAATACCCCTGGCATTCATTGACAGGGGCGAAATAGTCATAAGACTGCAGAGGCGGAGCAATGGCCCCATATTGGGTTCTTTGAGCGCCATCAGGGCCATCGACCCAGAATAGATTATTGACAATGGCCATCTGAAGCGAGAGGTCCGGCGATAACGCCGGCAAAGAGAAGTCGAGCATTGCTTATTACTCCGTAGAGGTAAGAGAAAAGTATCATCAACGAACCGTAGCGATTTTCCTTCCTCTCATTGTACCAATGTTGAGATTCAGGAGAACTACAGTAACGTCGTTTGCGATTACAGTTGTCGGATTTACCGCAAGCTGACTAAGGAATCGGCTTAGGACGCTCGGAGTCCATGTGTTGCCGTTCGCGTCGTTGAATGGGAGATTGCAAGCCGTCTGCAGGGTCTGCCATCTTGCAAGCCCTGCGCCAGTCAACACGTCGCCCGTGGTGTCCGCTTCACTTGCCGCCGCCCATCGCTTTCCACCCCGATACCGTTTGCCGCGCAGAGCTGTCCTGAACAGCATCGAAACGCATGTGTCGGTTGGGAGCGAATCGGTAGCGACTAACCCAACGGCAGGGCTGGTGGTTGAGAATTCAACATCGGTAGCATCGTTCACGAACCTGGCCGTTGAGTTGATTGCGGACCAACGCACATTGCATGCCGTTGCATACGGCACAATGATGTTTGTTGCAAAGGCGTTGTTGAGCGCCCCCTTCGTTACAGCCGAACCGAGTGCCGAAAGGCGGAAATGGAAGATGTTCAACGTGTTGACGGAGTTGCCGCCAGCAGCGGCGATGTTGCCGAACAATTTAACTTCAGCTATTGAACCAATGACAGGAACGTATGGCATAATTTGGCACCTCTGAACCCCTCTGGGATATTATCACCCTGCAGGATCGTGCAAGACGCACGGGGTTCTCGTGCCATCTGCCAAGAAACTCAGGATACTTACACTTCGACGTGACAATGTGCCGAAAGTGTTCATATGTTCATATTAAGCAAAAGGACGTACATGTCAACACGGAAATCTTGACAGCCATTGATTATTCTTAAGGACAGGTAAACTAGGTTAAAACATCTAATAGGTAGTATGTACTATTTAGGTAGTGTTACTGTAAGTAAATAATCTTACTAAAAAACACGTAATAGGTAAATTCACTGAGATAGGATAAAATACCTAAATGCCTACTTAAAGATTTGCACGCGTTGAAAAGGGGAGGTGGGGGACCGTCAAAAGAAAAGAGCCGTCTGGTATCCATACCGGACGGCTCGGCACCGAGGGGGTGAGTCGCGGAAAAGAATGAAGGGAGGTAACACAGGCGGGGCTCACCCGACTCCTCCCGTTCATTCCCCCTGTGCGGCTCATTGTATGAGATCGTCCAGCGTTGGCTTGCTTTTTTTCGAACGATCAAACACGGGGGAATACACTTGCTTGCCTTCCGCCAGGCTTTTCTCAACGTTTTCGAGCAAATCGACGAGAGACTCCAGGATGAAAATAGTTTGGATTTTCTCCGTGGGACAGCTAAGCGTTACGCGATAATAGCTCCCATCGACCATGATCGAAAGACGCCCAGCTTGACGGCGGATCGTCAAGCCGTCATAGATCGGGTCGATATGCGCGTATAGGTTCGGATACTTATCCTTGCCCATTTCGTCGGACAGCTGAACCTTAATGCGATCCTGCAATATCGGGGCTACCTGGACTTTCGCCGCGCTCTGAAGGTGCCCATTCGTCTCTGCAGTATGCCCGCTTTTCTGTCTTGCCATGCGTGATCTCCTCTACGGTTATGAACGGAACGTTGTAGTAAATCGAAAACACGATCATGTCATTGTCGTTTTGGTCGTTCTCGCGCGATCGCACCCACATCGCGATTTCGAGCAGCATTTTCGGCATAGGGCCTTCGCGGCGAAGGAACTCGCATTCGTTCCAGTTCGCATCGAAGAATTGCACGCGGTACACCGCTTCCGTGGTGGCAACGGTTCCGCCTTTTTTTTTTCCCATGATTCATTCCATCCTTTCAATTACTTGGCGATGGTGTCTAAGTAGTTCAGAAAGTTCACGTATAAGCATTATCCCCTCCAATGGCCGAGAGCGCCTGATAAATGCCAAAAGCGCCATTTGATACGCCGTGTCAGCGAAAAGATATTCGCATATGGCCTCTTCCAGCTTTTCGTCCAGCTCATCCATAGTTGACCCTTCCTTTCGTTGGATGCGTTGCCAGAGCGACGACGTGCCTCTCCCGGCCCGCATAACCTACCCGGTAGGTTATGCGCCGGTCAAGCTGCGCTTTTGTTCATGTGGTGAACAGATAGTTCATTCCCCCTGTCCGAAGCAAGG
>JBAPOI010000284.1:0-6807 GCA_049279555.1 Candidatus Sulfotelmatobacter sp.
ATTCCAGCTCCTGCACTCAGTTGTGGGATGTAGCTGTTGCGCAACTCTCGGTAGCTAGCTGAGGCGTGTTGCTGGTCAGCAGACGCGATGCCGATGCTGGTCGCGTGCTTTAGCGCGAGTTCCACCGCGCGCTGCAGGGTTACAGTCTCGGCGAGCGTGGAAGAGGGAAGGAGTAGGAGGAAGGTGGATACAAATATATTAATGCGCGGACCACGGCAGGGTTTACGGTTCATTGTTTTCCCTCACATTCGCTGGGAAGATTCTACGGAGATTCTGCTGCAGGAGAAATGATATCGGTGAGTCGGGTCGGCATTCTCGACGCGACCATCTCTGGATTCATCGAGCCGCGGATTTGTCTTCCTGCGGAGGGGACTTCGACGCGAGACGCTTCAAAGCATCCTGAGGAGGACGGAAGTTGCGGGCAAGGGCCGTGGCTTCGCGGTATTCGCCGGCAGCGGCGGAAGTGTCGCCTTGTTTCTCGACTAGCTCGCCAAGCAAATAGTGAGCCTTGAAGACGGGATATTCCTCCACGGTTGTCCCGGAAGAAAGGTAACGACGGATGAGACGGATGGCCAACGGATAATCATTTCCGGCGCGAAGCAACATGTGGGCGGCGTCGACGAGAGCCGCGGGGCGATCGAGATTCCTTGACAACTCCAGCGTGTGTAAAGCCTGCTCCATGTCATTGATTCGGTTGATGTGACGATAAAAGCCGGCAAGGTTCGCCAAGGCACGAGCGCCCTCATGACTGGCTTCGACAGCGGCGCGATACTCCTGTTCGGCGATCGCGTTGTCTTTGTTTTTTTCGGCCATGCGTGCCATCACCCAATGCGCCAGGGCCGGATTCAGAGGCATGAGCAGATTGGCCTGGGCGCGGGCCTTGTCTTTTCCGCCGCCGACGATCCCCGGAGCCTCGAGATAAAACTCAGCAAGATCGGTTCGGGCTTCAGAGTTGCTGGGAGAGAGTTCCACCGCACGCTCGAATTCGGAGCGAACCTTTCTGGCCAGCCCGGTTGCGCTTAGGAAATTGACGCGATCGGCTTTCTCGCCATACGCGCGACCCAGCCAGAGGTGATAGAGACTGTTGCCGGGTTCGATTGAAACAGCGGTTTCGCAAGCCGAGACTGCAGGGTTCCAGTCGTCGAGTTCAAAATAGGCGCGGCACAATAGATTGTAACTGTCGGCGTTCGGGGCGCGCTGGATTTGCCCTTGAAGCAACTGAATTGCTTGATCGACGCGGCCTTCCGCCAGAAGGTCTTGAGGATTCTCGGCTGCGAGTGAGAAGGGCGCAATCGAACACAGGGCCATCAGTAACCACGTCGCCCGCAGGGTTAGCCTCGCACGATGCGCCAGAATTTTGAGGGCCGGTGACGCTGTTGCAGGGTGACGATCCCAGGGGCTACTCCATATCATGGACCGGGAACCACCCTCACGCGGACACCGTCGTTCAAAGGCTTGGAGTCAACCGCGGACAAGGCCACTACGGCATTTTCCGGAACACCGGCTGTGACCTCTATGCGAGTGAGATTCTGGAGAGAGATTTCGACCTCGCGGCGTACGAGTCTATCGTCTACCACCTGGAAAACATAAGGCTTGGTATCGTCCATGCGGACAGCTTCGCGCAACAGCGTGAGCACACCAGTGTGTTCGGCGGTAACGACGGTGACGCCGACATTGACATTGGGGAGCAGGCGCAGATCGTGGTTATCGACCGTACACGTGACCTCGCCCACGTTGCGGGAGCCGCGAAGTTTTACTGTCGCGGGGATCGTGCTCACTACGCCGGTCCAAATGCGGCCGGGGATCGCGTCCCATGTGACTTCGATTTTTTGACCGGTGGCAAGGCGGCCGATGTCGGGTTCATCTACGAAGGTGCGCACCAGCATGTGGGAGAGATCGCCCTCCTGTAATAACAGATCGCCGGTTTGCACGTAGGCGCCTTGTTTTACAGGAAGCGCGTAGACGATGCCGTCGAAAGGGGCACGCACGCTGGATTTCTGCAAGGCGTCTTCGGCTGCGTCATAGGCGGCTTGGGCTTCCGCGCCCTGCGCCTGAACTCTCTCGGTTTCGGGCTTGGAGTAGCGATCTTTCTTTTTTTGCTCGAGAAGTGTGGTATCGGCCTGAGCGCGCTGCAATGCATCTTCAGCCTGCTTGACCTCGCCGGCTGACGCTGCACCTTCTTGCTGGAGGCGGAGCAAGGCCTCGAGACTGCGTTGGGCGGCGTCGCGGGTATTACGGGCTTTGATCAGCTCCGAATCCAGAGTGAGAAGCTCTTCCTGCGTCCCTCCGGTCGTGAGGTCAGACTGATTGGACTGCGCGGTTTTTATCTGAGCCTGAGCACGAGCTGCCTGGCTGCGCAGATCGGCGTCATCGAGTTGCAGAAGCAATTGGCCACTACGAACGTGATCTCCTTCTTTCACCAACAGACGCTTCACCGTCGTGGGCACCGGAGAGTGGGCTTCGAAATTCTGAATGGGCTCAACCTTCCCGTTGGTAGAGATGAGACTTCGAATGGGACCACGCTCGACTGTGGTCGTGCGAACTCGCAGCGGACCCGGCCGCGTAAAAACCGGGATCACGGCCAGCACTGCCAGTACTCCAACCACCACCCAAGTGCGCCGCTTGCCTGCTGGCCTGCCATTCGAGTTGTTCGTTGCTGCCAACTGGTTATCTTTCAGAGTATCGGCGGGATAATTGCAAGCATTAATTTACCACCGCACGGGGCCTAAGAAGCACGCTCCTCTTCTTAGCCGATACCCATTTAGATGCTGGCCGGAAGCGGTGGATGCCATTGGTCTTTGCCGCCGCTCGCTTGAGACGAGTGGTCATAAGAGACAAGGTCGGGCAAACGTTACAATATCTCCATGGCAAAATTGCGCCGTTACACGCCTCAACACGCCGCTGCTGGGTTGGACGCCAAGTTCCCCGAGATCGAAACCTGGCCGAACCAGTTTCCTGGATACGAAATCGTGATCGACGATCCGGAGTTTACTTCGGTTTGCCCAAAGACAGGACTGCCGGATTTTGGCGTGATCACGCTGCGTTACCAGCCGGACAAAGTCTGCCTGGAATTGAAGTCGTACAAAGAATATCTGCAGACATACCGCAACTTGGGGATCTTTCAAGAGAATGTTGTGAACCGCGTGCTGGAAGATGTGGTGCGATGGGCGAAGCCGATATGGGCTGAGGTGAAGGGAGACTTTCGGCCGCGCGGAGGCATTTCGACGACAGTTGTGGCGAAATGGCCGCGAGGGTGAGAATTATCTTCGTGGCGAAAGAAGCGGCCCGATAAACCTGGGCCGCCAGACAGCCGGGGCGGCTGTCTCCACAAAAGTCGATTCTCCTACGGCGTCCCAATCTTCTTCTGCAGCTATGCTATTTCAACCGGGAATATTCTGCTTTGGCTTGCTGAAGAATCGGAATCCCTGGGTCGGCGTCTTTCCATAGCGCGAAAAAGTTCTGATATTCCGTGCGCGCCTTCGCCGAATCGCCGGCGAGAACGTAGGCCCGGCCCAGGCCCAATACAGCGAGCGAGCCGATCGGTTCATTGATCACGAGGCCGGGATGGTCGAGAATTTTCTGGAATTCAGCGGTGGCATCGGCCCCGCGTTTCGCCGCGAGATCTGACAAGCCACGCAGGTAGACAGGGTAGAGAAGAAAATTTAAATTCTGCGAGGCGGCGCCGAGTTCGTACTGGGCAGCGGGAGCGAGCGCGGCGATTGCTTTCTCCGGCGCGCCATTGTGGAGCGCAACGGCGGCGCGAATCATCGGCAAATAATCGTACTGAACGATAGTGTCTTCGGGCAGGCGCTTGTTCAGATCATCCGCCACGCGCGTGGCCGATGCGGAATCGCCGGCCAGCCCAAGCACGATGGCCGACATCGCCTTAACGTCGCCTCCTTCGGAGAGTGGAAGTGATGCCTGGGCCTGCTGCTTGGCGACCGTCATGTCGCCTACTAGCGCGGCCCGAAGCGCGGCTTCTGCCGCATAGCCAGCCGCGGTCTCTTTTTCATCCGCGCGCTGCGCGGATTCGACCGCACGCTGTGACAACTCCTTCGCCTTGGCAAACTGGCCTCCGCAAGCGGCAGTCTCCGATTGGTAATAGAGTGCGACATCCTCGTATCCCGGCTTGCCTATGAGTTGAGTCGCCTCTCGCTCCATCCCAGCGGCATCGTGCTGAAGGTAGTCCACAAGGTAAAGATTGGCGTGATTCAAAGGAGAATCGAGATTGCGTGATTTTGCCTCATCTGCAGTGGTACGGGCCTCATCGAGGCGATTGACACTGAGGTAGGCCGTGACCAGATTGCTGTAACTTGTGCCGCTTCCGGGGTTCATCCGCAGAGTCTGCTGAGCGCGGGCAAGAGTGCTGGCGTAATCTCCGAGATTGTTGTAGATGACCGCAAGATTGTTGGAGGGACTGGAGTCGCGGGGATAGGTCTGCGCCCACAGTTCGTAAGACTTGCGCGCTTCTTCAAGATTACCGGTGACAAAGTGCCCATAATGCGACGCGATATAGAATTTTTCGCGCTCGCTGACGCGTTCGCGAAGTTCGAAAGCCTTGCGGCTGGCCTCGGCCGCGCGCACCGTCTGATTCAAGTTGAAATAGTTTGCCGCAAGCCGGGCGTAAGCCATGGCGAAGTTGGGATCGAGGCTGATCGCCCGCTGAAAAAACGGGATCGCGGCGGCGTAATCGCTTTTCACTACTTGCGCCTTGTAACCCAGGCTGTAGGCTTGCAGAGCCTCGAGAGATGGAGTGGTTACGTTCTCCGCAGGCGCGTCATACTTTTGCACGGAAGCGAGCGATTCGCCGAGTTTGCCGCGCATCGCTGCTGCCATTTCTCCCACGGCATCGAGAACGTGATTTTTGTCGCGAGCTTGCGCTGTGGTGCTGGCCAGCGGCTCTCCGTTCGAGCAATTCACCGCCTTCAAAGTTAGAAGATATTCCGTGCCGACTTGCGCGATCGAGCCCTGGAGCGCGGCGGCGCTTGCCGTACGTTGGCAGACTTCGCGCGCCAGTTCATGCGTGACTCTGGCGTCCTTGAGTTGAGCCATTAAAGCCAGGGTTTGAGCGATGCGCGAGTCGGAAAGCAGATTCAGAAATGGCGACTGCTCGAGTTGCGCGGAAAGCGCCTGACGCAAGGCGCCGTCAAAAACTGTATCGCCGGTGGTGTTGGTGAAATCGGCGAGTACCACGGTGTCTTTGTCCGTGAGTTTGGGGCTTCGGCGAGAGCGGTAATAGAGTCCCGCTGCGATGAGTGCGATCAGGATCAGCACTGGGACAGAAACTTTCCAGATCCACGTTCCTGCTTTGGAAGTCCCGGCCTTCCCGGACGAATCTTGTCTTTCCTGCTCAAGCGTCCCCCGTCGGAACTGCGTGGTTACGGCGGAGCGAGAGCGCGAGCCGGAAGCCGGCGTCGAAGCAACGGTCTCGACGACCGCAGCGGAACGGCGCGAATCCGTGTCCCGACGCAGGCGTTGCAACTCTGCGCGCATCTCGGCCGCGCTCTGATAACGCAGGTTGCAGTCTTTCTCCAGAGCGCCGCTGATGATGTGTTGCAATTCTGGCGGCAGGTCAGGATTGATGCGTACAGGCGGCACCGGATCTTTTTCGAGAATTGCAGCAAAGATGACTCCCGAACTTTCTCCGCGAAAAGGCAACGATCCCGTCGCCATTTCATAAAGCACAGCACCAAAGGAAAACAGGTCGGTGCGCGCGTCCAGTTCTTTGGCACGGACCTGTTCAGGCGACATATACGCGATGGTGCCCACCGCCATGCCGGGACTGGTGAGCTGTTCGTCAGCCGCGGTCTGAGTGTTGGCGGCGGCCATCTGGCTGTGCGAACCGCTGCTGCTTGCGACTTTCGCCAATCCGAAGTCGAGCACTTTGGCGTGGCCGCGAGTGGTGACAAATATATTTGCAGGTTTGATGTCGCGATGAACGATTCCTTTGGCGTGAGCGGCGTCGAGCGCGTCGGCGATCTCGATGGCGAGCGAGAGAAGGGTTTCGAGTTCGATGGCGCGTCCGCCGATACGGTGCTTCAGCGTCATCCCTTCAAGAAATTCCATGGCGATGAAGGATTGCTCGCCGTCCCTGCCGATCTCGTAGATGGTGCAAATATTCGGATGATTCAGCGCGGAAGCAGCCCGAGCCTCGCGGCGAAATCGTTCCAGAGCGTGAGGATCCTGTGCCAGTTCGTCGGGCAGAAACTTGAGCGCGACGAAGCGGCCGAGTTCAGTGTCTTCAGCTTTGTAGACCACGCCCATGCCACCACCGCCAAGTTTTTCGACGATATGGTAGTGCGAGATAGTCTGGCCGATCATGCGGTCGTTTACAGGGTCCCAGATGCGTGTGAGCGCCCATGATAGGGGCCAAGTTCTGGCAAGTCAATGGATTGCACGCGCGGATTGGGTGCGAGGCGTGAGATAGAAAGCGCAGCATGCTATATTCGCTCGACCCGTGGCGAAAAAAGAACTCTATCCCCGCACCGCGCTGGCTTTGCTGACCGCGCTGAACCTGCTCAATTATGTAGATCGCTCCGTCCTGTTTGCGGTGCAACCGCTGGTGCAGAGCGAATTCCGCCTTAGCAACACGCAGGTTGGATACCTCACCAGCGCATTTCTGCTGTTCTACATGGTGGCTGCACCTTTTGTAGGGCCGCTGGCGGACCGCTATTCGCGCAAAAGAATTATCGTTGGCGGGGCGATCTTCTGGAGCGGGCTTACGCTGCTGACGGCGGTTACGCACACCTACATGGAACTTCTGATTCGGCACACGCTGGTCGGCATCGGCGAGGCGACCTTCGTGAC
>JBAPOI010000285.1:0-2153 GCA_049279555.1 Candidatus Sulfotelmatobacter sp.
CGAGTCGACGGCTTCGAAAACGTCCATGGGCATGACCATCCGAGAGGCAAATTGCTGCGCCGGTCATATACCATTGGCCCGAAAACGCGAACCGCACTCGCGATGCGCCGGACTCGCGAAAGCTTGCGTTCCGCGCCGCGCATTAGATCGTCGTCCGGTTGTTTTGTTGTACTTTTGCAACAACGAAGCCGAATCCGCATCCGGTATGATTTTCCTGACTTGCAATCTACGATCAAGTTAGGTCCGATGCGCAACCGGGGAAAGCCGGCGTTGAACAAATAAAATCTTTCAACGCTGGGCGTGATCTGAAAACGGGGGCGTTGCCATGTCCGCGACACGGATAAGTATACTTTTGGCTTCCGCGATCAGCATCGGCGGTTGCGGTTTGGTCGTGCCCGACATCCAGGAATTCTGGGGCACCCCACATGATACCGATGTCAAGGTAAACAAGATTGCGGGGCAGGTCGTTTGCGAACTGCGCAAGGCTGTCCAACAAGTGTACCAGGACGAACGCGATCATTACGTCGAGCTCGTTGTCGATCCCGCGCACCCGCCGCCCAAGCCTCAGCCCCTATCGAAGTGGTTTGACAATTGGGGTGCGCAAGTCACGCTGACTTTAAACATCGCCGAAAACACCAATCTCATGCCGGGCGTTACGTTCATCCAGCCGCTGACCGCGGCCGCGACATCGAGATCGCTTTCGCTGGGTGCTACCGCTTCGTCGACCGCCACCCGCACCGACAAGCTGAACATGTTCTACAAGGTGCAGGACCTCAAGCGTGCAATGCCGTCGACAGACCGGTCATGCATTCCGGGGCCGACCAATGCCGATCTGTTCGTGCAAAGCGACCTCAAGCTTTACGATTGGCTGCGGGCGGCGCTCGTCGCCAACGCCACCGGCATCGCCGACTACGCCAACCCAAATTCCCCCAAGAACGGCATCGAACATGAAGTCAAATTCGATATCGTGTCGAATGGCAGCGTGAACCCGACTTGGACGCTGGTACGATTTACCGCCGATGCTACAGGCCCCCTGTTCGCGGCCGGCCGAGACCGCTCGCAGGATTTGGACATCGCATTCGGTCCGATCGCGAGTGGTGGCGGTGGTGGCGGCGGCGCGGCTTCCGCAATGTTGGCGCCGGCTGCGCAAGACTCACACTTGGCCACGCAGATCGGCCTTGCTGTGAGCCAGGCGCTCAAGAACACGCCGCTCAACATCCGCTGACGGACAAAGACGAAGACGCGGCGACTTTCAAGACATCAGTGGGCAACGCATAGAAACGCATGGAGCAACGCAAATGGCACCGAAGATACCCCCATCCATTCCGAAAACCGCGACGCACGCCAAGAAGGCGGGATACAAGCCGACGGCGAAAATAAAGCACGCTGACCTAAGTGACGCCGAAAAGAAACAATGGGCGATGGTGAAGCCGGGAGCTCCTCACATCATCTGTTATTACGATCCCAATACCGGCGAATACACGAATTGCGTTTCGAGCAACGGGTCCTGATAGCGGTCATCTCGTCCGCTTCGGCGGTCGATACGGCGCGACTGAGGATTGCCAAAGTGCCTGGCGCGGCTGCCGCCTTTACCGTCCGTGCCGGTCGCCCAGCGGTATACCTTGCCGCTGCTCGGCAAGGCGCGCGCACCCGATAAAGTCATAGGACGATCGACCACCACATCCCGCTACCCCGGTCGGCAGCAATGCGACTTATTGCTCATTCGCCGAGCGCCGGCATCGCCTTGACCACCCCAAGAGCGGGGTAGAAGATGTTTGCAGCCTGGGCGCGCAAAAGACCCGGCCTAAAAACAAAACAACGTCACCAGGAGGATCAAGAATGTCACAATTCGACAAGTCGGTACTCAACACGTCGGTACTCAACACGGCGGTACGCCGTCGCACGCTGCTCAAGGCCGGCATCGCGCTCGGCGCCAGCCAGGTCATCGCTGCGCCGTTTATCGTCACCGCGCTCGGCGAGGAGCCGGTCAAGATCGGCATGGTCAATCCGCTGACCGGCGTGTTGTCGGCACTGGCGCAAAGCGAGGTCGACGGCGCCAAATATGCCGAGGCCGAGATCAACAAGAAGGGCGGCATTTTGGGCCGCCAGGTCCAGCTCCTGGTCGAGGATTCGGCCAACGACGTCGGCACCGG
>JBAPOI010000286.1:0-21165 GCA_049279555.1 Candidatus Sulfotelmatobacter sp.
TCATCTTCCCCTGGTGTAAAAACGCATCTCCCAGGCGATACGCTGCTTCTGCATTGCCAGGTTGCAACTTGGTCTCATGACGAAATTGCTCTTCCGAGTTCGTCCATTGCGAACTGGCCGCATAAATTTCGCCTAGCTCCAGGTGCAAACCGGGCAGATCAGGTCGCAGTGCTATAGCCTTCTGATATTCTCTCTCCGCCTCCGAAAACCTCTTTGCGGAGTAGTAGCTCTGGCCAAGCACCTGGTGCCCGCGTGCGGTCTGAAGAAACCTCGCCAGCAATCTCTCGTTGGATTCGGCTGAGAGGGCGGCAGCAGCCTTGCCGAAGTAGTAAATGAGATCGGGATCGTCCGGACTCTTCGCAAGGGCGCTCTTCAGATTGAGGACAGCCTCTTCGGGTTGACCTGCCTGGAGCTGCGCTATTCCCAAAGCGTCCGATTCATGCGCAATCTCAAGATGAGGAATCGCTTCCACGGCATAGCCCTGCGAAAGGAGCGCATACCCGAGCAACTGATGGACGGCCAGAGAATCGGGACTCAGCTCTAAGGCTTGCTTCAGTGGTGGGATCGCCGCTTTGTAATCCCGTTTCCTCATGTATGCGTCGCCCAATTTCAGAAGCGCGATCGCCGACGCTGGTGTGAGCTCGACAGCTTTTCGAATATCGACGATAGCATGCTCAAAATCGCCGCGACTTTCGGCATCAGTCGCGTACTGCAGAAGTTTTGCGGCTTCTGCGGGCCCCTGACTCGCCGCAATCTGTGCTGGCAAGAGGAAGTGGACGAGCAAAACAGCGTGAATGATCACCGCTCCGGTTCCTCGATTGTCATGAATTGATCAGCCTTGATCGCGCGCAATTTTTGATGAATTCCTGATGGCCATGTTATGTCTATGTCGCAGTTGTCCGCACTCCCGAGCCCGAAGTGTAATCGCTTGTCGTTGGAGGATAGATAGCTTCCCGTCGCAGTCGCAAATCGCACTTGACCGTTTACCTGAACCCGAGCTCCGTATCCATCGCGGTTGCTGCGCTTCCCTCGAAGTGTGATCGTAAGCCAATGCGATTTGCCTCTGCGATTCAAATAGAGTTGCGGGTGCTCGCCGAGCGAGGTAGTGACTACATCGACCCAACCATCATTGTTCAAATCTCCGAAGGCAGCGCCCCTACCCGCGACGGGGAGGTTCGAACCCGGATCGCCTTTTTCGAAATGCCCTTTTCGGTTCAGCGCAAACAGTGGAGGCTCGCGATAGCTGAGCGAACTGTCATAGGTCTGCACGTTATCAAAAACATGGCCTTGAACGATGAAAACATCTTTCCAACCGTCATTATCAAAATCCTCTAAGCCGACACCCCAACCCGATACGTTGCCCGATAGTGCACCGAATCCGGTTTCCAACTCCTGCGCACTGAATGAACCCTTGCCATCATTGTGAAAAACCACGTAAGGCTCATGCGGAAGCTGGGTCACAATGAGATCGGAAAGGCCATCGTTGTCATAATCCTGGAAAACAACTCCCATACCTGAGAGTTTCTTACCCGTGCTGGAAAGTGCGGCACCTGAATTCAAGGCTACTTCAGTGAACGTTCCGTTTCCGTTGTTGTGCCAGAGGAATTGTTCGATCGCGTCGTTTGCGACAAAGATATCGGTAAAACCATCGCCATCGTAGTCGGCGAAAGCGGCTCCCAGTCCATGGCCTGGCTTTGCGGAGATACCCGATGCTGCGCTCACATCTTCAAACGTTCCATCTCCACGATTGTGGTACAGGATGCTTGTTGCAAAGCCGAATTCGCTGGGTGGACAATACATCGGCTCCACAATGCGGCCGCACGTCTTACTCTTTTCTGGAGTCCAATCAAGATAGCGAGTCACGAAGAGATCCAAGCGTCCGTCGTTGTCGTAATCAAGAAATCCGGCCGAGGCCGACCAACCACCTGCGCCTACTCCTGCTTTGCGCGTTACGTCGGTGAAAGTCCCATCGCCGTTGTTGTGGTAAAGAATGTTTCGCCCGAAATTTGTGACGTAGATGTCGGGGAATCCATCATTATCGTAGTCTCCGACGGCCACCCCCATGCCGTAGTTTGTGTCGCCTGCGTTCTGCAATCCGGCTTGCACCGTGACATCTGTGAAGGTACCGTCTATATTCTGACGGTAGAGCCGATTCCAGTAGGAAGGATGGTGCCGATCAAAGTTAACTGGGCTGCGCAACGGATCGGCAACATGGCCTGCGTTTACGAGAAAAATGTCCAGAAGCCCGTCATTGTTGTAGTCGAGTAACGCCACTCCGCCGGGCATCGTCTCGATCAGATACTTGCGGGAAGTGGGCGAATTCCGTAGAACGAAATCGACGCCACGCGCAGGGCTCAGCTTGAACTGCGGTTCAGGACTCGGTGTTGAACTTTGCGAAATCGCAGAGAGCGGCAAGCAAAGCAATAGTAGGCATATTCGAATCATTATTATTACGGCTGGGGCTATTGCTCCGGCATTTTACTCTGCTCGCTTGAAGGTTTATCGAGCGAGACTCGCGGCTTGGATTCGCTGATATCCACAATGTGTGTCACGGCGGTGGCGATGGCGCTATTATAGGCCGCAAGTCGAGCCTTCGGTTGATCGGGACTCGTATCGGAACTTGTTTTCGCAAATTCTGGCGAACTTTCAGTCGCTCGCATTGCCTCGATCACCCCGGGGAGGGTGGAAAGCTTCTGCTCCAAGGCACCGAGTTCGGCCAGTGCGGTGTTGGGATGGTAGGTGAGGCGATCCCCCATCTGCATCGCACCGATTAGAGAATCTGGCGACCAGGCGGCGGGCCAGTTTGCATTCAAGATGTCATAGCTCTCGCGAAGTCGCGTCATCTTCCCGGCAAAACCGTCGAGCAAGGGAATACTCCGGGCCATTTCGAGGCTCGTTTTTACCGCGATTGTCACGGCGTCTCCGACGCTGAAGCGAGGTGTCGAAACGATGGTTGTCAGCGTGTTGCCATCGAAGTGCCAGCCGGGATCGCCTTTTCGTTTCTCGTAGACGAGCGATTTGCCATTCACGGAGACAGATGATGGAGGCCAACCTCCGGGAAGTCTTACTTCATATGCCCGGTCGGATTGCATTCCCTTGTAGCTGCCCTGGATCGGCGAGATCGTGACATTCAGAGCAGTGCCATCTTTGCTCAAGGAAGCTTGAATTGGAGTCCAAGCCACTTCACCATTTTGATAGCCTGGCGTGTCACCGGAATCCTGGTAAAGGCGATACTCTGAGGTTTGTCCGTCTTTCAACGGAAACACAGTCAGGATTAAAGGATCCAGCGGCTTCTCGCCAGTGTGAGTGGTCGCAGGCTGCATGGGAATTATGCTGCCGGCTTTCACGTACAACGGAATTTGGCCGAGAGAAAAACTGCGCTGCACAGTCAGAGGTCCCCGGAATGTTGCCCCGCTGTCCCATTCAATCCAATCTCCGGGTGGAAGCCACACGGAAATCGTGGCTAATTGCGAGTCCTTGGAGACGGGTTGGGTAATCGGGTCGGCAAGGATACTGTCGCCGAACATGTATTCGTTTTTCGCGGTGTAGGCCTCGGGAGCTTCGGGCCAGTCGTAATAAAGAGGATGCAGGAATGCGAGGCCGGTGTCGTACGTTTTTCTAGCTTCGGTATAAATGTAAGGCTGCATGGCATAGCGGCGCGTAAAACAGTCCCGCATCAGGTCCGAGTAAGGCTCCGGATATGCCCAAATGCGGCGCTCGGCTCCGGGATTCTTCGTAGTGTGCGTGCGCAAAATCGGACTGAAGATCCCCCATTGAATCCAGCGCAAGTAAAGTTCGGGATCAATGGCGCCGGGCATGTGGCCACCGATATCGTGGCTCCAATAGGCGTAGCCCACGTTGGCAGCCGTGGCCGTGAAATAGGGCTGGAAGGCGAGCGAATCCCAGACGGAGATAGTATCTCCGGAAAAACCAATCTGGTAGCGATGATTGCCTAATCCTCCCCAGCGATGAAACAACAGGGCTCGTTTTGCTTCCCGCTGCTGATCACTAAAGAACATATAGTTCAGCCACCATGTGGGATTCAGCCCGGAAAGTTTCGTGGTGTCTTCCTGCTGCCAGTCGAGCCAGAAGAAGTTGATTCCCTGACGCTCGAGAGGGTGAATGATATAGTTCAAATAATTCGTGGCGAACTTCTTGTCGGAAATGTCAAAGGGCAGATATTGTTTCGTTGCAGGATCGATTCCAGTTGCACGGGCCATTTCCGGATAGCCATCCTCCCAAGGTTGCACACCGCCTGCGGGATGGAGATTCACCGTAGCCTTGAGCCCCTGCTCATGCACGCTCGCAAGGAATCGATCGGGGTCAGGAAATAGAAGCTTATTCCACGAATAGCCGGTCCAGCCGAGTTTGTGTCCGGATGCATCCAGCTTGTTGGTTGGCAGAAATTCTTCGAATGTCGGATGCCAATCGATATCGATCACCAGCACATCGAGTGGCGTGTCGTGCGTCTGAAATCCCTGGATCAATTTTTCAAATTCCTGATCGGTGTACGACCAATAGCGCGACCACCAGGCTCCGAACGCGAAACGTGGAGGCAACGGTATCTTTCCGGCCACTTGAGTGAAATCGTAGAGCGCGCGTTTGTACTCGTGGCCGTAGCCGAAGAAGTACCAATCCTGCCGGTCGCCCGCTGGCCGTAACATCACCCACGGCCATGGACTCTCCTCGCCGCGAGCGAAAGAGAAATCATCCGAATCGAATAAAGGCCGAGTGCTATCGTCCACAACTGTCCATCCGTCACGCGAGACCAAGCCGGGCTCAAGCTGCACAGCGGAGCCGCGAACGAAATCAAGAGTCCGTGCCGTGCCCAGCAGATTTCCCGTGTCTGCCATTCCTAGCTTCCACATGATCTTCTTCCCGCCGAGAGTGAATGAAATACTTAGATTCTCAGCGGTGAACTTTCCGTCTGATTTGCCGGGCGCATACGTCAATGTCAATGCACTCGTGCGAATCACAATGCTTCCGTCAGGCTCAGTCTCACGCGTAAATTCGGGAACGCTCAACCGACGATTGAGAAAAACCAAGGACGCGTGATCTTCAAAATTCCGATCTGAGGCCCACTCCATGCGAATGAGTTGCGGCGTGAGGATCGTGAAACGAGCCGAGCCGATGGTCACGACTGCCCGCGGATCGGCAACCGGATCATAGTGCGTATCCGTGTTTGTTGCCGGCGCCCCGTAAACAACGGACGGCATAATGCAAAGCACCAACACTCCGATGGTAGACAAACTACGGATGAGCCTAAGATTTTTCATGTGTGTATTGGTCTATTAGGCCATTTGGTGAAAATTTGTGATCCATCATTTGCCTGGCAGGTTCCTTAACCCGCCAGGCATGTGTTGGAGGGAAGGTACGCTACCAGTAGAATTTGAGGCCGAATTGAACACTCCGGGCGGGATAGGCCGAGGTGATTGTCCCGAAAGTTGCGTCGCCGAGGTTCGTATCGGGCTCGAAAAAGTCGGGATGGTTCAGCGCGTTAAACATCTCGAAGCGGAATTGCAATCGGCGCGCCTCACCTAGCTCCCACCATTTGTGAATCCCCATGTCCCAGTTGAAATATCGCGGTGCACGAAGATTCGCGAGAAATCGGGGGCTATCGCCAAAGGTGAATGCTGCCGGCTGCGAGAAGGCGGCGGGATTGATCCAGTTTGTGATCGTCTGATCTTGCGGAACTGGGTTGACGCCCGGCACCAGGTCGGGACGTTGATTGAAGCCAAAGCCAGCGGTATTGTTGGTCGCCGGATTGATGGAGAGGGGTAATCCAGATTTGGCAGTAAGAATTCCACTCCATTGCCATCCGCCGAGAACCGCGTTCATCGCCTTATTCCAACCTTGGCCGATCATTTTATTTGTTCCGAACGGCAATTCGTAGTTGTAATTGACAACGAGGCTATGAGGGGTATCGCTGACATCAACCGAGTGCTCGGCTGCGAGATTGTACGAATTGCGGACCGAGCTGCCGCTGCCGGGAAAAGCCCAACCAGCGCCACCTTGGACGTTATCCTCGAACTTTGAATAGGTGTACGAGACGTTCAGATCGAGCCCGGAATGCCAACGACGCGTGTAGGTGGCTTGCAACGCATTGTAGGTTGAACTGCCGACAACAGGTGGCGCTTCAGTCACACTGCAGTATTGTGGGAAACGCCGCAACAATTGCCCTTGCGCAACGGTAGGCTGGTCGAGGCCACAACCGCTAGAGGTGATCGCCCCGAAAAATGGGTTTGGGACCTGGTTTAGGAGAGCATTCCCTAGCGCCTGATCCGCTGCTGGCATTTCGTCCCACTCCAGGTATTGTGACAGGACGTGTACTCCGTGGTTGCCGACATACGCAACGTCAATCAGATCGTTGTTCGTCAGCGAATATTGAACGCCGGTCATCCACTGCTGTACGTATGGAGAATGGCGAACCGGATCGATGACCGGATTGAGTCCGAAGCCGACATCCGTCAAACCGCCCTGAGAATTTCCAGTTGGTTCGACCTCTCCGTTCGGAAACGCGCTTTGGCAGGCAATGGTCGTAGCGCCATTGCTGCAAGAGGCGGTTGAATTGCCACTCAGAGTTGTAAACGGATTCAATCCGCTGTTCAAGCTCGTGACCCACGGCGTGCCTTGCGAGAACCCCGTGTTTGGGCCTTGCCCGTAATAGTTCGGCACGAAGAAAATTCCATAACCGCCACGCAGCACCAACTTGTCGCGCAGTTGATAAGCGGCTCCAATACGCGGGGCGAAGTTCTTGAACACAGTGTCATACAGGCCGCGGTTACCGCTGGAGTTGAAAACGAGTTCTCCAGGATAATTCGCCCCTACTACTGCGCTGATCGGGTTCGTCGCCGTGAAATCGAAATATTCCTGGTCGTTGTGGCGCTCAGTCGGCGCGGTTTGAATTTCATATCGCAGACCTAAATTTAAAGTCAGCTTTGGTGTCGCCTTCCAGTCGTCCTGCAAATACCAGCCGAGCATGTGCTTGTCAGTCGCCGGGAACTTGTTGAATCCGGTGTTGTCGTTTCCGCTGCCGACGCCCAGCAAAAACGAAGCGAAGCCATCGCCAGTTCCTGCGGTTGCGTTCTCGGGATCAGGACCTGCGGTTGATGTCGTCTGAAACTGCAGGACAGTGTTGGCATAGTGACCCCCATCAATTCGGGCCCAGATATCCATGAAACCGAAGGCCAACTGGTGCTTGCCGTGGATCTTTGTGAAATCGACCGAACTGGTCCACATGGTTTGCGGCACGATGTAATTGTCCAGTCCTGCCTGTGCACCCAGAGACGAATAACTTTGCGGCTGGATCTCTGGGAAGCTTGGGGCGATGGCATCGATAAACGAAGGAAGATTGAGCGTAGAAGATTTGAAGCCAAGACTCTGGGTGGTGGACTGCTCGACGTGCCGGTTTACACCGAGATTCGCGCTTAACGCGAAGGTTGGACTGAAAATATGGCTGTACCCGACGTTAGCGCTGTACCGATTGTTCGGAGCAACGACGCCAGGTCCACCTGGATCGGACGCGCCGTAGTATGTTGGGAAATTTATCTTTTGCTCGTACTTTTGAGACCAGCGCCCCCAGACGCGATCATTATTCGAAAGGTTGTAATCAATCCGGATCGAGTACTCATTGGAATGCGCTGTGGCCGAGGAAGCCGAAGTAAAGTTGTTAAAGAGGGCAGAACCATTCGGTTGTGGCCAGTAGCTTCCATTCGCAATGCTCGAAGCAATCGAGTCCGTTAGGCCGGACGGAATCGTGTTTGTGATACCGGTCCCTGAGGCAATATTCCCCGAAACCGGATCCCGGATGAATTCTGTTGTTGCCCCGGCCGGACATCGACTCACTGCGTCGCCAGTGACGCTATCGATCCCGCCGCAGGTCACTTGTCGCGTGCTGAAGGGATTGTAGATCTCACCTGCGAAGATGGGTCTGCCCAGGTAGTCGGTCCCGACCTGGCTGCCTAGCAGCGCCGAGAAGTTGCCGCTTCTTTCATTCGACGTTGGCATCGTACCCAGGAACGTTGCGGGAGTCGCCTGCCTCAGACCTTCGTAGTATCCAAAAAAATAAAGTTTGTTTTTGATGATCGGGCCACCGATCGTAGCGCCGAACTGATCGCGATGAAATGCCGGCTGGTTGTTGTTGTCGAAGTAATATCTCGCGTCGTACGCGCTGTTTCGATAAAACATCCAGGCATCGCCGTGCAGCTGGTTGCTGCCCGACTTTGTTACCACATTCACGACATTGCCACTGCTGAATCCATATTGCGATGTGAACGCATTGGTCTGAATTTTGAATTCCTGAACAGCGTCCGCCGAAGGAACGTAAATGACACCTCCCCAATCCACGCGAGTGTCCCAGCTACCGTCCAGCAAGTACTGTGCCGTGCCGAAAAAGGTACCGCCGAAGTTGAGGAATGAGACATCCTGATCGGCGCTTCCTGAAATTCCCGGTGCGCCGACAATCTGCTCTTCTGCAGTGTTGCTGACTGAGGAGTTGAGCTCCGCCAAGCTGATCACATTCCGCAAGTTCAAAGGAAGATCGACGACCTGCCTCGCGGAAATATTCGACGAAATATTGGCATTGTCCGCATTGAGGAGTGGACTTTGAGCGGTCACTTCGATTCTTTCTGACGTCGACCCGACCCTTAGCCTTATGTTCTGTTGAACGGTTTGGCCAGCGTCCAACGTGATCCCGTGTTGCGTGTAAGCTTTAAAACCGGTTTCTTCAACCTCAAGCGAATATACGGCGGGAGGCAGCAACGTAAACGAGAACAGGCCGGCGTCTTGTGTCGTATAGGTACGAACAACGCCATTTTGTGCGCTGGCAAGAGTGACCCTAGCGCCATTGACGGGTAGCCCGGAGGGATCCATAACAATGCCGTTCAATGTGGCGGCGACTTCCTGGTTCTGACCATAAGCTGGGCGGCTTCCCATGAGCGCAAAAAAAACAATGCCTCCCAATGCACAAACCTGCCAAACGGAGCGGCTGCGGAACATAGTTATCTCCTCGCGGTTAGAATCCCCAAACTGGTGATGAAAAATTTAGAGCAAGCCCAGCAACTGACCACACATCTACAACGTGCTCTCGCCCCAGGCAAGGGTTTACCGGTAAAGCTCAAGAGATAATTTGGAAACTGGCGCAGCAGCCAACCTTAAGCACTGTTTTCAATAACTTGAACGACCGTAAAGAATCACGTTAAGAACGATCCGAGTGGAGCGTTTTACGGTTGAAAGTCTGTCATCCGGCACAGTAGTATCCTCCAGCCAGAGTTCCTTGCCGAACCCTGTCCACCACGTTGTGATTTAGCCTGACGCAGGGCATTTAAAAAGTGATATCCGAGCCAATAGCGGAAAGCTGGATGCCGACCAGCGACTACGAGAAGGGCGCCGTTGAGCAGCAGCTCGAGCACTTGCTCGCTTCCCCTCTATTTAATTCCAGCAAAAGGTATGGTCAGTTTCTGAGGTTTATTGTGGCGCGTGTGCTGGATGGCCAAGGAAGTCACCTCAAAGAACGCGTCCTCGGGGTAGAGATCTTCGAACGGCCTGCTGATTACGATACAAACACGGACCCCATCGTGAGGGTCACAGCGGCCGAAATTCGTAAGCGCATCGATCAGTATTATCAGGATCCAAAGCATAGTCAGGAGATTCGGATATTCCTGTCGTCCGGATCCTATGTGCCACACTTTTCCTGGCCAGGTCATCCCAACGGCTTTCCCGACACCGCGACGGCGTCCCCAGCCAACGAACTGGCCGTGCTCAAAACAGAATCCGTTACGGCGCCAGCAAATCCCCCGGTTTTGAGGTCCAAGCGGGTTTCCGCTCGCGCCAAAATTCTCGTGATTATTGCCGCCCTGATCCTTACTCTGGTTAGTGCTTGGGCGGCTTTACGGGAACCACGCTCGACTGTAGTTCAGCAGTTTTGGCAGCCGTTCGTGAATTCACCAGAGCCAACACTCTTCTGCCTGGCAGACCAGCCGCAATACGCCAGCATCCGACTCCGCGATGCCGCCGATCCCCAGCACGTGACTATGCTTCCCGACACCATGGTCACGGTCATCATCGATGACGTAGATCCACTGGTTAATATTGCGGGAATGCTTCGCACTTATGGCAAGAACTATCGAGTACTCGGCGAATCGTCAACCACTTTGACCGACCTTCGGCGCAGCCCTTCCGTATTTATCGGAGCGTTCGATAATGGCTGGACCTTGCGGCTGACTGCTCCGTTGCGTTTCCACTTCGGCAACGACGCCTCGATGACGAAGTTTTGGATCGAAGATAGCGATAATCCAGACAAACGGGAGTGGCTGCTCGACCGGCTGCAGCAGAAGACAGAAGACTATAAAGACTATGCGATCGTTGTACGATTCGTTCCTCGAGATACAGATCAGGTATCTGTGGTGGCGGCGGGTATCGGTCGTGGAGGAACCGTCGCCGCTGGCGAATTTTTGGTCAACGAGAATCGCATGGAGGAAATCGTTAAACAGCTGCCGGTCGGCTGGCAGAAGAAAAACATCGAAGTGGTTCTCGAGACGCAGGTGATTCAGGGCAGATCGGGGCCACCGCGCGTAAAGGCCGTCCACGTCTGGTAGTGACGCAATGCCCGACCAATTCCTCTCGTGCCGGCTTGGCGCTTCTTGCGCGAAGGCTGGCGGCCGATAAGTCGTCGGCCTTTCCGAGCGACTGAATCGACAAAAGAGCGTAGCTGGGGTTACACGATCATATTCAGCGTGTACAGATTCCTGGGCGCTTCCGGCGGATCGTAAAGCAACTCCGAGTTGTTCGCCGCAGCGTTGACCTGCCGATTCCTCAGCGAGTTGGGACATTGGGAACAAAACGGGGGGAAATGGAGCCGACGAGCGGACTTGAACCGCTGACCTGCCGATTACGAATCGGCTGCTCTACCAACTGAGCTACGTCGGCTTCTGGTTGGCTGTTCCAGTTTATCAAATCGCCGACGCCACTAACTGATCGCGGCGGGATTGATCCGCCGCCTTCTGAAGATCCAGCGCCTTCTAAAAGAGTGGCCGCGCTTATGCGGCGCGCGCGGAGGCCATGGTGTCATATTCCGCTTGCGACTGCGCGGGCAGAAGAACCCACAGGGTGTAGACTCCGACGGCAGTGCCGAATGGGACGTTGAAAAGGGAGATGAAGCCCAGAACTAGGGCGACAACTCGCGCCCAGGGTTCGCGCTGCAATAGTCCCCATCCGGCGATGAAACCGGCGGCGGCTTTGAGCAGGATCAGGCCGGCAATGACGCTGAGAAACGGGCGCAGGAAGCCGGTGGGCGCTTGCGGCGCTCCCATGTTGTGCAGGTGAGCAAACAAGGTGTTGGCCAGGACATACAGAATCACACCGCCGATGGTGTTGAAGGCGGAAATGGCCAGCCACAGAATCCCCAGCAGATGAATGTGACCCTGCACCCGCCCGGGGCGCATCTGCATCGCCATGACCGGTCCGACAATCGCTTTGCCGCACTTGCCGCAAAATGCCTGACCCGGTTGTACCGCCGCGCCGCATCCATCGCAGAACATGACTTCCTCCGCACCGGTCATGAAGGGAAGCTTGACGACAAGCCCCTCATCCAGTCGCTCAACAGCATGACGCTCAACAGATGATACGCAAAGCGTGCGTCAGAGTTCCGCCGAAGTTATAGCGGGATAGGTTTCTCGGGATGTTCATGGCTACCGCGCAGCGAAGAAGTGACGCGAGGCAAACGAAAAGGCCGCCCGGCAACAGGGCGACCTTCTCTTTTCAAGGGAGAATAATTCCAACGGAAGGCAAAGTCCGTCAAAACTTTCTGGACAAAATCTTATGAGCCTAAAAAGGAGGGTGTCAAGCGATTTTTCGGAAATAAATGCTTTTATTTTCAATAACTTACAGAAGCAATTAATACCCGGGAGAATTGCTCCAAAATGAGACGAAAGGCCTCTGGAAAAGCCCTAAGCCGATACTTCCAAAGCACTTAAGAACCGTTTGAGCCCTCGGCGGAGCCTCCGGGCCTGACCGGGGAGGCCTGCGCTACCTCCTCTTCGAGGTGAAGAGAAATGAACTCGGTTTGGTCGGCATGGCCGAAAACCGGACCGGGAAAAAATCGCCGCAAGAGAACGCGAGCGCCGCCAAAGGCAAGTCCGGCCGCTAGCGAGAGCGCGCCTACGATGATGCACAGAATAATAATGTTCACCAGCAAGTTGGCGATGTTGTTTTTCTTATCGAAGTAGGTGTTCTCATTCCAGGTAACGCTGGCGTCCCAATTCACCGCGCCAAGAAGGATTTGCGCATCGCTCTGCGAGAGCGGACCGGCGGCGATGGCCACGATTGGTCCGGTACGCTTGGCGAAAAAGGGGCCGACATTTTCGACGGATGCAACCCCGGCTTTGGATTGCGGCGCATGGTATGCGGCCTCGATGTTGCGCAAGTGCGCGGCGGACAATGCCGGAGTCGGATACTCAATCAGCATCAGAGTGGCTGCACCGCTGGGCGTGGAGTATTGGCCAAGGACCACCTCGGGGCTTGAAGCGAAATCGACTAGTTCACCGGGGAGCGGAGATTCGATCGCGCCCAGAGCCAGCGGCCCTTCGGCATATTTCTCGGTGTGCGGCGCATAACCGTGGCGCGGCATGAAGGCGAGAATCGGCGGCAGGTTGCCGGCATTTCCTGTAGGACGCGGAAGTATCCCGGCCAGTTCGCGGAGACTCGCCGCCGACATCACAGACTCCTGGCTGAATACCGCCTCGACAACGATGTGGCTGCGGTAAAACAGCACGCGCCGATTCAGCGATGCGCCTTCGTCACCGATTTCTTCCCGCGCCATCTCCGGCTGCAGGTAAAAGCTGAATGCGCCGAAGGCTCCGCTGGCATCGGCGAATCGCGCGGCGCGAATTTTCAGCGTGCGGCCGTCGTCGCTTTTGTAGGCCGCGGATTCGAAGTCGGTGAATCCGTATTCCTTTAACAGCGAGGCGTTTGTGGGATCGGCCGCGGCAGCATCTTTGCTGGCCTGAGCTGAACCTTGAATCTGCCATCCGGCGAATTGCTTGGGAAGGATGGGCTGGGCCGATTCCGTGCCCGGGTTGGCAGCGAATGCCACAGCGGCCAGGGAGACAACGATAACAAGATTCAGTAGGAGTACGGACGCTCGTGTGGATGGACGACTAGGCACGGAATCCCCTTTTTGATTAGACCACAGAGGAAGGGAAAAAGTTTCCTGTCACGGAAGGACTACCGCTTCGGCCTCTGCGACCGGGCAGCCTTAATGATCTGGTTAATCTGACGGAGGGTTAGCTTGTTCGTTCCGTTTCGCACCGACTCTTCACCGATGGCTCGCAATACCCCAGGCTCGGGAGCAGCCATTTTGACCCAATCGCGGACTCGCGAGGACATGACCTAGATTAGCATTTGTGATTGAAGCCCACCTCAGCCCTGACCTCGCGCCGGGTCAACAACGCCACTGGCTAAGATTCGCGTGGCGAGAGGGTGCGTCTCACTTCATCTAGCAGTACGAGTATCGGCTAGAGGCGTCCGACCTAATCGCCATTGCCCAAGCCCTTCGAGATGATATCCGCGACTACGCTGTCGCAGTGCAGGCAGACAACAGAAGATCGGCCCCTTGTTCGTGAGCGTCGATGCATTTGCCAAGGAATAGCCGACTGAAGGTATTTGTCCAATTACTGGCCAGCCTTATCCATCTTGCTGGCGACTTTGACGCCGCTCAGGCCGTTCACGTAGTGGGCGATGCCGCGGTAGATCGACTCGGCGATGCGCTGGCGGTATTCGCCGGTGGAGAGGCGGCGCTCGTCGGTGGGATTGCTGACAAAGGAAACCTCGGCGAGAATCGAGGGCATATTCGCTCCGATCAGCACAATAAAGGGAGCCTTCTTTACGCCGCGGTCGCGAATGGCCGGGCTTTTGACCGCGAGGCCGCTGTGCAGCGACTGCTGTACGTCCCCGGCAAACTCCCGCGATTCCTCAATTTTTTCTTTGAGCGCGATTTTCTTGACCAGATCTTGCAGTTCGTAGATCGACTTCTCGGAGACCGCGTTTTCGCGGGCAGCCACTTCCAGCGCTTCCGGCGAAGAGGTGAAATTCAGGTAGTAGGTTTCCACTCCGCGGGCGCCGGGGTCGCGGCTCGAGTTAGCGTGGATTGAAACGAAAAGATCGGCGCGAGCCTGGTTCGCGACCGCAGTACGAGTTTCGAGCGGAATAAAAGTATCGTCTTTACGCGTGTAGACCACCTCCGCGCCGAGACGCGTCTCGAGCAACTTTCCCAGCCGCCGTCCGACATCGAGGACGAGATCTTTTTCTTCCAGGCCGCCGGGGCCAATGGTGCCGGTATCGTGGCCGCCGTGGCCGGGGTCGATCACGATCTTCCCGATCTTCAATCCGAGAGCGCGAATAAGAGACCGGTCGCCGCTGGCCGTGGGCTTGGCTTCGCGAATCAGATCGGAGGCGATCGCTGAGTTCTCGTTGTCGAGATCGTTGTTCGTGGGCTTCTTTGCAGCGGCGGTAATCCGAAGAGGAGCGGCCACTCGTTTTGAGGCTTGGAGATCGTCCTTGAGATTTCTTGTGGGAACCGAAGCGATGGAGTCCTTATCATCGTCGGCTTCCACGATTTTTTTCACGACCGAGCTTGGCGACTTCTTCGCCGGGACGGCGGTCTCGGATTCCGATACTGCGCCTTTTACAACCTCTGCGCTTACGACGGAAATCTTTCCCGCTTGTGTCGACGTGTGAGTTGAAGAGACGTTCTCTTCCGAGGCGTCCGAGCCGACATCGGGAATCGCTTTCCCGACGGCTACCAAATCCTCCGGTTCGTCGCTGGCGCTTTCCCCAGCATCTTTTTCTCTATTCTTTTTGTTTCTTGCCTCTGCGTTTTTCGCTTCTGCATTCCTGGTGTGACTGTCCCTGCCATGAATGTCGATGATCAACCGGTAAGGATTGGGCAGGAGGAAGGCGTCGTAGTCGGAAAGGTTATCGACCTCGAGCACCACGCGAGTGCGGCCGGGGGCAAACTGCGCCACTCGAACTTTCTTCAGGAAACCGTCATCCACATCGAAGCTCTTGCCAACCAAAGTGGACGCCAGCTTGGTGTCGCGCAGATCGAAGAAGATGCGCGCGGGACTATCGATGCGCTGCGAGGAAAACTTCACGTCCTTTTCTACGTCGATCGCCACCCGCGTGTAGTCGGGGGTTGACCAGTGACGAATGCCTGTTACGCGGGGCAAGCGTCCGGAAGGCATCGTCGGATTTTCACCTTTCGCGGAAATTGCGCGTGGGGCATGATCGAGCGGTGGATGATCTGTCGATGGACGGTCGGTCGGTGAGTTCTCAGCCAGTGAATTATCGGCCGAAGCATGATCCGATGAAGATCCATCGGCGGCCTTCTCGACCCCGGCGTCAGCATTCTTCGGAACGACTTTATTCTTAACGTCCTTGTCGGCTCGCGCCTTTTCTGTAGCCTTCTGCGGCACCGCAGGTTTCTCGGCCTTGGCTTCCTTATTCAGTTCGACAATGGCTTCACGGGCGCCATCGGCCAGGCGATTGTGCGGATAGCGGTGCAGAAATTCCTGAAAGGCGGCACGCGCGGCTTCAGGATCGTTGAGATCGTCCTTGTAGATTTCGCCGATGGTGAACAGGCCGTCGAAGCGATACTTGCTGCCGGGATACTCCCGGCGCAGAAATTTGTACTGCTCGATGGCTTCGTTCAGAACTTTGTCGTCGCTGAAGCGCCGTCCCATCTCGACCAGCGTCTCGGCCACCGCAACCACGCTGGGGTCAGCTTTCGTAGAAGCGGGCGCACCGAGATATACATTGCGATAGGCGTTCAATACGTGCTGGTAATCACGGCGGGTACGGTCGGCCGCAGGACGTCCATTCAGGGCTTCGCGCATTCGCTCGGCGGTGGCGAAATGGTCCCGAGCCCAGGCATCGTTATGGCGGGCGTGCGCCTGCGCCGCCGGAACGGCAAGCCCGGCGAACATCAGCAACGCGACCCACAGAACACGCTGGCGCAATGGACTCTTCAAGATAACCTGCACGATAACTGTCCGTGCCTTTGTTCCTGCTTCGTTGGTTGAACCGATACCTGGGTGTAGAGAGAATTAATTAAACAGATGCCGAAAACTTATTCCGTGTTGCTGATGTAGAGCACGCCGCGCGCATCTCGTTGAACCCGAACCGGATCGCGCGAAGCCCCCGAGTCAAAACCGGATCCTCCGTAATACAGATTGGTGATCCGCCGAACGTAATTTTGGGTCTCTGCGTAGCGGGGAACACCGGAACTGCGCGCCACCGCTCCCGCACCTGCGTTGTAGGCGGCCAGGGTCAGCTTAATATCGCCGCCATAATTTTCCAGAAGCTGCTTCAGATGACGCACACCCGCGTCCACATTTTGTTCAGGGTCGAATGGATTCTTCAGGTTCAACTGGCGCGCGGTGGAAGGCATCAATTGCATCAGGCCCATCGCGCCTTTGCGCGATACCGCGTTGGGGTTGAAATTCGATTCCACTTTCACTACGGCACGCACCAGGTTCGGGTCTACATTGTGGCGTGCCGCAGCTTGCTCGATGGCGGCATCGATATCGAAGGACGATGCCACCGATCCGCGAAAATTTGCCGCCACAATTTTGGCGGATGCCGACTGGTTCGATTCATGCCCCAGAAACTCATTGACCTCAGCTGCCGCGGAACGCGCTGCCTTCATGGCTGCTGCATTCGGCGGAGGCACCGGCTTCCATCGATTATCTTTTGAGCTCCAGTACATTAAGGGACGACGCGGAGATTCGGGGGGTTCAACGTGGTGAACTGGAGCGCTGGTAACCGAATCGTTGACGTAGATCTTGCGACCGTGTTCGTCGGCGGTGGTGATGTTTGCGGAGGAGCCATCGCCGTCGGCGGCGCGAAGTTGAGGCGTGAAAAGGAGAGAGGTCGCGGCTACGGTGCTGGCCATCAGGGCGATTTGCAGGCGCTTTCGCATAAGTACCGGGTTTCCCCTCCAAATTGGCGAAGACAGACCTCACCCTCGCTTCTTGCCACCCGGAACCTGACGGAGAATTCTTAAACCAGAGTAAGGCAATTATAGGGGGTTGAGGAAGGGGGAGCAACCTATCTGAAGGCTGTAGAACCACCAGAGTAATCTCTGTAAGCGAATGAAAACATTGTAATTAGTTGCGGAATATATCTGCTGAGTTATTGCATTCCTTGTCATCCCGCCATCCGGACTGCGAGATATGAAGCAAATGTCAGATCGGTGTGTCCGCTGGTACAATCTGCCGCAGTTATTTTCGACTCAATGAGAACACGCAGAGTTGGCATACCTGAACTCGTCTCAGATAACACTCTGCAGGCGTTCTTCCGCCTTTATGAGTTTGAGCGCTGGCTCCGTGAGATGGTTTACACGGAGCTGAAGACCTACTATGGGATCGACTGGCTTTCAGAAATCGAAAAGGCCATAAACCGTAGCGGGCGGGGGGGCATCACGGCGGCGCGGTCGTTGAAGTCAGACAAGCGACATCCTCACATGAATACGCGAGAGAATGATCCTCTCTGGTATTTGTCTTTTGAGGTATTACAGTGGATCGTTTTTGACGAGAAGCTTTGGAAGAGGTTCCAGCCCTATCTCACCACCAAGAAATTGCTTAGGGCCAAGTTTGATGAAATCTCGCCAGTCCGCAACCGAGTCGCTCACTGTCGTGAGCTGCACCCAGAAGATGTGCCTAGGGTTGAAAGAGTGCTGCGGGACTTGGACCAAGGCTTCTGGAGGTTCTGTGCATCATACAACCACTGCTTCTATCTGAGCACTTACAAGAAAGGGTCTGATGAACTCTACAAGTACATTGCCTCCAAGTTGAAAGGCGGCATGAGTGCTGTTGACATAACGCCGCTGTATTCATTTCGCCCAAGCAGCCCACTCCAGCGCAGGAGCGTTCCCGGACGCGGGGGAGTTTATTACCTAGTATTCGTGCCTAATGCGTTCCAGTACATGGACTACGCGGAGTTACTGGCATTCACGCGAAGAAGTCACAAGAATGTACTGCACATTCTGCTGGACTCGTCGCAGCGCAAAATAATAGTTACCTTGCCTGCGGTTCTCCCTGCGGATGTGTTAGCTTCCACGGTGGACGACTTTCATGACGGTTGTTGTAACGCTCTGCAACTCTCCCCGTTGAAGCGTTTACAAATGAAAGAAGCGCCAAAAGGGAAGAACCGCAGCTCACGTGAAATCGAAGATCAGAATCGACGATTTGAGCAGTTTGCGGCGGAATGGCCACACTATGTCTTACCTCCGTCGCATCCGTTTGCGTTCTTTGCTTGGTGTCCACCAATTCCGCAGCACTATCTAGGGAATTTTTTCGCCACAGGTCAATGCATTTTCTCTAGCAGACCGAGTAGAAGAGAGGCGTCATAGAATCTGCCACCTAAAATCCTCGTGGGCGCTGCTGGGGATCCTCAGGCTTTCTCCAATGCCAAGCTCAGGGCATCCAGCGATAGCGACCGCAGGAGGTTTCGGCGCATGCCACGGTCGACCTCGGCCAGCCGGTCGGAGGCGGCGGCAATCCAGTCAAAATCGGCGGCTTCGGCCAGTCTGGCAAGTTCCCTCTGGATGTCGGTGTTTTGCACCATTTCGGGCGCGCCCGAGCCGAGAAACATCAGGTCTCGCAACAGTGAATACAGCGTGCGGAGAAGCTGTTCGGTCTTTTCTCGTCCCTCGGCGCCAGGCCGATAAGTTTCCGTGATTTTGAAGAGTGCGGTGTGCTCGCCGCCGAGCAGGGCCGAGTTAAGAATCGTGAGGGCGTTACCGCGAGCTAACACATAGGCGTCCACATCGAAGCTGCGAGCCCTGCCCAACGCGCCTTCGCTGAGCCGGGCCACCAGGGCCCGCTGCGCGGGCTTCCACTCCGGACGACTCTCGGACAAATATCGATCCACTTCTTCCGTGGGCAAAGCGCCGAGGGAGAAAACCATGGACCGGGATCGGATTGTAGGAAGCAGTTCACCCGGATTTTCCGACAGCAGAAAAATGGTGGCGAACTCCGGTGGCTCTTCCAAAATTTTTAGCAGTGAATTCGCCGCCTCTTTCATAAAAGCCGAATCGGTAAAGATATAGACGCGTTCGCGCGCTTCGGAAGGACGGTAATAAATGGTTTCAATCACGCGCCGGATTTGATCAACCTTGATCATCATCTGCGGAGGGTCGGGAGGAATGATCAACACATCGGGATGCGTTTGCACGAAGAGGCGCGTATCTTTCTTGTCAGTCTCACGAAGTCCTTCGCGTGCCTCGACCGCCTCGGCAAAGCGCGCATCGAGATCGGCGGCCTGAGCAATGCAGCGACAGTTGGAGCATTGGCCGCAGAAGTCGGGCAAACCGTCCGTTTTAGTGGGCTCGAGACAGTTCAGTGCCTGCGCCAGCATCAGAGCCAGCGTGTACTTCCCCGCCCCGCGGGCACCGGAAAGAACTACTGCGTGCGGAAATCGCTCCCGCGCCAGCATGTCGCGCAGGCGATGAACGGTTTCGGCATTGCCGTGAAAATCAGAGAAAGGCATGACATAGCTTAAACCAGAATCTACCACGGAGACACTGAGTCACGGATAAGACAAACCAAGGCGCGGGCAGAATTTTTACGTGTTCCCCGCGCCGAACTTTATCTTCTTTCCTATAACTTCCATAATCCGGCGATGCGTCTGCCGGGGCGTGCCGCTGGCGTCGACCGCGACAACGCGTTGCGGTTCCCTCTCTGCAATCTTCATATAGCCTTCCCGCACGCGAGCAAAAAATGTGCGGGTCTCCTGCTCGAAACGGTTCTCGTCGTGGTGATGTTTACTCAAACTTTTATTTAAGCCATTGTTCGATCCATGAGAGGCTCGCCGGTTGCGGCGCCGCGCGCGGCCTACGCTCATCGCGGGATCGGAATCAAGCAGGATCGTCAAATCGGGTTGCAAATCTCCACAGAGAATCCGGTGCAACTTTAATATGGCTTCACTGCCTAGCTTGCGTCCGCTGCCCTGGTACGCTTCCGTCGAGTCGGTGAAGCGATCGCATAGAACGATTTGGCCGCGATCGAGCGCGGGCTGGATCACTTCCGCGATGTGTTGCGCGCGTGATGCAAACATCAAGGCCATTTCGGCCAACGGCGAAAGACCTTCGGTCGCAGAGTCCAATAAAACGCGGCGAATCTTCTCTCCGGTTGCGGTGCCACCGGGCTCGCGGGTTTCCACAACCTTATATCCGGCAGTGCGCAGAACAGCCGCCAGCTTGCGCATCTGCGTGCTCTTGCCGGTTCCGTCGAGTCCTTCGAAGGTGATAAATTTTCCACGCCGAGACATCGTGGCATGATAGCAGCGCAGGTGCGTCCCTGTACTACGCTTCACGGAGGCTGCTATAGTCTTAAGTTCTGCAAGCGATTAGCATTTGGCAATCAGCACTCAGTATTCAGCTTCACCAGTTCGTCGATTTTCAGTCAACAGACCAATGGGGGCCCTATCAATGAAACTCTCAAGAATCTTGGGAGTGGTTTTTCTCGCCTTAATTCCGCTTTTCGGCTGGTCGGCAACGGCGCCAACCGTAACCATATTCGTCGATGCCACCACGGCCCCCCGCAAGATTTTTCACGCGAAACTGAAAATTCCCGCCAGCGCCGGCGATCTCACTCTTTATTATCCGAAGTGGATTCCGGGCGAACACGCTCCCGATGGACCCGTGATCGATCTGGCTGGACTCAAGTTCAGCGCCAGCGGCAAGACTCTGCAATGGCGCCGCGATCTGCTCGACGGCTTCACCATCCACGTCGACGTTCCAGCCGGAGAGAACGAAGTCGACGCCGAACTCGATTTCCTTTCTCCTGCCACGTTCGAAAGCGGCTTCTCGGCCGGCTCTTCGGCGACCGACAAAATGGCGGTGATCAGTTGGAATCAGGTGTTGCTTTATCCCAAAGGCTGGAAGTCGGACGATCTCGTTTACGTCGCCTCTCTTAAGCTTCCCACCAATTGGAAATTCGGCACGCCGTTGCCCATTGCATCTACCACAGGCGACCAGATAAATGGTGAGGCGCAGATCACATTTCAGCCAGCTTCCCTCACCACGCTGATCGATTCGCCCGTGATCACCGGTGAGTTCTTGAAGGCCGTGAAGCTAGCCGATAACCCGCTCGTTGAAATGGATATCGC
>JBAPOI010000287.1:0-2404 GCA_049279555.1 Candidatus Sulfotelmatobacter sp.
TTCGCGGCGAAAGAGTACTGCTGGCAATCTGGACTGTTAGAAGCAGGACGGAAAAAAACAAGACAACGAACGAAAGCATGGCCGCCGACACAATGCCGGCTGCCGCACGGGCGCCGTCTGGAGAAAAGTGGAAAAATTGAAAGCCTAGTCTTCTGTCGAGGCTTTTCAACAGCGGAACAGAAAGAAATGCTGTGAGAGTAGAGACGGCAGGCACCACCCATAGTGATGACCGCAAAAAGCTACGCAGGCGTTTTCGAAAGGCCCATGACATAGTGGATTGAACGCTGCAAATAGATCAGCAATTGCCATAGGTCCGCAATCAGGTTCGCGTTGAGTAGGAGAGCGCCAATGTGAAAGGTCGGTGGGAACTGCAAACAGCCAAACCCGGTTTACTAGATCGGGTTGCTGGTACTGCCCTTTTGTCAGCCGGTACTGTCGTCAAGGCAAAATGACGAATTCCGCTTTGCTACCACCGCTCATCCCATAAATAGTTCCGGAACGGAACGCGCCTGCATCATACTTGTAGCAGCCCGGAGTGACTGCTTGCGTCTTTACCTGTTTTTTCCCACCTCCCATGATCGGGCTATCGGGCTCAAACGGCGAATCAGTGCCGAACGACACCGTGAATCCATTGTTTTTGTTCGAACTCATCCACACCACAGTCGTGCCAGCTTTGACGCAGAAAAATTGATTGTTTTGAGCATTGGTAATACCGGGCCTCACATTGGCGGAGCTGCCAGACCTTCTAACGTCAACCTTGCACGGCGAGGACTCCGAACCGCAGGTGTTGGCTGCATTACACATGCTCTCAGGTTGACTTTCGCTGCACGCGTATTTGCTCTTGGTTTGCGCCTGCGCGGATACTCCGCTAATGAAAACTATGCAATACAGTGACAACAACGCATTCCAGGGAAAAAAGTGTTGTCGGGCTTTCATGGTCATCACCATACCTCTGCATGCATTCTGCAAGTTGTCGCCTGGTCAATATTTGAGGCGGTCTTAAAACCAATGCCTACGATGTCACAGGAGTTGATTTCAATCCCATTCGATGATATTAGTCAGCTTCCAAGCATTCTGGTTAAGCTCCCATTGCAACTCTCCCTCGTCATTAACGATGAGCTGCGCGGCCGGAAAAAGAACTCCTTCACTCTTACTCTTATCTTTATCGTTTAATCTGATTTCTCCAGCAGTCAGGTTGTAACTTTTGGTCTGAGTAGACCAATAGTCTTCGCCAAAAGCAATTTTACGGCTTGTAACAAAACGGATGGTTCTGCCGGTCGGCGTTATAATTTCTCGTATAAAGGTGAGCTCGTACCCCAGTGTGCCTGGGATCTGTATTCGGCCCACGCTTTCCATCTTTTCAAGAGCATTTACCAGTCCGTCATTCTGACCCTTTTGGAACGCTTGTACCAGAACGTTCCTGTCTTCGGGACTCGAGAACTCGTAAATAATGATTTTCACGCCGAACATTTTTCCCAGCTGAGTGCTTGAGCCCATGGCCGTGGCGTCGATGGTCTCGATTTTTCCTCGTTGTGCAATGCCCGGTACGTTGCCAATCATAAGCAAACCGAACAGAAGAAAGATTCTGGTTGCGAAGCGGGGAACCGTCATGTGAAAGCGCATTGCAATCGTCTCCAATCGAGCAGCATATCTGGCCGCCAATGAAGGAATCAGATTCGTTGAGTAGGTTAAGAGACTTGGAAGGAAACCGACACTGACAAAACTTACAGTGTATAGCTCACTGGATACCATGCGTTCTCTAGCGGCGTTTTCAGTGCACGCGACATACAGAACATAGCTCCGGTAACATTGGCGCTGGGTTAAGTACTCAGTATCGGATTCCCACGGTAACCGCGACTAGCTGTGTGCTGACTCCTCTGCCGGGCGCGTAGTGGTAGCGCGATTCGACATAAATTCGATAAGGGGCCTCGCCGACTCTGGCAGTGAAGCCGAATCCTCCATTCACACCCAGGGAGTGCGAACTTGAGCTTGCGAGGGTCTGGTTTGCGGTTACGCTTCCGGATTCACACGCAAATCCAAACCAAAGCCAGGTTGGCGTGCAGGTCATGCTGGAGCCAGTTGTAACTTTCCGAGAAAGATGGGAGTTGCGGAAGTAATATCCCCCACCGCCTATGAGGTACACGCCCCGAACCGCACCTCTCAACTCAAAACGGTAGTTTTGGGTAAACGCAAACAAATTAGCGCCAGCATTGATGCTGGGGTCTTGAAAAGCCACGCGAATCGGGGCCAGTGCTCCATTGGTGAGGGAAAGGTGGTTCCACATGAACTCGCTAACAAAGGCATGGCGTCTGTTGAAATTGTAGCCAGCGCCCATAGTGGTGCCTATACCTAGATTTACAAATTGCCCGAACGGGTTCACGGGTGCGGATATTGGCATGCCGAA
>JBAPOI010000288.1:0-3033 GCA_049279555.1 Candidatus Sulfotelmatobacter sp.
CCTTGCTGGCTCCCACGATCAGGCCGACGTAGGCCATCAGCAACATCACCAGGATTTGCAGGAAACTCTGGGTTCTGCCCGAAGGGATGCTGCTGCGGATTACCAGGGCAAACAGGTAAGCGCCGCAGATGCCGAGGATGCTCCCAATGGCTGCGCCGATTAACCGCTTCAGGCTCACCGCGCGCAGCTTCCATTCGAACAGGATGATGGCCGCTCCGACCAGAGCGCCGATTCCAGCATCCACCTCGGGCGACCGCCCAAAAGGAGCAATCACGTAACAGGTAACTGAAACGACTATTACAAAAAGAAGACGTACAAAAATCAAATCCACAATAAACCTCCCCCGGATGCATCTCCGCCCGACTTCTGGAACATGTCCGGTGCCTTTTCCTCACCGCCCCAGGCGGGAATCGGCATTTCGTCTATGCGGAGCGCGCAAGAATTAGGGGAATGAAAAATGCGCCCCGTTCCCGGTCCATTGGAGGCTCGACCGGGCAAACCTAAGTAAAACCAACGCCAAAAGTATATACCCGGGGGTAAGTAACTGGAAAAACTAAAGATTGCGTGCCAGGCAGCCGTTTTTTGAGAGCCGACCTACAGGGCCATACTCAGAGCATTACAGTTTTGTACCCAGCGTGACGCGTTGGTTCTCGGCATCTCAAATTAGCGATCCCGATCTGCTGAAGGAAGATGCAGATGGCGAGCCGTTCCAGTCTCAAGGATTGCCTTGGAGGATATTCATGCGACGTTTGAATTTTGTGAATGTAGCGATTCTCTCCCTATTGGTTGGAAGTGCGGCCGCGGTATATGCCCAGGAAGAGAAGCCGCAAGAAGAAAAACCTGCACGTCAGGAAGAAGCCAAACCGACCCCAAAAGCGAATGAAGCCAAACCGCCTCGCCAGGAGGAGGTCAAGCCGCAGCAAGATAAGCAGATGGAGAAGATGGGCAAGCAGGACGAAAAACGCGACATGAAACCGGCGCAAGAACAGACTCACGAGCAGGCGATGCCGAACCGGCAGGATCATTCCGAACATGCACATGCCCAGCCAGCTGGCAAAGGCGGACATATTCCAGACGAGAAATTCCGGGCTAGCTTCGGCCGCAGCCATACCTTCACTGCGAAAACCGTAATTGTTGAGGGCCGACCGCAATTTCAATACAGCGGCTATTCTTTCCAGATCGTCGATCCTTGGCCTGTGGGCTGGGCCTATACCGACGACTGCTACATCGATTACATTGACGGAGAATATTTTCTCTTTGATCTGCTTCACCCCGGTGTCCGTATCGCTGTCTTCGTCGTGATGTAGAGCGCGATGATGTAACCGCATCACGTGCCGCCGCTTCGTAGCGAAGGTGGCCTCTCTGAGTCGGGATTCGGTTCTGCTGGATTCAACCTCAATAGAGGCCACCTTCATTTTTCATTAATGTGTTTTCGGGCGGCATCGTGATCACTCGGCGAGTGAGCTGCCGCAGTGACTGGCCTGCTAGACTTTCCGCATGAAAGCCCTAGTCATCACCAACCTCTCCGGACCGGATGGACTCACGGTTCAAGACAGTTCGGAGCCGAGCTTGAGGCCAGGTCAGACCTTGGTTCGCGTTGCCGCTGGAGGCCTGAACTTTGCCGACTTTATGACCACCCAAGGCGGTTATCCTGGAACGCCGCCGCCTCCGCTCATCGCCGGGCGCGAGTTCGCCGGGGTTGAAGAAAGTAGCAGACAGCGCGTGATGGGATATATCCAATGGGGAGCATTCGCCGAAAAAGTTGCCGCTTACCCGAACTTACTATGGCCGGTTCCCGACCATTGGACCGACGAGCAAGCCGCAGCCTTCCCGGTCAACTACTTCACCGCATATCTCGGCTATTGGCAGGCTGGCATGACGAAAACGCCAGCGGATGGCAAGACCCACCGAGTGCTCATTCACGCCGTCGCCGGCGGAGTGGGGACAGCTGCTGTTCAGATCGGCCGCATTCTTGGCATTGAGATGTATGGCACGTCGTCATCCGACGAGAAGCTTGTACGAGTCAAAGAACTCGGATTGCAGCACGGAATTAACTATAAGCAGCACGATTACGAGCAAGTGGTGAAGAATCTCACCCACGGCGAAGGCGTAGACGCGGTCTTTGAAATGCTCGGCGGCGAGCACACTGCGAAAAGCCTGCGCTGCCTGCGAGACTTTGGACGAGTCATTCAATATGGCACGGCAACTGGCAAGCAGCCGCAACTCGATGTGCGAGCCCTGTACGCAAAGTCGGCCAGCGTTCAAGGGCTGTGGCTGACATACCTCTCGCAGAAGCCTGAGATCATGGAGCCGGCGTGGAAGCAGCTTTCCGAATGGATCGAAGCACGCAAGCTGGCGCCTGTGATCGGCCAGGTGTTTCCTCTCGCTCGCGCCGTCGAAGCTTACAAGCTATTGCAGGAAGGAAAGAATTACGGAAAGGTCGTGCTGCATCTCGTGTAAAAGCTACCCTAGTGAATGCCATTCTTGATGCCATATGGTAAAATTAATGGCATGATATTGCGCCTTGATAAATCGGGCCGAGTGGTTTTACCCAAGCCTCTTCGCCAAATGCTAGGATTTAGAGCCGGGACCACCTTCGAAGCAACGTCCGCAGGCGAAGGGCTTCTGCTGCGGCCTATTACTCATCGTCCATCGCTTGTGGAGCGCAATGGATTTCTGGCACATACTGGGCAGCCCGGGAGAAGGCTGGACTGGCAACAGCTCTCCGATGAGTTGGAAGATGAACGGGTGACGGATATTTTCGGTCGTTAGTAATGATGAAGGTCTATTGCGACACCTCGGTGTTGGTCGCAGCCTCGATTTCATCCCATCCTCACTATGCTCAGTCGCTGCTCCTGCTGAAACGGGTACGCAGTGGGAAACTAGAAGCGGTGATCAGTGCCCATGGAGTCTGTGTCGTAGCTGAATGCGTTGTTGAGCAACCGACTTGCTAGTTGGTTTGGTTTTACGACGTCCGGCGTGCCATGCGGGTGAGGTTGTAGGCGATGGCAGCTAGGGTCCACTCCGTGGTCA
>JBAPOI010000289.1:0-2428 GCA_049279555.1 Candidatus Sulfotelmatobacter sp.
CGTAAGTATTGGACAGGCCACTTTTGCCACACGCAATTGCGTCGAAATGTGCGGGCAGAGGCCGTTTTATAAAATTGACGGCTCTCCATGTATCAGGGCCGACGCCGGGTTCCATATAGCCGCCCACTTCCTTCAAAAATTGGCACAGCAAACAGTTTCCGGCATCACAATAATCGTAGCAGTCATCCGGATTTTTGGTTTCAAGCCACGCGATAAGTTCGTGGATTGAATTAACGTCTGCTTTATTTTTCCATTTCGGGTCGTAAAGCATTGATTGCGTCCTTTCCCCAGGAAGTAATTATTACTCAGCAACCTTCGCGTCGGCCTCATCGCCCGGCTTGGTCTCATCCGTTGCCTTTTCTTTCTCCCCAACGCTTCCCGGCAGATAGACGCCGATCAGATGGTCGTCGCCCTCCTCGCCCGATACCTCCACGCTCAGGAAATGCCGACCGTCACCCGCGCGGCAAGTGATGTAGAACTCGCCCGAGCGATCAGCGAAGATCGTTGCCATCCCCGCATCGCGGCAGGTCATGCCTCCACCGATCTCCACCGTATCACCGACCTTGAGTTCCGACATGCGAGCGTATTCGCGGCCGTTCTTGTCGTGGGTTGCCATTTTCATTTCTCCTGTGTGAGAGGTTCTAAACGATCCGGATCAATCCAGTGATGCTTGCGACCAAACCCGTCAGCGGTAGGTGTGTTCTTTTTACCAACCAGTTTAGGACGGACTGATACTCGCAATTCTACAGGTGCATCATTGCCGATACCACACCGTTGGGCTTTGACGTAACCGACCAGCACGACGCGACCGGCTAGTTTGCGCTGCCAGATAGTGTCAGTTTCGAGTTTGACGCGGTAAATACCATCAATCTGGACCGGACATGCCGCCTCAAGCCGGGCAGCTAAGGCACGCTCGACGGCTGTCTCTTCGGCGCGAGCTTCTGACAATGCCTCGCGTAGCTGATCGAGCGATAAATTGTCGAACCGATCAGACATCTCACTTTGCCTCTCCGAGAGCTTCGTTCATCTCCGCGATCAGAGCGCGTGTGGCGTCGATCATCGGCTTTGAATGCGCGTCAATGGTGGACTCGTCCGGTTCTCCGTCGAGTAAATGGCAGCATGCTCCAAGATCGATCTCAAGCTGTTCGATCCAGGCGTCGCGGGCTTTGCGGAGCGCGGCTTCGAGAACTTTGATGCGAGCCATAAAGGGGTCGCTCATTGCCTCTTCTCCAACTGATCAAACACTGACACGAGCCTTGCTGCGAACTCCGGCGTAACCGGCCGCACGTTGTTGAACCGCTCGCCCATCTGCCCTTTGGCGCTACCGAGGTTTTGACATTTCCGGCATACGGCATTGTCGCCGTTGAATTGGGTTGGCTCTTTAAGCTCGCGGCAGCGGGAGCAGAGTTTCATTCGGGTGGCTTCCCTATCGCAGCCATTGGGGAGAGCCTGGAAGCTACCATGGATGACCGTGGCCTATAGCTGCGGCTCCCACAAAATTACTTCGGCGCAGCGGCCGGATCGAGCAGCGACCAAGACTGCCCTGTCACCAGTGGATTGTACGCCTTGGCGATCAGCTTCTTGATCAGCGCGATGTCCTCCACCGATATCGTGGGATTGTCCCGCTTGTCCTCGATGCGCTTGGCGATGCTGAAACGCTTCACCTTCTCCGCGCCGTCCAGATTGGGCTCGTCGCGATAATCGGATACCAGCGCTGTCTCTGCCACATCTCCGAGCGTGAGGATTGGACCATCATTGCCGCCGCTCTTGTGCAGCGGAGTCCCGTCGAGATTTTTGATCGGCGATGCGAAGTCGATGGCGAAGGCTGGTGTGGCGATGAGAACGGACGCGAGCGCGAGAACGATAGGCTTCATGTTTCAGTCTCCGTTGTGTTTTTCATTAGATGTGGCACAATTTGGCACAATTACCGCGCCGGGCGCAAGCCCTATTGCTTGGGCTGCATTGGCAATGGCCGAACCTGGATGTCGTCCAGGCTCTTGGCGAACGCCTCCTTGCAGCCCTTCCGGAGCTTGAGGATTGGGACGAGATCGCCCTGGCATACTGACATGCCCACAACGCGCCCGCTGGAGCGGCAGATCGATTCCATCACCTTCTCGGGGGGAATGCCGACGAATGACACGGTTATACCGCGATACAGGCAATTGAGTATCGGCCAGATCGCCATGTCCAATTGCTCTTCGAGTGTTGGCTGGCGCTTAGGCGGTTGCTGGCTGGCGACTTCTGCGCCGTTGAGTTCTTCGGTCATGCGCGGTGTACCTTTTCTCCGGTAACGGCAAACTCCGTGCCCGGTGTGCGGTCTGGGTGATTCAGCGCTAAATCCAAGCCCTCTACAATGAGGCCAGTCAAGTGAGCGCAGCCGCGAGCCATCTGCTCTTTCTCGTCGCCCATGATCTTATGTGCCATTGAC
>JBAPOI010000290.1:0-1624 GCA_049279555.1 Candidatus Sulfotelmatobacter sp.
TTCCACGGCCATGCCCACGGCGCTGAAATGCCTCATACCGCATCCGGTTTGCTCTACGGCATGGGGTTTCTTGTGACCACCGCGCTACTTCATTTATGCGGCATTGGGTTAGGCGTATCGGCACGTATGTCGGGATCATCATGGTTGATTCGCTATGCTGGCGGCATGATCGCGCTGTGCGGGTTGTACCTCTGCATTTAACCACACTCTGCCATCCTGTGCCCTACGCGCCAGGCTTTCTAACCCAGATCTGCCTGAGAGCGACTGGGGTGATCTATCCGGCTTGCAGCAAGGGGGGCGAAGTATGGAAAATCGGACGATGTGCCTCAACATGACGGGTCAACCACGAGATGGTGCCAATACTACAGGAGGTAATTTCCGCTAGTGCTGTGGGACAGAACGTTTCGGTGAAGTAGATCGATGGGCAGCACTTGCGCGGCACTATTCAATCAGTGTGTGACATGGGACCCAAGCTTGGACCAGGATCGATACGGCGCTTCTCAGACGCACTCACGCTGCAGCGATACGCTGCGATAGCGGGGCATTGCGGTTTACATTCATGCGATCCAAAACACAATTGCCAGTAGCGTTGCTGTCAGCGAAAACGTGACGATCGCCAGAAACGTCAGCGTCTCGAATCGGACACAGCGCGCTTCGGTACTTGCAGAGACGGAGACGATTTGGCCCACCGCGACTGGCGTCGTCACTATCGCAATGAACGCAGTCTGACTCGGCAGCACAGTGCAGGAGCCGACCGCAATGAGCAAAACTCCCATGAACAAACCTATGTTGTGCACCAGCATTCCGTGGTACCTTCCGATCCGAACCAAGAGGGTGCGTTTGCCAGCTTGGCGGTCGCTGAATTCGTCGGGAAACTCGAACGCCAGGAGCATCGCGAAGTGAATGCACACAAGTGGAGCAACCGCGGTGAAAAAGACGGCGCTCAACTGACCTCCAGCTACGACTAACCCCAGCCACGGCACCATGGCAGTCACAACCAGCGATGCGAGTATTTCTCCGACGCCAGTGCTCGCCAACCGCAGCGGAGGACTGGAGTAAAAGTACGCTCCCAGAAACATTCCCACCATCAACAAGCAAGTGACGAGAGTCGTTCCACCCTGGACGGCAAGTCCGATCGCGAGAATGACGCTACAAGCCAAACAGGCGGTCGCCGCAGTTAGCGCTGTCTGAGGGGAGAGTTGACCACTTGTCAGCACGCCGCTACCTCCCGAAAAGGCGGTACGCGATTGGTTCAAACGATCCGCTTCGACGTCGCAATACTCGTTCAGGTAGTGCGTCATAAGTTGCAGACTTGTGACGTACAGCTGGCCGAGCGCATAAATAGTTAGCGGGCTCGATGCGCCCTGAGCATGTGCAATCCCTGCCCCCAACGCATAGAGTACGACTCCACCGGCCAAGAAAACGGGCCGCGAGAGACGCCACAGCGCGTCTAAATCCTGCCACATTGCGTGACCTTTGATTCGACGGTGCGTCCCCGTCGTGGGATGGCGTTGCCGGCTTGCAACTGATGGCAATGAGCCCCTGTCTCGAAACTGATCTCGGTGATTCGGTCGCAATGATAGCGTCCGTGGATCAATCGCAGCAAGGCGACTCGTATAGGCAT
>JBAPOI010000291.1:0-11459 GCA_049279555.1 Candidatus Sulfotelmatobacter sp.
CCCGCAGATTCTTGGGGTAGATGCGGGGACACACACGACTGGTCAGGAGCTATTGACAATGGTGTCCCCCGAAGATCGAGCAAGACTGATTGCTGTGATTGACCAGTTGAGCCCTGAGGAGCCGCACCTTCGAATTAGCTATCGCATGGTACGTTCCGACGGTAGCGTCATTTGGGTCGAGAGGACGAGTCGCGCGTACTTCGACGAACATGGCAGGATGCTGCGGATTGTGGGCATGATAGCGGACATCACCGAGCGCAAACTGGCGGAAGCCGCACTTTCAAACGTAAGCCGCAAGTTGATCGAGGCGCAGGAGCAGGAACGTATGCGGATTGGCAGAGAGCTTCACGACGACATCGGTCAACGCCTTGCCCTGCTGGCCGTGGAGCTGGAACAACTGCGCGAACACCCTCTCATTGTGCCCGTGGTTCGCAGTCGCATAGGTAAACTCCAGAAGCAGATTTCGGAAATAGCCAACGACACCCAATCCTTATCACACGAATTGCATTCGGCAAAACTGCAATATTTAGGGCTTGCCGCGGCCATGCGAGGTTTTTGTCGAGAATTCGGGGCGCAGCAGAAAGCTGAGATTGACTTCAAAGCCCATGATGTACCTGATCCTTTACCGGCAGATGTTTCTCTTTGCTTCTTCCGGGTACTGCAAGAGGCCCTCCACAACGCGATCAAGCATAGTGGGGTACGGCACTTCGAAGTGCGCTTGTGGGGATTATCGGATGAGGTGCAGCTCACCGTTAAGGATTCTGGCGTAGGCTTCGACCGCGAAGCGGCGAGGGCAACCCAAGGGATTGGTCTCATCAGCATGGAAGAGCGAATGAAGTTGGTGAATGGAACCCTGTCCATTGAATCACGGCCCAAAGGGGGTGCCACGATTCACGTTCGCGCTCCTGTAGGTTGGGCAAGCGATTCCGTCCGCGCTGCTGCGGGGTAATAATTCGACAGGATGATTTAGTCTCCTGCCGCCGACGGCGGCAGGACTGCCTCATCGCGAAGAGGTAACGGAGAGCTTAAACCATGGACAAGGGGGCAATGTGACCTGCTAGGCCAGCACCTACGAACCGCCTTCCCCGAAAAACTGTTTTCACCGCGGGTAGCAGTTCATTTCCGGCGTGTGTTTTAACAATATAGCCGAGTGCCCCAATGTTGACAGCTTCTTGTACCACGTCGGGAGAGATTCCATTCAACGTGGGAAGACCGAGATCAAGCACGATCAAGTCCGGTTGCAGTTCTTCGGCTTTTTGAACCGCTTCTAATTCCGTCCGTTACCTCCGCAACGATCCGCAATTCTAGTCTTTTCCCTAGCGCCAAACAGATGAACCGGCGAAACGGTTTGTAATCCTCTACGACCAGCACACTAAGGCATGGGTAGGAATCCCCTTTCGGGTGATCTCTCTTTCAACTACATCAGAATTGTAAAAGCTTTTCGGACAGGGGCGTGCTAGTGATCTAGCTCCTAGATTGCGGGGATTCGTCCGAGCTCGTGGGCTATTCTGTCACCGGCTCTATGCGCGGCTCTGCGCAATTCACAAAAGTAGCAGCAAGTTTGTCCACGCCAGAGATGTCGAGTTCTTATATGTGTGGAATGGAACGGTAAGGATGTGCGCTGACGTGTGACCCTTCCTGCTTGTGACGTTCCTCGATGGTGTAACTGCTTGGGATCGCCCTTTTTCTCGGTGGCGGGACAATCTCCTCGTCAGGCAAAGAATCGGGGGCTTGCGCTGCCGCGTTGCCACCGAAAGCAAGACCCGACAACCCTGCACTGATGAATCGTTTCCCCTGTCGGGCCGATTCCACTGCAGCTAACAATTCGTTTCCGGCATATGCTTTCACTACGTAACCTGCCGGTCCTAGGCTCAGAGCTTCTTCCACAACGTCAGCAGATGATTCCTGGCTGACAAAAAGGATTTTGGATTGGGGAGCGACCTTGCGGATTCGGCGGGCGGCTTCAATTCCATTCAGCGTGGGAAGCCCGAGGTCAAGCACAATCAAATCCGGTTGCAGTTCTTCGGCTTTTTGAACCGCTTCCAGCCCGTCTGCAATCTCTGCGACGATCTGTAATTCGGGATTTTTGCTCAGCGTCGAACAAAAGAAACTCCGAAAAGGGGCGTAATCCTCGACAACAACAACCCGCACGAATGTCACGCAGGCACCAGCCTTTCACCGTTCGAACCGCACTTTCCCGTGGCGCGGGGATCAATATGAGGAAATCATCATCCCTTCCCCCGGATGTTGTCAATTCCACAAAAATGGTGCTTTTCAATACAACAACAGGCGAGCGTTTTCGTACCACACAAGAGCCAAGGCGCGGGATAAACTGCCTTGCTCACAGCGTCCCACCGCTGTGTCCTACTGGCATTTCTCACAGTGGCATTGCTTGTCGTTTGCGGTAATCATTTTGGTGCGCTGGCAACATCCGAACATCGCCATCTCGCCGAGAAACAACAACAGCAAGGTGGCTACCGGTGCCCCTTTCAAGGGATTTCGCGCGACTTTGGCTTTCGAGCGCGAGCCTTTATGCACTAAATACAGCCAGACAGGAGTTATCTCGTGAAAGTGTTAATGATACTTTGCAGTCTGTGCGCCTTGCTAGTTTCTTCGGCTTTGTCTCAGACCGTGGAGGTCTCAGCGAAGCCCATAACCGACGCCGACATCCAATTGCTGCGCTCGGATGTGCAGGCACAAAAAAACCAGATCATCGCTCACAACATGCAATTCACCGACTCGGAATCGGCCGCTTTCTCGCCGGTTTACCAGGACTATTCGCGCGACCAGGGCGTGATCGGTGATGAACGCGTGCAATTGATCAAGGACTATGCTCAACACTACGCTACCCTCGACGACGCCAAAGCAGACAACATGACCCAAAGATTGCTCAACCTCGACGCCAAGGTAGTCAATCTGCGCCAACAGTACTGGCCGAAATTCGTCAAAGTTCTGGGCGCAAAACGCGCAGCGAAGTTCTTTCAGTTGGATAATCGCCTTTCTCTTCTTGTCAATTTGCAACTGGTCTCGATCATTCCTCTCGTACCTTAAACTGCGTCTTCGGAATGCGTAATGGCCGCCATGCGCAGGCGGCTAGGCGGGTAGTTACAGAGCCGTTGCCGACCTATCGGATCGGCACACGCGGTGATGATGATCGCTCGCTTGATGGCTCGCTTGATCGTGGGCACGGTCCATGACAAAACAATGTCCCATGCGGTGCGCGGCTATGAGGCCAGTGGCGAGCTAGTACCGCACTCATCCATTCGTATTGTAATGCGGGCTGCCCTTCATTAACATTCCGACCTTAGTTTCTACGTGCAAATCTGGCAAAGATTGGTATTGATGAGACGGCCCGCACCGTCGAAAAGCTTCGGCCCCATGCGGGAAGCCCACTCAAGGGATCACTAGAGCGCAAGTTCAGCAGCCCCACTCTGGTGGGATGAACTTCTTCCGCCCAAAAACAAAGGCGCACGGTTCGTGCGCCTAGGCTGATAATTTTGCCCGAAAGCTTCAGGATAGATTATGCGAGTGCAGAGACGGGCGGATGCCCGTCCCTGCTCGGGTTGGCTAGTTCTGGAACAAGGTGTAAAACAGCCCCAATTGCACGTTATCGGTCTCAACGCCGAATGCGCGGTTGGGGTCAATAACATAGAGATCAAACGTGTTGGAGGTGGGTGTGCCGGCAGCAATGCTATCGGCGCCGAGGCCAGTGATGGTTGCAGAGCCACTATTGGCCATTCCTGAGAGAGCAACGTTTGCGTTTGTTGGGGTTCCGGCGTTGAAGTAGTTGAAGTCGGTGAAACCGCTTCCGCTAGTGGAGATCTGGCCGACCGCGCTCCAGGCATCCTGTGTGGTAGCCGAGACTCCGAAACCACTTGCGGCATAGTTACCGGCCAGAGAAGCGCCGGTGGTCTGCTGGAAGGCAGGACCAGCGAACGAGTCGTTGTTGTCCATCGAGGCGGAAACGGCGTTACCGGTTCCATCAAGATAGAGCTGAAGAGTTACTGGTCCATAGATGTTGGACGTGGCCGTATCCTTCACGAGCAAGGTTGTGACAGTGACGCGGCCGGTTGCATCGACGGTGTAGCTGCCGCTGGGAGATGCTGCAGTACCCGAGAACTGGTTGACGATGTCGTTGAAGTCAGCAGTGCCCGAGGTTGAGCCGTCGGAGTTAAAAGTGAGAGCGGCGGCGAAGGTGAGTGAGCCATTGGCGTCGCTACCTTGGCCAGTGACTACGTAGCTTTGACCACTTAGAGACGCGGTGGCAAAGCCTCCAGTCTTAGTACCCTGGGCGAAAGCAATTCCGCCGGTATCGCCCCCCAGTTCGTCTGCAGTTTCAACCAGAAAGACCCTGCTCGAGTCAACAATGTAACCGGCGTAATTGATAGTGAGGGATGCCGGATTGAAGTTGACAAGGACACGCCCGAGCGAATCGGGGCCAGTGACGGTACTCCCCGGAAGAAGTATTAGATCCTGGCTAACCGTGCCGCAGAAGTTTGTGTCGATGACGCTGCCTGCACCTGAGATGGCCCCTGGACTGTCGATGTTAATGATACCTCCGATAGCGCCCGCGCAGCCATTAATAGGACCGCCCGTAGTGACAAAGGCATACCCGCCACCTGGAGCCGATTTCGCGGATGCTGCACTCTGAAGGCTGAGTTGCCCGCTTCCCGTGGCGAAGGCATCGAACCAGTTCACCAACCCACCAGTTGGAATCGTCCCGCTGCTGTTAGAACTAACAGCGAGATTAAGAGTCTCCAGACCGTTGGCGCCAACTCCAATCTTGGAGCTGTTGGTGTTGAGAATAATCTGCAGGTTGCCGTCCTGGGCAGCAGTGATGGTGCTGGCGTTAGTAATGGAAACATCCACGAGGACGGAGAGAGTGTCAGTGAAATCTTCTTCTCCGCCAGTGATTGCGCCACTCGCAACCGTAAACGCGCCAGCCACGTTAAAGGTGCCATTTCCATCTTGACCGGACAACTGGAAGACATAGTTGCCGTCGGGCAATGCGATTGCCGATGGGGCACCAACGGCGACGACGACGGCGGCGAATCTAGTGTGGTCGTCGACCGAGGTTGCAGTGAGAGTAACATTGCCTGTCAAAGCGCTTACCGGAGCCTGGTAGGTTACGGTGAGAGCGGCGGGGCTCACTAAGGCTCCACATTGGGGAGTTGGATTGGTTGATGTGCCACAAGACAGCATCCAGGTAACGCCTTGCGGGCCGTGTGCGACAGTGACGGTGAAGTTGGCGGTCCCACCGGCAGCGACGGAACCAACCGGTGAGACAAACATGACGACAGGGTGCGAGCTGCCGCCACAAGCACTCAGGAAAGCAACCGCGGCCGTGGCGATTAGCAAGAAGGACAGGCGTGTTCTCATCGCACACCTCCATTTGCACCGGCGCCTTTTTGTACTTCGGGATGGGAACCTGTGCCGACGAGGAATCCTCGCTCATTGCGGATGGTGACCTGGCGGCCGCCATAGACCAACTGCCGTACGAGTAGAACATCTTTACCGCGGGCTTTCTCGTGAACGCCGACGACCTGAACTAACTCGCCAACGTGCAGAGTCTCCCGAACCTGCTTGGAGAACACCGGGCCGATGTGGGCATCGACGGTTTGCCCAGAAGAAGTGGAGATCAGTACGTGCAGGCCCATCGGACTGCCCGCGATGTGATGGGTGACGACCTCCTTGACGGCGCCGACGAGAGCGACCTCGCGGGCGGGATCATACGTGAAGCCGAATCCTCGACCGGCGGAGGAGATCTCGTTGGAAACGGAGGCACTAGCGGATAGAACCGCGAATATGCACGCCGCCATACAAGCAAGCGCATGAGCAGTTCTGTGGTTGGTGGGAGTCATTGTGCCGCTCCTTTCGATGGACCTTGGTGAGCCATAGATAAAGTCACACGCACTTGATGCATCGCCTCCTCACTGGAAGAGCCGAAGACGTACTGTCTTCCAAACACAAACAGGTGCATGATCATCGCGAGAAGCGTAATGCTGAAGAATGACAGAGAGGAACTGTCAATTGTTACGGGTAGATTGCTGCCGCGAACGGGACGCAACTGGCCATGGAACGGCGCGCCTCCACTCGCGCGAAGCGAAGGTAGTTAGGCTCGTGAACTGTGTTGTTGATCGACGGACTCTGCGGGGAAGGCACGGGCGGGTCCAACCCGGCGCGCGTGTGGCAGCTGGCGGGCGGAGTCGGTCGACAATTTTTCCCTCACGGTATAACCCCGTGCTCCGTTTGACGAGGAGAACTATTAGGCACGGGAAAATCCCTACACCCGCCCTCCCGCCACGGAACCGGTTTTTAGAGAAGGATGGCAGGAGAAAGATCTCCCGATTCAAGTAGCAGCGGACGGAAATGCAGTATTGGTTGCTGTCTACAATGGCATGTCAGCGGCGATCTATCGGGTTGGTGTGGACAGTGGAAGCCGGCAACTAGTGAAGATGCTGCAAATGAATGCCCCCGCCGGCGGGTTCGGTATCACCCGTGTCGTCACTACGGCCGATGGCCAATACTTCGCCTACAACACGCTACGGCAGTTGTCGGAACTCTACCTGTTACAGGGACTGAACTGATCTCCTCCGATTCCGCACCACAACACGAAACACCGACTAAAAAGTCCATTTAGCTGAAATCTGTAATTGACGCGGGTTGAACATAGTCCTTGGCGTGCCAAACAATGTACTCGGCGCCGGGGCCGTCGCCACTGGACCAAGTGATGTGATCTCTGCTGGGCAGCTTACCTGCCCGCGTTGAATGGCAAGCGAGGCGGCATCGTTGTAGTGTTTTGGCACCGGGCCGTTGAGGGCGTTGGTGCCGCCGCAGAAATCTGGTGTCCCGCCGCCGTAGACGGAAGTGACCTCATTAATGTTCTGGCGATTGAACACATCAAAGGCGTCGAAAGCCAACAGAAGTTGCCTATGCTCCCCAAACTTGAAGGAGCGCGACGCACGGAGATCAAAGTCATAAAAATGGTCGCCGTAGTAAGCATTGCGCGGGGACCAGCCTACGCGGTCGGTCACGGGGTTGGTGTCGCCGTTGATGTCATTGCCGACGAACATCGTGAAGGGCCGCGGCGTCTGCAGAGACGCGATCATGCTGAACTCAAAATTTCGCAGGAAGCTGCTCTGCGGCGTGTTCGCGGTAAAGTTCCCGACAAAGCGGTGGCGAATATCCTGGACCGAATTGGCGCGCTCCAGAGCGCGGTCATAGAGGTCTTCCGGAGTACTTACAAAAGTCGTGAACGTGCCGTCATCGCGGGTATGGGAGTAGGTGTAGTTCGCGTTGAAGCGCAAATATTGTCCCAGCTTGTCGGTAACCGAAATTGTACCGCCGTCATATTCCGCGTTTCCGGAGCCATCAAGGAAGTACATGAGGCCCGCGTTGTTATACAAAACTCCACTAAACGCGTCCTTGCCGTCGTATGTCTTATTACCGGGGAAAGGACCGGTCGGAGTAATCGGTGGGCCCGGAATGGCGACGGCAGGAGGGCAGAACGTGGCGCTATTGGCCAAGCCGCCGGAGGGGCAAACGTTCAGGTTCTCCGGACGGATCTGCTTGTGTGCGCGGAGGAACAAATAGCCAAAACTCACAACTAATCCTTTGCCGATTTCCTGATCCAATTGCAAGCTTGCCTGTTGGGAATAAGCCAGCCGCATATTGCGGTCAATACCGCCGCCGCTATTGGTGACAAAGCTTCCGCCCGGCGGCAAGTTTGGATCCTGGCCGGGACCAGGGCCAGTGCTGAAATTGGGTGGAGTCTGCCCGGTTAAGAGGAGAATCTTTGCCGCCTGCGAGGGTGTCGGCACGGTCGAACCGTCGGGATAGGGCAAAGGACAAGCCGAACCCGGCCCTGCGCAGGGATTGCCCGGATTAGGAGCATCGAAACTGAGCTGGTTCAGCGCCCAAGTTGCTGTCGAGTTCCCTTGCCTTACCCACGGCTGCGGCGCGTTTGGAATTACGACTTCGCGTTGCGGGTAGGTGACGAAGAAGAACGTCATGTTGTAGTGATCGTCGAAGACTCCGTATCCAGCGCGAATCACCGTATGCTTGCCCGGAGAATATGCTAGCCCTATGCGCGGCTGAAATCCGCGGTGGTCGGGGTTAACAATCTGCGACAAACCAAGTTCCTCATCCCAACGCAAGCCATAGTTGACGGTTAGTTTGGGGTTGAGCCGCCATTGGTCCTGAAAGAACAGTCCGAAATAGCTGTGGTTGAGGCTAAAGCTGAAGTCCTGAGGATCAACGTAGGCATTTTGAAAATTAGTTGGAATTACCGGAGGCAAACTTCCCGCGACGACCGGGCCGGTGCCGAGCGGAGCTCCCCAGAAAACAATGGGCACGCCGTTCAGTGGATCGTTTGGATTGGGGCCCGGTCCGCTTGGCGGAGCCGTTCCTGTGGGGCATGGTGGGCCGGGTACGCCGGGCACATCGGCAGTCGGATTGACGTAGTTGGCGAAATCCACCAGGCAGTTATCGCCCGGCAAAACGATGCGCATGGGCGTGAAGCCGGGCCAGATCACGAAATTCTGAATGAAGTTCGCATCGATGCCAGCCTTCAGGTAGTGAGTGCCTTTGATCCAAGCCATACTGTCGGAAATCTGTTGCCGGCTCTCATCGAGCGCATCGAACGTACCGAAGTTATGGCCAAACGAAAGCTCGTTCGGCAGGTCCAGATTCGGCTGGCCAGTGGTCGCGGGGAAGTTATAGTGGCGCCTCGCGTACTGCACGAGGAACGTGTTCACCACATTCGGTTTCACCAGCGTATTCACAGTGCCGACCAGAGACTGATCGCGCAGGAAGGTGTTATGTCCATCGCTGGGCGCGCCAATCCCACCGCCGTCAAGCGTGTCCCCGACCAGCACGTTCTTATCCCTAGCGTCGACAATTCCGTAGTGAATGGTGAGCCGGTTGTTCGTGTTGATTTGCTCGTCGAAGCGGGCAAATCCGTTGTCGTTATCCAACGTCTTCAGAGTGTTCAGATCCTCCGCCGGCAGATGTAAGGCAACCTTAGCCGCATCGAATACGGCCAAGTTGCCGATCAACGTACTGGGAAAGGTCGGCGACTCTCCAAGCCGTTGCCCCTCGTAATTGGCGAAGAAGAAAGTCTTGTCCTTTCGAATCGGTCCGCCAAGCGTGCCTCCGAACTGGCCGCGGCGATACTGATCGTATTGCGCGGTCTGCAGAAGAGAGCGCGAATTGGCCGCCTTGTTGCCGAGATAGCCGTATAGCGAACCATGCAAGTCATTGGTGCCTGACTTGGTAACCACGTTGACGATTCCTCCCAAGGCGCGCCCGTACTCGGCCCCGAAGCTGTTGTTCACGACTCGAAATTCGCTTACCGCTTCTTGCGACGGCGTGGCCCGCTGCGAACCTGTGCCTTCGTCGATGTAGTCTGCGCCGTCGACGGTGACAGCGTTGCTCAAGTCGCGCATGCCTCCGAAGGAAATGCGCGTGATATCCGGCTCGGTGAAAGTCGATTGAATGCTGGTTCGGCCGGTCGCGACACCTGGGGTGAGCAATGCGAAATCTACGAACTGCCGGCCGTTTACCGGGAGGGACTGAATCTGCGGCGCGTCGATCACCTGACTGATTTCGGTGCGGCTGGTTTCCACTGGCGGCGCCTCAGTCGTTACCGTGACGGATTCGCCGACGCCTGCGACTTTCAAAGTTACATCGAGGGTCGCGGTCTGGCCGACCGTCAAAGTGAAGCCGGTCTCCACAGACTTGCCGAAGCCCGTAGCCTGCACCGTAAGCTCGTACTGCCCCGGCGGAAGATTGGGAACTACGTAGTAGCCCGAGCTGTTCGTGGTGGCTGCGTAGCTTTGATTGGTGCCGAGGTTGCGCGCGCTGACCGAGGCTCCGACGACGATCCGCCCGGTGGTGTCCAGGACCGTGCCGTTCAACTGAGCGAAGCTAAGCGTAGCCTGCCCGAATGCGTGAGGAACCAGACAGGCCGCCGTCACCATCAGCAACCAAACGTTCAACGTGGAACGCTGCCTCATGACTTTCCCCTCTTCAAAGCTCAGCTAACCAATCACGAGCAACAACAGGCAACACCACAAAAGCAAAACCGCGTAGCCCAAGAGCTACGCTGTTGCCTAAGAGCTTGCGTCTCCGAGATACACAGTTTACCTACTCACGGCTTATCCTCAACAACGGTCAGCCGCGATTAGGCAGAAGTGCGCCCAAACTGGAACGCCACTATGGATGGTGAGCATCGTTTGAAAGGAAAAAACTGTCCAATACATCTTTGGTAGGATGGTCATACCAAATGGGTATGACGCAAAATACCGGGCCAGTTGCGGTGTCCGTTAAGCAAACTTCTAAGATCTGGCCCGACCGGGCTCACTGAGAAAGCTGATGCAAACCCTCGTGCGATTCCGGACGCTGATCCGTCTTGCAAAGGAACAGGGCGACGACAAACACAACTGCACTCCCAAGCGCAGCCATCCACATGCTTAGCGACAGGCCATATTTTTCCGCGAGATTGCCCACAACGATTGGCGCCGCCGTAGCTCCGAAAATTTCGCCGACGAGAGTGGCGAGACCAATCGAAGTAGCGCGGAACTGAGAGGGAACGCTCTCCGTCGGAACCAGCACCATCAGAAGGCTCGCCATGCCTTGACCCGAATTTGTGACGAATACAATGGCCGCCAAAAGGAATGGATACACATAAAAAACTGGCACTAAAAACGCGAGAGGGATGATAGCGGACATGGCAGCCGAGACCAGAAGAACCGGCTTGCGGCCGACCCGATCAGAGAGTGAGGGCAGCAGAAAGCCAAGGAAAAAACTGCCCAGCCCGGTGGCTCCCAATAACAGGCCAGCTGTAGTCGCAGGCTGGTGCACCACCTCCGTGATGTAGAGCGGCGCGAACACATTCAGCGCGAATAGCCATGACATGAAACCGGTTGCCCCCAGACAGCAGAGCCACATGTTGCGATAACGCATGAGAAAAACATAATCCCGCAACGTCGGTTTTTCATGGCTCTCGTTTTCCTCATGAGCTGGCTCTTTCACAAATTTCCAGATCAACGCTCCCATCAAGAAACCAGGAATGCCGGCGAGGAAAAATGCGGAACGCCATCCCCAACGCGCCGCCACCTGCGTGGTCAACACGGGTGCTGCTGCCAGGCCTACGAGCGCGGCAGCGCTCACCACAAATCCGATGTTTCGCCCGCGCCGCTGCACGGCTGATGATTCTTCGATCAAGGCTGTCATGATCGACCAGGTTGGTCCTTCGGCCAGGCCCATCAGACCTCGAATCCACAGCAGTTGATGAAAACTGTGCGCCAGTCCCGTCATCCAGGAAAGGATCGAGAAAATAAATACAGCGGGGATGAGCACTCGTTTGCGGCCTACACGATCCGACAGCGCGCCAAAGAAAAACGTGGACGCCGCCCACGTGATAGCCAACACCGAAGCTAGCGTACCGATCTGTGCGT
>JBAPOI010000292.1:0-7437 GCA_049279555.1 Candidatus Sulfotelmatobacter sp.
GCGACTATCAGGGACTCGGAATCGTGCGCAGCCTCGGCCGCCAGGGGATACCGGTGTGCGTGGTCGATGACGAGCTTTCGATTTCCCGGTACTCGCGCTACTGCAAGAAATTCGTGAAGCTTTCCGATCTGCGCCACGAACGGCTCACCGTGGACAGCCTGCTCGAAATGGGCAGAGAGCTTGGCCTTGATGGTTGGGTTCTTTATCCCACTCGCGAAGAGCTGGTCGCCGCATTGTCGCGCAACCGGGAAGAACTCGCGGAGGTGTTTCGAGTGCCGACCCCTGATTGGGAGACGGTGAAGTGGGCATGGGACAAGAGAAATACCTATCGACTGGCACGAGATCTTGGTATTCCAACGCCCAGTACGCACTATCTGGAGCATCCCGACGAACTTGAGCAACTCCGATCCATTTCCCCGCCATTTGTGCTCAAGCCGGCGATTAAAGAGCACTTCTTTTACTCGACAAAAGCAAAAGCCTGGCTGGCCAACAGCCATTCCAAGTTGAAAGAACTGTTTGAAAAAGCAATCGAGCACGCTGGCTCCGGAGAAATTATGGTGCAGGAGTTGATTCCCGGCGGCGGGAGGCAGCAATTCTCCTATTGCGGTTTCTTCCGCGATGGACAAGCCGTCGGCAAGATGGTGGTTCGCCGCCGGCGCCAGCATCCGCTTCAGTTCGGGCGGGCAAGCACCTTCGTTGAGACGGTCGACATTCCAATTCTGGAGAAGCTTTCGGAGCGTTTCCTGCAAGCCATCGACTACTATGGCCTGGTCGAGCTGGAATATAAACTCGATCCGCGAGACGCCCAATACAAACTGCTCGACGTAAATGCCAGAACATGGGGTTATCACAGCCTGGGAGCTGCAGCGGGAGTGGACTTCAGTCACATGCTGTACGCCGATCAAGTTGGGTTGCCCGTATCAGAGTGGATCGGACGTCCCGGCGTGTCGTGGATGCGCACCACTACGGATGTTCCGGCAGCCGTGATGGGTATTCTCAGCGGAGATACTTCTCTTAAGAGCTACCTGCGCTCACTCAAAAGCTGCAATACCGAAGCGGTCTTTAGCTTGAGCGATCCCGTACCCGGCTTGGCGGAAGTGGCGCTCATCCCGTATTTGGCTATCAAGCGTGGCTTCTGAAACGATTTCGGCGTCTGAGCCGCGGCCTCAGATTCTCGTCGCCAGCATGGAAACCGAAGAGCGCCTCGGGAATTCGCCAGGCCTCAAAATCCAGATCGCGCTGTTGCGGGCAATTTGCGCTCTTGTTCTTTTGGGCATTTTGGTCGCTGGCCTATGGCCATTTCACGCTCCTAGGAATCAGGTCAGGTGGTTGAATGGCGCGAACGGCCTCCTGCTCAAGCGGCACGGCAGCATTGTCAGCTCCGGTGTATTTGCCGCCAATCCATTGCAGGACAACGCCGGTTGCAGCCTGGAGATCTGGCTGGAACCAAATCGACTCGATTCGTCCGGCACAATTCTCGCGTTTTATCGTCCCGAGAGTCGGAACGTTCCCTTTGCGTTGCGTCAGTCGCTGGCTGATCTGGTCATTCTGCACACCGGACATGACCAGCCGCACAATGCGGGGAAACCGAAAATCTACATCAACGATCTGTTCCGCCATCGTCAATTAGTGCTGGTCACGATCATCTCCGGTGAATTCGGCACATCGGTGTATGCGGATGGATCCCTGGTCCGGAAGTCTTCAAATTTCAAGTTTTCCAATGGGGATTTGACCGGGAGGCTCATCGTCGGCAACTCGCCGAACACGACCGACAACTGGTCCGGACAACTACGGAAGATCGCCATCTATCGACGGCAACTTTCCGCCGCAGAGGTTTCGGAGCATTCTGCAAGCCTCGCGAACGGCGCGCAGCCCGGCCTTACCGAAAGTGCGGGCGCGGTTGCCTTGTATCTTTTCGATGAGGGTGGTGGCAGCGTCGTTCATAACCGGTTGGACTCGGCGACAGACCTGCTCATCCCCGAGCGATTTTTTATTTTGCACCCGCAGTTTCTGGAAAATCCCCGGAGCGAGTTTCGTCCCGACTGGAACTACTGGAAAAATGTAGGCATTAATGTCGGCGGGTTCATTCCGCTCGGGTTTTTCTTCTGCGCGTATTTGTCTACGCTGCGAAGGATGAAACAGGCGGTCGCGATCACGATCATTCTCGGATTTGCCGTCAGTCTGACCATCGAAGTCTTGCAGGCATTTATCCCGACGCGAGATTCGGGGATGACCGATCTCGTAACCAACACATTGGGCACTGCTCTTGGGGCGATTACATGCGTGTGGATCGTGAAGCGTCCGTGGCTGGCCCGCACTGGCATCTCAATTTTTGCTGAGCCTGCCTGATTCCGAGCATCAACCGATGACCGAACAAAATTTAGCTGTTCGAGGCGTTTCCGATACCGCTCTCTGGGTAGCATATTTCCGTGCGCTGGAAACGCAGCGTCCTGACGGGCTGTTTCGAGACCCTTATGCTGAGCGATTAGCCGGGGAGCACGGATTCCATCTCGCGAAAACTCTTCCCGACGGAAACAAGCATGAGTGGGCGTGGGTAGCGCGCACTTATCTCTTCGATCAGTTTCTTGCCCGTGCGATCCGGGATGGGGCAGATCTGGTCCTGAATCTCGCGGCCGGGCTTGACGCTCGACCTTATCGCATGGATTTGCCTGCGACATTGCAGTGGGTAGAGGTCGATCTGCCGGAGATTGTTTCTTACAAACGAGAGATTCTGAGTGATGAGAAACCGAAGTGCCGGCTGGAGCGAGTTAGTTTGGATCTGTCGGACGTGAGCGGTCGGTGCCAGCTTTTCTCGGATCTTAACGCGCGGACAAGCAAGGCTGTTGTCGCAAGCGAGGGTCTGCTGATTTATTTCACAACCGAAGAGGTCGCTTCTCTGGCGCAAGACCTCTCTGCACAAAACCACTTTGAAGATTGGATCATCGACCTCGCTTCTCCCGGCCAGCTGAAATTAATGCAGCGCACAACTGGCAAGCAACTCAGCGAGGCGGGAGCCGCATTCAAGTTCGGCCCACCTGAAGGCGCAAATTTCTTTGCACCGTACGGTTGGGAGTCGAAGGATGTTCGCGGGTTACTGAAGACCGCAGCGGAATTCAAGCGCGCTCCGGCAGAGTTGCTGTCCTTGCTGCCCGAACCCAAAGGGAGTCCCAGAAATTACCCCTGGACCGGGGTCTGCCTGCTTCACAAAAAATAAGAGATAGTAAATTGAAAGCCGCATATTTCTTTGTCGAATAAGGGGTTAGTTTGTTTTTATAATTACTTCCTGGCGGTCGCCGAACGTTACTAAATGCCGGGCCGGGTCGCGCTTTCGTTTTATTGGCAGATTCGCTTCGCATGTTAGGATGAGTCCATACTTCTTCGCAGCCACCTTCCCCGCGAAAGGTCTATAACTCAGAGTTATGCTAAACACCGCAATCATTGGAGCAGGTCCGTATGGACTTTCCGTCGCTGCGCACTTCCGGCTGCGCGGCATTCCTTTCCGCATTTTTGGCCGTCCCATGGATAGCTGGCTGGCGCACATGCCGAAGGGCATGATGCTCAAGTCGGACGGTTTCGCCTCTGACATTTACGATCCGGAGAGCGCGTTCACCCTGCGGCAGTTTTGTGCGGAGCGTGGCATCGAGTATGCCAATTCCGGAGTTCCGGTTCGCCTCGACACCTTCACGGCCTATGGACTCGCCTTCAAAGACCGCATGGTGCCGGAGCTCGAAGAGAAAATCGTCGTGAGTGTTGATCGCTTTGCCGACGGCTTCCGCCTGCAGCTGCAGGATGGTGAGACATTTCAGGCGCGCAACCTGGTTCTGGCTGTGGGCATCACGCACTTCGACTACGTTCCCGAAAATCTGGCTCACCTGCCGGCCGAGTTTTTGTCGCACAGCGCTCGCCATCGCGAGGTCGAGCCTTTTCGTGGTAAAGACGTAGTTGTAATCGGCGGTGGATCGTCCGCGATGGACCTTGCCGGATTGCTCGGCGATGCTGGCGCGAACGTGCAAATGGTTAGCCGCAGAACGGAGCTAAAATTTCATAGCCAGCCCACTGGCAAGCCACGGTCGTTTTGGCAACAAATCTGGCACCCGCAATCCGGTCTTGGACCCGGTATGCGCTCGCGCTTTTTCGCAGATGCGCCGGGCGCATTTTATTACTTACCTGAACGCATTCGCATCGAGGCTGTACGAAGAAGTCTCGGTCCTTCGGGAGGATGGTTCATCCGCGACAAGGTGATCGGAAAAGTCCCTTTGCATCTCGGATGCACGCCGTCAGGCGCCGAGGTTCGAAACGGCAAGGTGCATTTGCGTGTTCGGGCGCAAGATGGTAAGGAAAGCAAAATTGTAACCGGACACCTGATTGCGGCGACCGGTTACAAAGTAGACCTCGAGCGTTTGCAATTCTTGAGCGCGGATATTCGCTCGAAAGTTGGGGCTCTCAACGGGGCTCCGGTGCTGTCTTCGACCTTCGAGTCATCGATCCCCGGCCTCTATTTTGCTGGGGTTGCGGCCGCAAACAGTTTTGGGCCGGTGATGCGCTTCGCGTTTGGCGCCGGTTTCGCCGCTCGCACGCTTACCCGAGCCCTTGCGAAATCGTTGGCCAGTGCGCCGGCATCAGTTCCCGTTGCGAGAGCAGCGACGACGACGAAATGAAGCGATGAAACGAGAGACGATTGCCATTCACGCCGGCTACGACGGCGATCCCACGACGAAGGCCGTCGCCGTGCCCATCTACCAGACGGTCGCGTTTGAGTTCGATAGCGCGGAACATGGTGCGGCGCTGTTCAATCTCGAGGTTCAAGGAAACATTTATACCCGGATCGGAAATCCTACAAACACGGTGCTGGAAAAGCGATTGGCTGCGCTCGAAGGCGGAGTCGATGGCCTCAGCGTCAGCTCTGGCATGGCCGCGATCGAGTATTCGCTCATCAACATCGCCGAAGCCGGCAACAACATTGTTTCTACTCCGCAACTCTATGGCGCCACTTACACTTTGCTGGCGCACATTTTTCCGAAGCGCGGCATCTGCTCACATTTCGCCGCGAGCGACCGGCCTGAAGATGTGGAGAAATTAATCGACGAGAACACCCGCGCGGTTTACTGCGAGAGCGTTGGCAACCCTGCGGGTAATGTCGCGGACATCGAAGGATTGGCGCGCGTGGCCCACAAGCACGGCGTGCCACTCGTGGTCGACAACACGGTGGCCACGCCGATTCTGCTGCGGCCAATCGAGTATGGCGCCGACGTTGTGGTTCACTCGATGACGAAGTTCATCGGTGGCGGTGGCACCAGCATCGGCGGAATGATTGTAGATGGCGGCAAGTTTCCCTGGCGGCAGTATCCGGAAAAATTCTACATGTTCAACCGGCCGGAGATTGCCTATCACGGTGTCGTTTATGTCGATCACTTCGGAGATGCAGCTTTCGTGGCCCGCTGCCGGACCGTTTGTCAGCGGAACACCGGAGCGACTCTGTCTCCGTTTAATGGGTTTTTATTTTTACAGGGGATTCAAACCCTTGCACTTCGCGTGGAACGTCATGTGGAGAACGCACGGAAGGTAGCGGAGTTTCTGCGCGCTCATCCGATGGTGGAATGGGTGAACTACGTCGGATTTCCCGACAATCCGCTCTACTCTATGGCGCATCGTTATCTGGGGTCGAATTTTTGTTCTCTGCTCACCTTCGGAGTGAAAGGCGGCTACGAAGGCGGCCGGAAGTGCTTCAATGCGTTCCGGTTGTTCAAGCGCATGGTGAACATGGGCGACGCCAAATCGCTTTCGTGCCACCCGGCGTCGACGACTCATCGCCAATTGACACCGGAGGAGCAGGCGAAAGTTGGAGTTACGCCAGAGATGATTCGTCTGAGCGTCGGGATTGAGCACATCGACGACATTCTCGAAGATCTGAGGCAGGCATTGGACAATGCCAGAGCCTGAAACGAAGAAGACGTTCGTAGCCAGTATTTTTGGGGAAATATAGTATGCCATTGATTATTGAAGGCGCCCGCATTCCCCCGCGCTGGGCCGAGAGAGAAGCATTGCATCCCGCGGCCCGTGGAAATCAGCCGAGCGCGACGGAGTGCGTCCGAATTGCATTCATCAATAACATGCCGGACGCTGCTCTGGAAGATACAGAGATGCAGTTCTTGGAATTGCTCGATGCTGCGGCTGGCGCCATTCCAATGCGCGTTAAACTTCACTCCCTCGCAGGCGTTCCGCGCGGCGAACGGGGCGAGCAGCATCTCAGCAACTTTTACTTCAGCACCAACGATTTGTTGAGCAGCCGGTTTGACGGTGTCATCATGACCGGAACCGAGCCGCGGCAACCGAACCTGCGTCAGGAACCCTACTGGTCTGCGTTGACGAGCGTTCTGGACTGGGCGGAGAGCAATACTAGTTCGACGATCCTGTCATGCTTGGCGGCGCATGCGGGGGTATTGCATAGCGATGGCATCAACCGCTATCCGCTGCGCGACAAGCAGTTCGGCGTCTTCGATTTCACTCAGTCCGGCAACCACCAATTTACAAACGATACCGGCAAGCAAGTGCGCTTCCCGCACTCCCGCTGGAACGAAGTGCGTGCGGAAGAATTGTCCGCCTCGGGCTATCACGTTCTCACGCATTCTGCCGCAGGCGGCGTGGATTCGTTTGTGAAGAAGAAAAAGCAAAGCCTGTTTCTGCATTTTCAGGGGCATCCGGAATACGGTGCGCAAACTTTGTTGAAGGAATATCGAAGAGATATTAAGAGATTTCTCAGGAAGGAACGTGAGACTTATCCTTCGATGCCGAAGGGATATTTTGACGCCACTGCCACCGAACTTCTGACGAAATTTCAACGCAGTATTCTTCGGGAGCGGCGAGAGGAATCGATGGAAGGCTTCCCTGAGACCGCTCTGGTCGGCGGTTTGCGGAACACATGGCATTACGCGGCCATTCGCATCTACCGCAACTGGCTGCAATATGCCGTGACGAAAAGGAGTGAAACAGCAGCACTGCCTCCCATGACAGTGGTTACACAGCAAATCTCCCGGAAACGCTCAGCACTGGTGTAGGTAGAAATGAGCATGCATGTCGAAAGCATTTTCCCTGCCCGGCCACGTTTTGGCGGGCTCTGGTGTCAGGCGTCCAGAGAGCGACCTTCTGGCGTCGATCGTCGTGGCTTCTCCGGCAAACGCTCAACTTGAACCTGAACCGATCCCGCAAGAATGGATTCTGGATGGCGCCCCGGTCGCGCGCAGCAAGCGTTTGGCAAGGAGCCAGGACTGGACGTCTTCTTTGGTGGTTTGGGAGTGCACGCCAGGCCGATTTCGCTGGCACTATGGCCAGGATGAAGCAATGTTCGTGGTTTCGGGCGAGGCATTCCTTCGGCTGGAAAATGGCGACGAACGGCGCTTCGGCGCGGGCGACGTAGGCTTTTTCCCAGCAGGGATGGCC
>JBAPOI010000293.1:0-1559 GCA_049279555.1 Candidatus Sulfotelmatobacter sp.
GCTCAGGTATTTCTCGAAAATCGCATTCGCGGCATCCTCGCCCCGGCCTGCAGCTCTCTTGAGATCAAGATAGGTCTGCAATGACGAGGTCACTGGCCGCTCGGGTTGGCCAGCCACAACGCTCCCGGCAAACACGGACTGATCGAAAGGCCGCCACAAGTAGATATTAGGGCCGGTGTCCACCCGTTTTCCGCCGTATTTGGTGGCAAGTTGATCCAACAACTTTTGATCAAATCCACGATCTTCCAAATAAGCAGCGGCAACGTTGTAACGTACTTCGGGCGCAAGTCGCCAAGCGGCGGAAAACGCGGCTAGCGCGTACTGAAGCCCATTGTCCCTACACCATTGACTAATGGTTTGCTCGGCAGCGGTCGCGTCGCCGCGGATGTACAAGGGAATCTGCTCTGCCGGTCCAGGATACTTCTGTGACCATGCAGTTAAAAGGCCAGCCGGATCGCGCAGATACAGCAAGCGATTGTGCTCAATCGCATAGCCTTCCTCGACGAGCGCGCGCTTGACTTTGACCACTAGCCCCGGGCTGACTTGAACATCTGGATGTTCGGCCAACTTCCGGACTTGCCATCCCTCCATTGGCCGGCTCAGCACCGCTCGTATAATTCGGCTCGATTTGTTTGAAAACGGATCGGCCGCAGCCGGCGTAGGCTGGCGCTCGGTCTGGAATCCCTTTCGCTCGATGAATAAATGATCTTGAGGACTGGATAGCCAGCAATTCCCCGCCCGATCGGCATAGCCAATGCCCCGTCCGCGAACGATCTCCGCCACTCGAGGCGAAATCGTTGGCGCGAATAGGACTGGGATTGCTCCCTTCGGCATCGCGCGGAATTGTTCGCTAATGGAGAGTGCCGTCTGAGGCGTTACGCGCGACTTTACCTCAATACAAAATCGGAATTTCTTCTGTCCGGAAACGACATCAAAGGCTAGGTCCCATCCATTGTTGGTTGCCGAGTGTGCGGCTTTGGAACGCACGCGAACCTTTGACAGTTCTTCAAAGATACTCTGGAAGACCTGCTCGGCCTCGCGTTCTAATTCTGATTCTCGCATGATGTTCACCATATACATGATGTTCACTACGTAGTGAATATAGCATGTCCAGTGAACAATACAAGGCTTTTCCCATTACGTCCAACCGACGTAAAACACTATTCTTAAATAAGTTACGGCACAATACCGATCGTGCCAATATTGCTCGGCTGTAGGATGCCAATCGAATTGGTGAGTGTTCGACCACTACAGGCGGGCACCAGGTGTTCTGAAAACTCCGCCAAGCTGATTGGCTCTACGACCATTTGGAATGACCGTTGCCCCTGGCGTCATCAAGGTCCGATTTATTATCCAATAATTGAAAACGTTGATTGGAGAATTAAACATTCTAACCCAACCTCACCCGTCCGCCGCGTGCACCGGCCCAGGGATCGGCGCCTGGCAGCTCCCTTTCGAATTAGCTATTACGTGGTAGCTGCGAAACAGCCCCAATTCCGTTTCACCCAGGCACAGGTTGGGCCCGCTATGCCTCTTGGAGCCTTTTCCTCAGCGTCGTA
>JBAPOI010000294.1:0-2662 GCA_049279555.1 Candidatus Sulfotelmatobacter sp.
ACTTAGAACGGCAAGAAACTGATTTTGGCCGAATTTGGGGGGACTTTGGGGGTAGTCTGACTATCCGGTCGAGTTCGTTCAAAGCTGTCTCTGCAGAGAAGGACGTCAGGAAGCCTATAATTCAAACACCGAAGTCGTCATGGTGAGGCGCTATCGGGATCTGTCGCTTGCCGACGTAATCACGGCCGAAATTTTCCTGGCGAACAGATGCGGTAGTATCCCGCCGATTGGGAACGCTGGATGCGGGCAAGATCAGGATTATTGGAGATTGGGACCACCTCCGTGCTGGACACTTCGGCAGGGCTATAATTGCGTTCGGCAGGGTTTGCCTTGTAGACCTTGCTGAGCATGGTTTAGTCCACGTAATCGCCGAAGGTATACGGTATTGAATTTTAGCGTTGCCGGAAAGGGATGCGTGAAATTGAAAAGCGACCCTCAGTTCGATCCAGAACGACTATCTCTGGAATCACATGACAGCGACTGGCTCGCTGGGTGGAACCCCGCGACCCGCATCCTTTTCCGAATCTCCTTCTGCTATTTCGTCATTTACGCTGTGTATGCATTTTCCATATTGATGGCGCTTGTTATCCATCAACAAGGAAGGCCGCCCTTCTTTCCACTCGAAGCGGGCTTACACGGTGTCATCCCCTGGGTGGGGAGACATCTGCTGGGCATTCAGCAGCCGATTGAATTCGGGGACGGATCGAGCGACAGTCTGTTTGACTGGGTCGAGCACTTCTGTTTTGTTGCCGCCGCGCTTTTTGGCGTGCTTCTCTGGTCGATCCGGGACAGCAAGCGAACGGATTACCGGAGGCTACATGCATGGCTCAGCCTTTTCCTGCGGCTTACGCTGGCAGCCATCATGTTCATGTATGGATTCGATAAGGTTTTTCCGATGCAATTCCACTCCATCACCAGGATGGACCTGGTGCAGCCGCTCGGGAATCTGAATCACTTTAATCTCATGTGGCGCTTCATGGCCGCCTCGAAAGGGTATACAATTTTTAGCGGTTCTCTTGAGGTCCTGGGCGGAATCTTGTTGCTCATCCCTCGCCTGTCCAATCTGGGGGCCATCCTCTGCGTCCTTGTGTTGAGCAACGTAGTCGCTCTCAACATCGCCTACAACGTGAACGTCAAGCTTTTCTCCTTCAATCTCCTGCTGATGGCGATCTTTCTGGCAGCGCCGGAAATCCCTCGGTTGGCGAGGCTCTGGGTTCTGAATCGGTCCGCCTTTCCGCTGCGGCGTGTGCCTTTGTCCGAACGCAAGTGGATCGATAAGGGAGCTCGCACTCTGCAGGCCGCGCTCGGCGTATGTCTCTTTGTGGTTTGCCTCGCCGACAATGCCTCGCGATATGCTCGGATCACAAAGGCATCCGCTGTTTCGGTTCCGCTGCAGGGCATCTGGACGGTCGACGAGTTCTCGCATTCAGGAGAACCGCAGCATGCCCTGTTTACCAAATCTCTCGCCGACATCCTGCATATCGGGCCTGGCGATGACCGGTGGGTTAGGCTGGTTTTTGACGCCCCCGGCGAGGCTGCGATCCAGATCCGGAATGGCGAAGTCGATTACATCGCATTCAATCTTGACAGCGGTGCTACGACGGCGGACCTTTCCGACGGTGGGGACCCGGATTGGAAGGGGAAACTGACCCTGCAGCAGCCGCAGCCGAACCTTCTCAATCTTACCGGCATCGTGAATGGAGTGACTGTCAGCGCCAGGTTGCATCGCATGGACGAATCTCAGTTCCTCCTTAAGAACGAGAAGATGAGCCTTATCCTTGACCCTCATTAAGGTTCGATGGACCGGCCATAAGTGACGACTCGGATTCGCCAGCGCCTGAAACCGCAGACGTTTTCGCCTTCGCGTTGCAGGTTTGACAGAGCCGCTGTACTGACAACGCGGCCCGTGGCCCCCAGGAAATGCCAACGAACTCGTTAATGCCGGGGATGCGGGTCGTTTTGTTACAGCCCCACCACCAGCCAGCCAATGACACGGTTTCGCATTTACTGAACCAGTGCCGGCGGAGGTGGAGAGACCACCACAGCCTGCTGCTCTATGATTTCCTGCTGGCGCTTCTCGTCAGCGGCCTGCTGCCGTGCGGCGATCTCGTCGAGAGCGCGCCGCTTCGCTTCCATTCGGGGGTGAGAGTAACGCGAAAGCATGGCGCGTGAGACGTGCCCGGCGATGCTCATGATCACCTCGTCGCCCGCTCCGGACTCCGCAAGTTCCGTGATCAGCGTGTGGCGATTATCGTGCCACCGGCCCGTCACCCCGGCTTTCTGCCGGACTCTTGTCCAGGCAGTCTTGAACGACGTGATGGGACGGGTCGGATCATTGGGAAGGGGCTTCCCAAAAGCGAAGACGTACCACTCGGGCCCGCACTCCCCGAACCGGCGGGTGTACCAGGCGGCGTGCGCTTCAAGCGCAGCGATGGCCGTGACGTTCAGCGGGATCACGCGCCCGGTGCCGGCGTCGGTTTTCGATTTGCCCACCGTGAGCGTTTTCTTTTGGATCAAGTCGATCTGCTGCCACGTGATCTCACGCAATTCCTTATCTCGGAGTCCGGTGTTCAGATCTAAAGCGAGCGCCGCGTACATCTGCGGCGTGCGCAGCTTTTTCGCTTCTTCCAGCATGCGCCCCTTTTCATCGCTGCTATAAGGC
>JBAPOI010000295.1:0-2654 GCA_049279555.1 Candidatus Sulfotelmatobacter sp.
CTCTTAGCCTCGCCGCCTGAAACCTAAGACCCATGACCTGAGACCCGTCGGCCTCTGGCTTCCGGTAAACTCTCCCCGAGATGAAATCCATCATCGTGGGAACGGCCGGCCATATCGATCACGGCAAAACGGCGCTGGTGAAGGCATTGACGGGAATCGACGCCGACCGGCTGGAGGAAGAAAAACGTCGGGGCATCACCATCGACCTCGGCTTCGCGCACATGGACTTGCCCACGCCAAACGGCGAAACGTTGCGCCTCGGCTTTGTCGATGTTCCCGGCCACGAGCGTTTTGTCCGTAATATGCTGGCCGGCATTGGTGGTATCGATTTGGTGCTGCTCGTCATTGCGGCCGACGAGGCAATTAAACCGCAAACCCGCGAACACTTCGACATCCTGCAACTCCTCGGCGTGCGGCGGGGCATCACAGTGCTCACCAAATCGGATGCTGTCGACTCTGAAACGCTCGATGTTGTACGGCTGGAGGTTGAAGAGTTCCTGCGCGGCACGTTCCTGGACAGCCCAAATTCACTCATCGCGGTGAGTTCCTTGACCGGCGCAGGATTGGACGAACTCAAACTCGCGATGGTCGCAGCCACAGCGGAGGCGCCGCCCCGAGATTCACACGCACTCACGCGCCTGCCGATCGACCGCGTCTTCACCATGAAAGGCTTCGGCACCGTCGTAACGGGAACTCTGATGACGGGTGCGATTCGTCGCGACGATGAACTAGAAGTTTTCCCAACCGGACGCCATGTGCGCGTGCGCGGATTGCAAGTTCACGGACAAGCCACAGACATCGCCGTCGCTGGCCAGCGCACCGCCGTAAACCTGGCAGGAGCGAGCACCGAAGACTTGTCGCGAGGAATGGCCCTCGCACTTCCCGGTGCATTCGAGACCACGCGGCGCGCGGACGTGAAGCTGCGCCTATTGCCTTCGGCGCCGCGTCCGCTGAAAGACCGCTCCCGCGTGCATTTTCATTCCTGCACGATGGAAACCGTAGCGGAAATCGCACTGCGCGAGACCAAGCAAAAGCAAATTGCCCCCGGCGAAGAGGTGTTTGCGCGGCTGAAGCTGCCAGAAGCCGCACTACTCCTTCCTGGAGATCGATTCATCATCCGGCAGTTTTCGCCGGTTGTGACCATCGGCGGTGGAGTGGTTCTCGATGCGGCGCCGATGCAACGCATGCCGGAACACGCCGCCTTCCTGAACATTCTTGCCGCCGGCGATGCTCAAGCAATTCTAAAGGCGCGGATCGCCCGACGAATGCATGAAGGAATCACGATTCCAAAGTTGGTCGCGGAAACCGGGTGGTTGAGAAGCGTGATCGAAGCCCACCTAGCGCAGGCGCTACGGCAAGGGCAAGTGCTGCGCATCGGCGATCGACTGGTCTATGCCCCCGCGATTCTCGGTATTCAACAGCTCATCCTCAAGAAGCTTGACGACTTTCACAAGAAGAACCCTCTGGTCGGCGGCATTGCGAAGGAAGAGCTGCGCGAGCAAGTCGGCGCATCAATCGAAGTGTTTGGCGCAACCCTCGAAATTTTGGTTCGCGAGAAAAAAGTCGAAGCTCCAGGCGATTTGGTCCGCGTCTACGGGCAAGGCGTGGTCATGAAGGATGAAGAAGCCGAATCAAAGAAAACCATCGAGGACGCATTCGCTTCCGCCGGATTGCAAGTTCCCGCTCTGCAGCAGGTGATTGCCGGCCTTAAGGTGGACCGCGTTCGGGCACAGAAAATCGTGACTCTGCTGCTGCGGGATAAAGTGTTGATCAAAATCTCCGATGAATTGGTTTTTCATCGCAGCGCGCTCGAGGCGTTGAGACAGCAGATCGCTGCGTACAAAATGCAGTCCTCGAAGATCGACGTAGCAAAATTCAAAGAGCTAACCGGAATAAGCCGCAAGTACGCAATCCCCCTACTGGAATACTTGGATCGCGAGCGCGTAACAAAACGAGTGGGCGATGCCCGAGAAATCCTGTGAAACAATCTGGCTATTTAAATCTCCAAAATCACTCAATCACTAGATTTTCTCCTCCGGAAATTCCAATTCGAGCCCAAGCGGATCCGTTACCCGGTTGGTGAGATTGGCCAATCCCGCCAGCATGTGTAAGTCGACGATCTCGGGGTCGGAAAAATGTTTCTTGAGTTCGTCAAAGTCGGATTGACTAATCTCGCGTGGGGTCCGCGTCAGCTTCTCGATATACATCAGGGCTGCCCGCTCTTTTTCACCGAAGCGCGAATAGTTTCCCGCCTTTAGCGCCGTCCAGTCTTCTGCGGTGAGGCCAGCCCGCTTCGATGATGACACGTGGTGCTGCGTGCAGTAGCGGCACCCGTTGATGAGAGAGATGCGCAGGTAGACGACCTCGTATAGCTTCCGATCCAGCGATCTCCCCACGCTGCCGTAGAAGCTTAGAAAGTTCTTAAGCATCTCGGGACGATGCGCCAGGGCTTTCTGAATGTTGCCCGGTTTCCCGCGAAGTGTAGTTTCATAGATCTCGCGAACCTCCGGAGATGCAGCTTCCGGGGCAATCAAGCTAATGCGCGCCATCGAATTCCTCCTCCGAACTGGCGAGTGGAAATATCTCATGATAGATGAATCACGGGTTTTTCTCTGATGTATTCTTCCTTCTGATGATCCTAATTCGTCCTGCGA
>JBAPOI010000296.1:0-2720 GCA_049279555.1 Candidatus Sulfotelmatobacter sp.
CTGAAACCCTGTTCGAACGGTCGAAACTACCTGGCAGCTGGTGACCAGGCGGCTGGGTAGGGAAGTGGCCGACCTGTACGACAAACTGAAGTTCACGGACGACAAGGAGAATTGCTGATGTCATCAAGTGCGGGTATCGGCGGCGCCTTCGGGTTGCTGCTGCCGGAATTCCCACAAGTTGCGGCCATCTATGGCGAGCTGAAAGTCGTCATAGACAAGGCCCTCGAAGAAGAAAGCGCGCAGGATCCCGGCGAACTGGAGAACGCCCCAGCGGTGCTCCAGATCCGCGATCGCCTCATCAAGGCGTTTGCGGAAGACGGGATCATCGTCCCGGCATCGGCCGCATTGTTGTGGACCGGGTCCGAGGCTGATCGCCTGGCGCGGTGCGCAACTCCAGCCGACGAGTGGATTCTTGGATATGGAGTATTCACAAACCCCTGGGATTATCCGCCCATGGACGAATCCTTTAAGAAGGTCTCCGGCTTTCATTCCTGGGCGTGGATGGCCTAACCAGATAGCGAGCGCCAACAGGTCGCGGGCGGGTTGCCAGGGCTATGGCTACCCGCCGCCTTGGCCGCCACCACCACACTTGGAAGCATGTCCGTCAGGAATCAGAAGTCATCCACGCCGGGAATGGATGTGAACGAGATTCGCGTTGGCGCAGAGTCGAGCACTGAGTGAATCCCGCCGAAGTACACGGCGTTCTGCCCGTATCGCTGGTTAAGCTCATCAACCACCGTGCTGATCCGGTATCGCTTCTCGTCGTCCTCGAACAATGACAGCGTGTGCAGTTCGTCCGGCACCAGATTGAAGAGCCAGACTCCGACCTGCAATGGCTCCTGCTCCGGGCACGTTTCCCACAACTTGGTCAGGTGCCGCTGGAGGATCACGGTGTCCCGGCACTCGTGAATTCGCATGTGAGCCTTCCACGCTGGAAGATCCACGCCTTCGCCGCCGAACCGCGCCGGACGCTTCCGCAGGAATTCCACTACCGCGCCGATGCCGCCCGCCCACATCTTCAACTTCCTCAGGTTCGCGGCGGAGATGTGCAGCAGCTTGAGAGCCACGCCAAACGCCTGTTCCCGCGTCCGGTACTTCGGCGGAAGAACATGCTGCTTGCCGAGGCTCTTCCTCTTGAACTCCGGGTCGTGGAAGTCGGCGCCGCGCAGCCAATGCCAGAGCCGCTCGCCAAGCACGCTGTTCCATATCCGCCGCATCTGTTCCGGCGAAAGCTGGCACAACTGCTCTACCGTCGTGATTCCGCTGCCTTGGATTCGCCTCTCCATGGCGTGGCCGACGCCTACCAGGTCCGACAGCTTCAGGCAGTACAGAGCTTGCGGCAGATCACGGAGCAGAAGGACCGTCAGCCCATCCGGCTTGCACAAGTCCGAGGCGATCTTTGATAGGTAACGGTTGGGAGCCAGCCCGACCGAACATCGAAGCGTCTCCCCTACGGTGCGGAGCGACTGCTTGATATCGACGGCGATGGTTGTGGCGTTGCCCAGGGCACGCTCCCGCCCCATCAGTCTGCACGCCATCTCATCCACCGACATTACACTGGTGACTGGGATACAGGAGTTGACGGCCTCGACGATGCGGTGGTGGTACTCGACGTACAGCTTAGGCCGCGCTTCGACGAGTTCAATGTGTGGGCATAACTGCTTTGCCTCTACTACGTTAACGCCCGTCTTCACGCCGTATGCCTTGGCTTCGTAGGAAGCGGCAATGCAACAGGTATTCTCCGTGATGAGTGGAACGATGCCGATGGGACGCCCCCTCAGTTCCGGGCGCTCCTGTTGCTCCACCGAGGCGAAGTAGGAGTTCAGGTCAAGGAAGAGCCACTCCACGGTGGGAGCCGAACCTTCCGCAAATGCTGGCAGGAGTCGCACAGCAGTCGATTGTAATCGAACAGGCGAACAAATAGCGAAGATGATAGAATTCTTCCATGTGCGGACGCTACCGCCTCTCCCTCGTCGATAAACTTGCCGGACGCTTCGACATCGAGCCCGATGACGACTGGGTGCCCCACCTTCGCCGCGCCGCTTTTGCGCGGATAAGGTGGGAGGCAGCGCACTCCAATTTACATCATTGTTGCCTTCTGCTTTCGGAATCTCCCGAAGAAACTATCCAAGGTTTGTAGAGCCAATCCGCAGATGGTGTACCCTGCATTGAAAACGAGAGCAACAGCAATTACGAAAGCCCGCAGAGGCGGAGGTCACTGCTTCCCAGGTTATCGCCGAAAAGCATCGGCGCGAACCTGAGGCACCCGGCAAACTTCGCAAGCCACTTTTTCTCGGGGACACTTCTAATGTGCTATGACAAAGCCACTTTTTCTCGTTGACATCCAGTTCCTACCCGCTTAGCCTCAGATGTCCTCTAAATCACTTGTAACTCCGTTCCCGATCTTGGGAATCGGACGCATTGCGGTTCTTGGGTCCCCAGTCAAGCGGAGATTTAACCTGCGGTGCGATCACTGTGCTCAGGCAGGTTTAAGTCAAAAAAACCTGTCAGGAGATTTCTTCATGAACTGTTCTGCCTGCGGTAAGCCAAATGCTGATGGTGATTCGTTTTGCGAGTTTTGCGGGACGAACTTGCGGTCTCCAGCGATTTCTAACAGCATCCCAGCCATGGCCGTGGCCGCAACTGCCCCGCCGGTAGCCCTCCCGGCGGCAGAAACTGCGCATTCGAAGGTTTTCCCGCAACTTGAGTCGCGATACAGG
>JBAPOI010000297.1:0-1575 GCA_049279555.1 Candidatus Sulfotelmatobacter sp.
ACCTAGGTTACGCGAGTGGAAAAATTCCCGCGGTGCAATTGGGGTTGGGACAAGCCGCCCAGAGCAGAGGATGACAATCTAATCCGTCGGCGAAGATGGAGTCAAGATGCAAGAACTTGCACGGGGCGCGATAACACGCCAAGCTACCGTTAAGAGCCACAAGTCGGCTTCTAGGAAAGTATGGTCGCACCGGGCATCGACTAATTGCGGGAAGTTGCGTAGGTCCCGTCGGCTTCGCTAACGGCATGCTTTGTGACGACAATCCGTTTGCAGTGACGGGACGGTCTGCATGCCAAGACGGTCGTGATGGGTACGAAGCCTAGTTTGCGGGGCCGAGGACTTCGAGGACTTTGCGGGCCAGGAGCTGCCTCACGAAAGTTGGATGATTTGGGCCGCACCGCGGTTGCGAGGAGATCCTACACCGAAGGAAGCGCCCAACTCTCGGCAGGAAGGTGATTCGGGGAACACTGTCAGACTGCGGTTTGCACTGGTTGGTCGCTGTCCGTTCCTTCTTGCGAAACAGTTTTGGCGGGCGGAATTACGACGTGGATTCGGGTTCCTGAAACGTCGGACTCGATGCCCATTTTCCCGGACAATTGGAGAATCCGTTCTCGCATGCCCCGGATCCCGACACCCGAACCTGTCGACTGAATTTCTGACAAGCGCTCGGGTGCCATGCCCCTACCTTCATCTTTAACCTCGAGGATGAGACCTCCATCATCTTCATCGCGGACGACGCGGATGCTTGCGGTCTTGCTTCCCGAATGTCGATGAATATTCGTAAGGCATTCCTGGACAATGCGAAACAATGAAAGCTCATAGTCGCGGTCCAGCCGCTCCATCGCACCTGGGAGGTCGAGCGATACCTGAACTCCACTGCGTTCGGCGAACCCGGTGACGTACTCCGTGAGGGCCGACTGCAGGCCTACTTCGTCCAGCAGGGGCGGATACAAAAGGTGAGACATGGTGCGAATGTCTTTGGTCATTTGTGCGACGAACGATTCGATGTTGCGGAGCGACAAGGCGGCACGCGAACTCAACCGGTCGCTCTCCCGGGCGATATTACCGGCCTCCATGCCGAGCGCAGCGAGAAGTTGTCCAGCGCCATCGTGAAGCTCCCTTGCGATGCGGCGTCTTTCCTCGTCTTGAGCCTGCAGAATGCGGGCCGATAGTTCGCGGAGCTCCTGGCTCGCTCTCACCAATTCTTGGGTGCGTTCCTGAACCCTTAGTTCCAGCTCGGCCTGGCTAGTTTTGAGTTGCGATTCTCTTTCTCGCTGCAGCCGGGCGATTTCGAGTCTGCCGCTGACACGAGCCAGCAGTTCCCGAGCGAAGAAGGGCTTTATCAGGTAGTCGTCCGCGCCGGCTTGGATGCCTTCCACTCGCGATTCCTCTCCGGCACGCACGGAAAGAAGGATGACTGGAATGGTGCGCGTCTGCTCATCGGCCCGCAGAGCCTTCAGAAGCTCAAAGCCGTCGACGATCGGCATCATTACATCGCTCACGATCAGATCCGGAGGGTTCTTCCGCGCGGATTGTAGAGCCGATTGACCATCGGCAACGGTCTCCACTTCGTAC
>JBAPOI010000298.1:0-22553 GCA_049279555.1 Candidatus Sulfotelmatobacter sp.
ACGTGCCCTCGGAGCCGACGAGGGCTCGCGCAACGTGAAAACCGTTCTCCGGCAAAAGATAATTCAGGTTATAGCCGGAGACGCGGCGTGGAATATTCGGAAAGCGCTGGCGAACGAGATCACCGTAGGTTGCTGCGATTTGCTTCAGTGCGGCGCAGATCTGAGCGGCTCGGTTGGAATCGCTGCGGCCCGATGATTCCGGGCCGCCCGACAGCCTAGAGCCTGCCCTGAGCCCATCGAAAGGACGGCTGTCTCCACATGGCTCGATTAGATCCTGGCCGACTTTGAGACGGACCCCGTCGTAGGTGAGGACCTCGAGTTCCTCGATGTTGTCGTCGGTTTTGCCGCCCATCACCGAATGCACGCCGCAGGAGTTGTTGCCGATCATGCCTCCAAGCGTGCAGCGGTCGTGGGTTGCGGGATCGGGCGCAAAAGTAAGGTGATGCTTTTCTGCGGCAGAGCGGAGATTATCCAGCACCACTCCGGGTTGCACCCGGGCGATGCGACGGACGGGATCAATTTCAAGAATCCCCGCCATGTACTTGGAGAAATCAAGGACGACGGCGACGTTGCAACACTGGCCGGCGAGCGATGTGCCCCCGCCGCGGCAGAGCAGCGGCGCTCCGAACTCGCGGCACAGAGCCACAGTGGCTAGAACGTCGTCGGCATCGCGAGGCAGCACCACGCCGATCGGAACCTGCCGGTAGTTGGAACCGTCAGTCGTGTAGAGCGCACGGCTCCCACGATCAAAGCGTACATCGCCACGAAGCTGCGCGCGCAAAGCCTCGGCCAGGGCAGAGGTATCGACATGCGCCGAGGATAATTTTGAGGCTGCGGCGAGTTCGACGAGTTTGTCCGCCATAAAGAATTGGCCGAGCCTTCTGTATTTCGTCTAAGGCGAGATTCGGATACAACCCGGGCTAATTCGAAGAAGAGTTCGACTCCGACTTGTGGGTCACGTTGGTAATTTGAATCTTCGTCTTGTCGCCTTCGGCCTGAATATTGATGGTAATCATGCTGTTGTGATTGTTCGAAATAATGCTGCATCGGCCGGAGTCGGAACTCGTCACCATCGCATCGGGAAACTTCGCTTTGTAGAAGCTGGAAACCTTGTCGACGGAATCGCTGCTCTCCGCGCTGAGCGACGCCGTATGAACTCCGCCAAAGGTTGTGGAGGCCGCGCCATGTTTCAAGACTTCGGCGCCGGGGTAAAGCTCCACTCCGAGATTGCGTGCCGCTTGGTCCGGATCCTTCGTGGTCTCGACTGATCCAAAGGGAGTTTCAACGGTCACGTCGTCGCCATTTTGGCGAACGTGCGAGCGGTGCGCGATGCGCCACGCTACGAAACCGGCAGAGGCCAAGCCTAGAATTCCCACGAATACAACTACGGCAACAACGATGAGAATGACTTTGAGGGCACCACCACCCGCCGCAGGGACTGGAGGAGCAGTGACCACGGGAGGAGTAGAAAGAGGAGTGACGGACGGGGCCGCACCAGCGGGAGCGGCCGCTGATCCGAGAATCGCAGCGCCGCACTTATTGCAGAACCGCGTACCAGGAGTGAGATTCGCACCGCAGGAATTACAGAATGCCATGGCTCCCTCGCATTAATTTCTTCCTGTCGGCGCGAGTATATCGCAGAATCGAACTCCGAAGCAGTGTGAGAAGTGGGAAGAGCAAGATCCCGCGAGCGGTCCTAGCCGAGATTCGGCCTAGCTCCATAGCCGGGTAGCGTAATCGGACATGGTCAACCCCAACAACAGAAGGAGAAAGAATAGTGCCGCGATTACCACCAGCTTGGTCAGCTTTTCGCTGGCGTGCCAGACGTGCATAAAGAAGAGAGTGACCAGAGTAGCTTTCACGGTTGCGATACCCAGCGCGACGGCGGCGTTAAAGCGGCCCAGGTCCAGGGTTGCCGCGTACACCGTGATGCCAGTGCCGACCAGCAACGCAAAGAAGACTGCGAAGTAACCTTTCAAAGGCGACGCTGTTGATGACGAATGTCCAGACATGCAAACCTCACGGGTGCCGGTCGATCAGATACAGCAACGGAAAAAGATAAATCCAAACAATGTCGACGAAGTGCCAATAAAGACCGCCAATTTCAACGGGAGTATGCCACTCGGGCGTGAATCGTCCCTTCCAGGCCATGACGAAGAGCCACAGAAAAATACCGAGTCCGATAATCATGTGCAGAGCGTGCAAACCGGTCATCACAAAATAAAGAGAAAAAAACATCTGGGCGTGGCGCGGGTTTGCAAACTGGCCGGGATGGCCGGGAATTGGCTCGTTCTCGAAACTGAAAGAAGCGCCCGGAACGTGGTGCTCGGCGAACTTATCTTTGTACTCGATTCCCTTGATGCCGAGGAAAGTGAGACCGAGAAGCATCGTGATCGCGAGGCTGCCGATCAGGAGCGCGCGGCGCGCGGTCTGCGCGGCCCATACGGCAAGAACCACGGTAAGACTGCTGCAGATCAGTACGGCAGTGTTGGTCGCGCCCAACGCCATGTTGATGCTTTTGCTGGCGGCGGCGAAATCCCCGAAGTACCACCGGCGGTAAACTATGTAAGCGCAGAACAAGCCGCCGAAGAACATGATCTCGGTGGCAAGGAAAACCCACATGCCCAGGCTGGAGGCATCGCGCTGCTGCTGGGCATCGGCGAAGTGATGCAGAAGCTCGGGATGATGCTCCTCTTCGTGATGCAGTCCGACTAAGGTACTATCGGGCAACGGGGACCTCCTGCTGATGCGGCGGCGCGTCCAACTCCTCATAGTTGTAGGCTTCCCAGGTCACGACCGGATCTTCGTCGAAGTTGAACGTCGGCGGCGGAGAAGCAGTCTTCCATTCGAGCCCAGCCGCGTTCCACGGATTGTCCGGTGCCGGCTTGCCATAACGCATCGACCACAAGAAATAAACCATGGGCAGCAGATAGCCCACGCCAAGAACGGTCGCACCCGCGGTCGAGAGCACGTTCAACACCTGAAATTCCGGCATGTGGCTGTAATCGTAATAGCGCCTCGGCATTCCCATATACCCGAGCAAAAACTGCGGAAAGAATGTGAGGTTGAAGCCGATGAAAACAATCAGCGCGGCCAGCCGCGCCCAACCTTCGGGATAGAGCCGCCCGGAAATCTTCGGCCACCAGAAATGCATGCCGCCCAAATAGCCCATCAGCGCCCCCCCCACCATAATGTAGTGAAAATGGGCGACGACGAAATATGTGTCGGTGACGTGGACGTCGATGCCGAGCGCGGCGAGAAATAATCCCGTGAGCCCGCCGATGGTGAACAGGCCAAGGAAGCCGAAAGCGTAGAGCATGGGCGCGTCGTAATGGATAGAGCTCTTGTACAGAGTGGCGGTCCAGTTGAACACTTTGATCGCCGATGGTACGGCGACAGCGTAGCTCAAGAAAGAAAATACGAGAGCGGAGTAGACCGAAATTCCAGCAACGAACATGTGGTGAGCCCACACCAGGAAGCCGAAGACCGCGATTGCGATCGATGAAAACGCCACGAAGCTATAGCCGAAGATGCGCTTGCGCGAGAAGCAGGCGATGATCTCGGTGACGACGCCCATCGAGGGCAGAATCATGATGTAGACGGCGGGATGGGAATAGAACCAGAAAAGATGCTGGAAGAGCAGCGGATCACCACCCAGCCGGGGATCGAAAATGCCAAGGTGAAGAGCGCGTTCGGCTGCAACCAGCACGATGGTGACGGCGATGACCGGGGTTCCCAGTAGCTGAATGATACTGGTGGCGTAGTGCGCCCATATGAAAAGTGGCAGGCGCGACCAGGTTAACCCTGGCGCGCGCATGCGGTGAATCGTAACCACGAAGTTCAGGCCGGTGAGGATGGAGGAAAATCCGGCAATGAAAATTGCCAGTCCGGCTTCGACGATTTTTGTATTAGTGAAGTTGGTGCTGAAGGGCGCGTAGAACGTCCAGCCAGTATCGACGCCGCCGGTCAGCATGCAGTGCAACATCATCACACCGCCGATGATGTAGAGATACCAGCTCAAAAGGTTAATGCGAGGGAAAGCCAGATCCTTGGCGCCGATCATCATCGGTACCAGGAAATTGCCAAGCACAGCCGGGATCGACGGAATCAAAAAGAAAAACACCATGACCATGCCATGCATGGTGAAAAGTTTGTTGTAGGTGTCGGCTTGTACGAGGTCGCCCGCCGGAGTAAGCAATTCAAGGCGAATCAACAGCGCGAAGAAGCCTCCGATAAAAAAGAAAAATGTGATGGAAATGAGGTAAAGCAGGGCGATACGCTTGTGGTCGGTGGTGAGCAGCCACGACCACACTCCGTACTCTTTGTTCAGGTAGTTCTCGCGTTCGATGGCCTGAGGAACCGGGGGCTGAGGGGTCGCGGTAGGCATATTATTGCACCTGACTTCCGTTGAGTTGGGCTCGTTCCTGAGTTTCCGGAGCCGCGGTGCTGGCGCTAGTTTTGGCTCCATCTGCCGGTTTCACAGCGGACATCGATTTGATATAGGCGACCAATGCATTCACCTGCTCTTCACTAACCAAGCCCTGAAACGTCGGCATAATCGGCTGGAATCCTTTTACCCGCTTCGCGCCGGGATCAAGAATGCACTCGCGGACGTAATTCTCGTCGGCAGTAACGGTGCGTCCATCTTCAAGCTGAACCGGCTTGCCGAAAATTCCCTGCAAGTTGGGCCCGCGTCCCTGCGCGTCGGCGCGATGGCAGGTAGAGCAACCCAGTTCGGCGAAAACTTTCTCGCCCGTTGCCGAGAGCGGACCGCCGGAGCCGCCGTTGATCCACGCTTCGTACTGCGCGGGCTCCTGCACCACGATATCGCCGACCATGCCGGAGTGTTGAGTGCCGCAGTATTCCGCGCAGAATAAATGATAGACGCCGGGCTTGGTGGCGCGGAACCATTCCACCGTGTAGCGGCCGGGCAACACATCCTGCTTCACGCGAAAGGCAGGAATGTAGAAGCTGTGAATCACATCCTGAGATGTCATGATCAGTTTCACATCGCGTCCGACCGGGACGTGCAGTTCGTTGATCTCGCGCTGACCTTCGGCATGCTCGACCTTCCACATCCATTGCTTAGCGACGACATAAACTTCGGTCGCGTCCTTGGGTGGAGTGCGTTCCTGGAAGTAGACCAAAGCTCCCCAGCCGAAAATCACCATAAAAACCAGGAAGGGAATCGTGCTCCACGTAATTTCCAGCGCAGTCGAGCCTTCGATCTGCTCGGCCCGAACCCCGGGGCGGTGACGAAAGCGAGCAGCGAAAAAAATGAGGCAGGTAAAGATCAGCAGGGTCATCATCCCAGTGACGATGAGCAGGAAGATATACAGAGCATCGACATGCCCCGCCATCGTGGAGGCCTGCTGCGGCCATAATGGAAAATTATTGAGCATACCGAGTCTTTGCTGCTGTCTTCCTGGTTACTGAGAGATCCAAGCGCCACAAGATAAAGAGAAAAGTTCCGAGCATAAGAATCGTTGCCGCCGCCGCCAGCCGCAATATATTGCCGACCATGGCGCCGTATTTTCCGGTCTCAGGATTGTAGTGATAGCAATAAAGCAGCACCGCATCGACGGCGTTGCCGATCTTACCTTGCGAGGCCTCCACGAGGCCCATGCGCAAATCCTTCGGTGGAAAATCCACGCCATAAAAGTAGCGCGAGATGCGGCCCTGCGGCGTGAGCACCATGATGGCCGTGGCATGCACATACTGATTGGTCTTTGCGTCGTATTGATACTGGAAGCCAACGGCTTTCGTGAGCGCATTGATCGATTCGGCCTGGCCGGTAAGGAAATGCCAGCCAGCAGCGGCATTGGCACGCCCGTAGCGAGCGACGTAATCTTTCTTTTTGACAGCGGCCATCTCGGGCGTTTCACGTGGATCGAAGCTTACCGTGATCACGTCGAATTCATTGCCTACATCGAACTTCACCAGCCGCATAGCGCTCGCGAGTCCGGCCAGAGCCTCACCGCACAACATCGTGCAGTTGTAATAAACGAGATTGAGAATCATCGGCTTGTAGCCGAAATAATCCCCGAGCTTCACAGCCTTGCCCGCATCGTCACGGAAGGTGAGATCAGGAGGCACTTGCGCGTCGAGACGCTGTTCGATGCCGACGTTTTCGAGGCGGGGAGGCCGCGTGCTCGCGGGCGGCGACATTATGCCGTTATTCATTTGCCCTAGCGCCGCGCCACTGAACAACGCGACCGCTAGCAAAATGCGCGCGGCGTAAATCGATCTGTGTTTCTTGTTACTCACTTCTTTTTATCCTTCCCGACATTCTCGGGCTTGCCGTTGCCGGCCTTGCTGATTTCCTTCTTCTCTGCGGAAGCCGCTCCAGAACCTGTGCCTTGCGGACGCACCGGAAGCCCTCGTTGCACGATTAAATCCATGGCGCGTTCAATCGGAATGCGCACGGTGCCGGCCTTCTCGTCGACCCAGCCATAGCTGTAGAGTGTCTTCTCTTCGTTCAGACGAATTCCGTTGAGTTGACCGCGCTCATCTTCCTCCAGCTTCGGACTCGGAAAAGTCTGTTGCGGATAGCCGGGAGCAACGTGGCGCGTATCTTCCGGAATATTGGTGACCAGCGGATTCACCCCCGGTTGCGACATCTTTTCGTGGTGATCGAGAAAGGCGTAGAGTCCTCGAAGTCCGAACATACAGAGCGCCGTCGCTATGCCCAGAGCCAGCAGAAAATAAAGAATTCCGCCAGGCGCGAGGTCCTGGTGCTCGAAGCCGCCGTTTCCGGCCGCGTTCCCGTGTTTGGTTTCGTCACTCATTAATATTGCCTGTGAAATTCGCTCTCGCGGCTCATGGTGTTCCTTGCGAGTGAATATGATGCTCCGGTTGCAGCACCTCGTGTGCATCCTGGTCGTATGCTGGCAACAACGGCAGCGCAGCCAGGTTGCGGAAGAAATACCACAGCCAGATTCCACCAATCGCTATCGGCACAACTACGTCCGCCGAAGTCACGGACAGAGTCTTTGAAAAATTCGGCTCGATAATCCAGAACAGGTCGAGATAGCGGATCACAATCATCCAGATGGCGAGCCAAACCAGCTTGCGAATGTTGCGCTTGAAAGGGCGCGAGAGCAGCATTGCAAAAGGGACGGCAAAACCGAATACCACCAGAATCAGCCCAATTCCGCTCCATCCGCCCTGCAGCCGTCGCAAATAAAACGTGATCTCCGAAGGCAGGTTGCCGGCCCAGATGATAAGCCACTGCGAAAAATCGAAATATGCCCAGACCATGGTAAAGGCCAGCATCCACTTGCCGTGGTCGTGGACGAAGTCGGGCTTCAACATCTCCGACATCGGCTTGTAATTGAAAAGGATGCGCTCAACCACCACCGCGAAGCACATAGCCGACAGCACTTCGCCGATGAGGATGATCAAACCAAAGATAGTCGAGATCCAGCTGGGATCGAGCGACATGATCCAATCGATGGCGGCGAAGGAGATGGTGAATCCGTAGAGGATGAGGCCGGGCCCGGCAACGGCTTTGAATCGCCCTGAATTGTCGGGAGCGCCTGCATGGTCGGATTGCTTCGACCACATCGACAGCAGGAACGAGAGCACGTTCCAGACAAGGAAATAAAGGACGGCGCGAACGATGAAGCCGTTGACCGTGAGGTAAGTCTGGGTGATCTGCTCGAGGTGCTCGCGCAAGCGCTTGTCTTCGATGTTCGAGAGCGGCTGCGCCCAGATATAAAGATGACGAATTCCTAAAATGACGGGGATGAACAGAACCGCGAGTAGGGGCAGCGTCCGCATGGCCGCGCCGAGGATGCGGCGAATCACCGTGCCCCAGCCGCCGCCGGTCAGGTGACGAATCATGAGAATCGCCATCGAACCGAGCGCCACGCCGAGCCAGCACATGAAGCCGAGCAGATACGCGCGGTAGAACTCATCCGGAGTCTTGAGGGCCAACGCGATGGAAATGACAGCGAAGACCGCGCCGATTACAAACGAGCGCTGCGAGATTTTCTTTACAATCTCCGGCGGCGACAGATCGAGATGTGGAGTGGTCGCGGCGCTCATTTCCGCTCCTCGATCGTGGACTGCGAAGCGGGAGCGATGACCGGCAGGGTCGCGCCCGAACCCGGCCCGCCGCGAAAGTTCGGCGACTCGGAAGGAACGCTCTGTCCGGTGGGCAGGTCCGCTTTGGTTGCGTTTTGGCTGAGTTGCAACGCACGAATATAAGCGACGATGCTCCAGCGATCGCGCGGCGGAATCTGCGAAGCGTAGTCGGGCATGATGCCGAAGCCATTGGTGATCACGTCGTAGAAATAACCGAGCGGGGCTTTTTGCAACCGCTCAATGTGATAGGACGGCGGCTTGCGCGCGAAGCCGCGCGACGGAATGAAGCCGTTGCCGTCGCCAACTTGCGAGTGACAGGGAGCGCAATAAATGTTGTAGCGCTCGCGGCCGCGTTCGAGAACCGCTTTCGTTACGGGAAACGGCATGTAGTCGCCGGGACTATTTCCCGCCTTGCCAGTGTAGAAATAGGTATCTTCGCGCAACTCGCCGCGAGCTACCGTGCCCTCGACCGGCGGACGTTCGGAACGCTGGTCGGTGAAAAAGTCGCTGCGGGAGAGCGGGTTCAGGCGCGGCTGCACATGCATGTCAATGCGGCAGGCGGAGAATAGGGCCATTATTATCAGCAGTGGCACAACAGAAAAACTTTCGAGCTTCGCTCGAATGGACAGCCGGGGACGGCTGTCCTCACATGAACCTTTGTTTACCCTCGAAACTTGGCGGAGGCGCTGCATCTAGCTCGGCACCTCCGAAATCGACCGCGGTGCGAGGCTTTCGAGAAAAGTTCGCGTCGCCGTTGGATCGTATTTCTTGTCCGAAGAAAACACGATCAGGAAAAAACGATCTTTCGATGCCGACGAAAAACGCGGCACATTGAATACCGGGTGATACGGCATGGGCAGGCCGTTTAGCGCCAGCATGCCAAAGACCGCCGAGATTCCGGCAAACAGGATCGTCATCTCGAACGTGATCACGATGAACGCTGGCCAGGAATGGTAAGGCTTGCCGCCGATGTTCAGCGGATAATCGACGGCCGACATCCAATACTGCATGAGATAGCCGGTGCACCCGCCGATGAGGCCGCCGATCAGAACCACTAGCGGAACTTCGTCGTGGTAAAAACCAATCTCTTCCGCCAATCCTTCGATGGGGAACGGACTGTAGGCATCGATCTTCTGGTACCCCGCTTCGTGAGTGCGCTTGGCCGCGTCGACGAGCGCCTGCGCCGAATCGAACTCCGCCATGATTCCGTAGATGCGTTCGCGCTTCATTCCTTCACCCCCGCTTCGGGCAGGAGGGTGCGCATCTCAAAAATCGAAATCATGGGCAGCAGGCGTACGAACAGGAAAATCGCCGCGAGGAACATGCCGATGGTGCCGATGTAAGTCATCCAATCCCAGCGCGTTGGGTAATACATGCCCCACGATGAAGTGAGGAAGTCGCGGTGCAGGCTGACCACGACGATAATGAAGCGCTCCAGCCACATGCCGACCAGAATCACGCCGGAAACCAGGAACAGCGCCACCGGGCTGGTGCGCAGCTTGCGAATCCACAGCACCTGCGGAATGAAAATGTTGCAGATCAGCAGCGACCAGTAAGGGACAGCGTAAGGCCCGTGCAACCGGTTCCAGATGGTGAAGGCGTCATAGCGGTCGCCGCTGTACCAGCTCATGAAGGCCTCGATGCCGTAGCCGTAAGCGACGATTAATCCGGTGGCCAACATCACTTTCGCCGCATTCTGTAGATGCAGTTCGGTAATGAAATCTTCGAGGCCATAAATCTTGCGGATCGGAATCGCCAGCATCAGCACCATGGCAAAGCCGGAGTAGATGGCGCCCGCGACGAAGTAGGGTGGGAAGATGGTCGTATGCCAGCCGGGGACGATTCCGATAGCAAAGTCGAAGCTGACGACCGTGTGAACTGAGAGCACCAGAGGAGTGGCTAGCCCGGCGAGCAGAAGATAAGCAGTTTCGTAGCGGTGCCAGTGGCGCGCCGATCCGCGCCAGCCCAGCGAGAGCATACCGTAAATAATTTTAGCCGCGGGATGGGTAGCGCGGTCGCGCAGCGTGGCCATGTCAGGAATGAGGCCGATGAACCAGAACAAAGCCGAGATCGTGGCGTACGTGGATACTGCGAAGACGTCCCACATGAGCGGGCTGCGGAACTGCGGCCACACGCCCATGGTGCTGGGATAAGGAAACAGCCAGTAGGCCAGCCATGGACGCCCAACGTGGATAGCGGGAAAGATGCCGGCAGCGGCCACGGCAAACAGCGTCATCGCCTCGGCGAAGCGGTTGATCGAGTTGCGCCACGACTGCCGCAGCAAAAGAAGAATGGCGGAGATCAGCGTTCCGGCGTGGCCGATTCCAATCCACCACACGAAGTTGACGATGGCAAAGCCCCAGCCAATGGGGATGGTCACGCCCCAGATGCCGATGCCTTTGAGGACGAGATAACCGATAGCGTAGAGCATCATCATCGTCATCAGGAAAGCGATACCGAAGCCGACGAACCAGCCGTTGGAGGCGGGACGGGTCAACACGATCGCGCTGATTTTCTCCGTGACCGTGGCGAAGGTATGGCCGGGCTCCATTACGGGAGCTTCGACCGTCGCTTTGTATTGCTTGTCCATGCGCTACGCTAGTTTTCCTCAGGGGCTAAAGCCCCAAATCAACCTCTTCTATCTTTACGGCACGACTGAAGTCGTGCCCTTCCCGAACCTTACCTGTCCCGAACCTACCCAAATAAAACGCTCTTGACCTACCTGTGATCCCTGTGTCTTCTGCGTTTAGGGTTCTCACGACTTCAACTCCGGATTCGGGTTGCTGATCTCCGCCAGATACGTGGTCCGCGGGCGCGTATTCAACTCACCCAGCAAACTGTAATTCCGCAACTGCGCTTTCAGCTTCGAGACCTTGCTCTCGGGATCGTTCAGGTTGCCGAAGATAATTGCGCCCGCCGGACACGACTGCTGGCACGCCGTCTGCAACTCGTCCCCGACTTTGATTTGCTTGCCTTCCCGCACCGAAGCGGTTTCAGCGTCGATTCTGTGCTCATTGATGCGCTGCACGCAGTAGGTGCACTTCTCCATCACGCCGCGGCTGCGCACGCTGACGTCGGGATTACGCATCATCTTGTATTGCGGCGTCTCCCAATCCTGGAACAGCAGAAAATTAAACCGCCGCACCTTGTAAGGGCAGTTGTTCGAGCAATAGCGCGTACCCACGCAGCGGTTGTAGACCATGTCGTTCAGGCCTTCGGGCGTGTGGTTGGTCGCACCCACGGGGCAAACCACTTCGCACGGTGCGTTCTCGCACTGCTGGCAGGGCACAGGCTGGAAAAATGCTTTGGGATTGTCGCGGTCGCCCTGGTAATAGGCGTCGACGCGAATCCAGTGCATGTGGCGGCCGATGACGGCCTGCTCCTTGCCGACGACGGCGATGTTGTTCTCCGACTGGCAGGCCAGCATGCAGTTGTTGCAGCCCACGCAGGAGTTCAGATCGATCGCCATGCCCCACGCGTACTCTTCTTCTTTGTAGGGATAAGGCTTGTAGAGTGTGAGCCCTGGCGCGGGCTCTTCTTCCTGCGCGAAGTTCGGCTCCTTGCGGTATTCCTCCAGCGTGGTCTCTCGCACCAGCGGACGATGGCCGCCATCGGGCGTGTCCATGCTCTGGTAGCCTTGGGTCGAACACAGCTTGTAAGTTTCTCCGGTCTTGCGGATTTGCAAGCCGGTGGCGATCCAGGGCGCGGCGGTGGTGCGAAGCGCGTATGCATCGAATCCCTGCGCAGTTCCGACGCGACCGGCGCGCTTGCGTCCGTAACCTAGCGTGACTGTGACTGAGTTGTCGGGATGTCCCGCTTGGATCCAGACCGGGCCGGTGACTTTCTTTCCGCTTAATTCCAGTTCAACGATGTCTTCTGTTTTGATTTGCAGCCGCTCGGCCATCTTGGGGCCGATGAGCACGGCGTTGTCCCAGGTGAGCTTGGTCATCGGCTTGGGAAGTTCTTGCAGCCAGCCGTTGTTGGAGAATTGGCCGTCGTAGATGGTGGGGTCGCGGCGGATGTTGAGCTCGAGGATGTTGGGATTAGCAGACGGACTTGGGGGAGCAAGCGGCACAAGACTCTTAATGTCGCGTCCGCCCATGGGCTGATTCGAAGCTTCTTTGCTCTGGACCGATTTCGGCACGTATGTTGTGCCTTCAATCCAGCCATCGTGCAACGATTTACGCCAGAACTGCTCGAAATCCGAACCCACGTGTTGCTTCTGCCAGTAAGCACGAACTAGATCGTAATCTGTCGCATCAGCCTGCCCGGAAAGCAGCGCAACAAATTCGAGTGGGCTTTTCCCAGCGTAAAGCGGAGCGATCAATGGTTGGACGATGCTAACTGTTCCATCGTAGGCTCGGGCATCGCCCCACGCTTCGAGTTCATGCGTCGCATTAACGTGCCAATGACAGAGTTCCGCGGTTTCGTTCTGATAGAGGCCGTAATGCACGCGAAGAGGAACTTTATTGCTCTTGAGAAGATTCGCGAAGTCTAGATCGGCGGACGCATCGTAGGCCGGATTGCCGCCAAGAATGACGAGCAGATCGACTTTCCCCGCATTGATGTCGGCGGCGAGTTCTTTGATCGATTCCGTTTGATTGACGGGATTTGCATCGACGGTGTCGGTGTAGAAAACGGTCTTGCCGACATTGTCGAGCTGAGCGTTCAGCATATGAGCTAGCGCGTGAACGGTGGGCGGCTGATGATCGCCAACAACCACCAGTCCGGCACCGCGATGATTCACGAGTTCTTGATCGACCGCAACGGCAAAATCGCTCGAACTGTGCGCTGATCCATTTTGTCCTTGCCGTCGCTCTCCAATTATCGCGGCGATTTCGATGACCTCCATCGCGCGAGCTGGCCACCGGTGATCCGCCTTCGCTCCCGTCGTCGTCGGCGTGCTCTCGATCACATACAGCCGGTTCATCTTGCCGTCGGGATCGCGGCGCTTGGCGAAATCGCGGATGTAGCGGACATTTCCCGGAAAACCCGCGTACAGGAAGTCGGCGTCGAGCGAGACGATTACGTCGGCCTTTTCAAAATCGTAGCGCGTCTCGACCGGCTGGCCGAAGGCCAGCTTCGCGCCTTCGAGCACATTATCGCGATTGACCGGCTCGTACACATGCCACTTCGCCTGCGGATAAATCTTAAGGAAGGCGCCCAGTTGATCGGCCAGCGTGGGCGAAGAAATGGTCGGCGTGAGGATGCGAATGCCCGCGCCGTGCAGCGCCTGTTGCGCGGTGAGCGGTCCGCGAATCGCAGTGAGAAACGACTGCCAGGAACGCTGGTCGCCAAGCGACACCACGCTCTGCGAACGGTCGGGATCGTACATGCCGAGAATGTGAGCTTGCGCAAAAATGTCGGTGCCGCCGAGCGACGCGGGATGCCGGTCATTGCCTTCGATCTTCGTCGGACGGCCGAGATGGCTTTCGACGAGCAGAGGGCTGGCGTATCCGCCGAGCGTCATCGCCGTGGCATAGAACTGCGGGCGGCCGGGAATTATGTCCTCGGGCTGGCGAACGTAGGGAACGATGGGTTCGAGCGGCAGGCGCACACATCCGGTCATGCCGGCCAGCGCCATGGACGCGCCCATCACTTTCAGAAAGCCGCGTCGCGAGACGGAATCGACCCACTCGGAAGCGCCTTTGGGAAATTCGCGGTGCAGAGCCTCCTGGAAGGCTGGGCTGCCGGCGAGTTCCTCAAGGCTGCGCCAGTATTCCGGGCCGGACGCGTCGGTATTATTGGCCTCGTTGATCTGATCGCGCAGGGAGTCGAGATCGAATTTGCCTTTCTTCGACGGGCAAACGTCTTCGGTTTTTCCAGCGCGGGGCGCGCGGCCGTTTTGTTCTTCCATCTTCATTGGTTCCACATCACACGGTCTGTCATCCTTCGACTCCAAAATTGCTTGGCGCAGCCAAGCAATTTCTCCGCTCAGGATGACAGGTTCTCATAAGTTTATTTCTACCGGTGGCACGTGCTGCAACTCGTAATGTCCTTCACGCTGCGGACGTTGTATTTCTTCACCAGCGCCGAACCCAGCTCGTCCTGGTCTGTGTAGCTTTGTCCATCCACCGTTACGGGATGCACGCTGGTCGGCTGCTGGTAGCGCATGTTGAAAACCTGATCGCGAGGACGCAGGTTTTTCTCCGGCGCGCGATGGCAGTCCAGGCACCACTCCATCTGCAACGATTCCTGCTGATACATCAGCGGCATCTGGTCGACCGGACCGTGGCAGGTGTTGCAACCCACCCCTTTATTTATATGAATGCTGTGATTGAAATATACGAAGTCGGGCAGCTGGTTCACGCGCGTCCACTGCAGCGACTGCCCAGTCCGGTAACTGGCCCGCACCGGCTCCAGCAACTCTGCGTTAGTCCAAATTTGCGAATGGCAGTTCATGCAGGTCTTGGTGGGGGGGATGCCGGCGAAGCTCGAATTCTCCACCGAAGTATGGCAGTAGCGGCAATCGATGCCCAGGCCGGATACGTGATGCTGGTGGCTGAAGGGAACCGGCTGCGGTTTCCGCACACCGGCATAAGTTACGTAAGGCGAGCGCTGCACCTCAAGCGCCGCCCAACTGATCACAACAACCACGAACACCGCGCCAAAAATGGTGGCTCGGGAAAGTGTGTTGGTACTGCGATGAAAAATCTGCGGCATGCTTACGTATGGATTTTAGAAAGCACGAATGAGACCCATCAGATCCCGGCTCTTACGGATGTGTGTGATGTTACGACGCAAAGGAAAATACTCACTGATTTCTCGCGCCAGCTATAGGAACTGGAGATTATAAATATTTCATCCGGACTTGTCGCGTGTTTTGGGGACACTGATAAAAAAAATCCCAAAAGCGAACCCGTGCGCGGAGGCGGAGAAGGTTCACTACCGGACAAGCTGCGCCTATCTTTACCGCAGATTCATGACCAGCAGCTTCGGTTCGGTCATCTCTTCGATCGCATAGCGCAATCCCTCGCGGCCGACACCGGAGTCCTTCACGCCACCGTAAGGCATCTGGTCGACGCGGAAGGAGGGAATATCACCCGCGATCAGTGCGCCAACTTCCAACTCGTCGAACGCCTCGAAGAGCAGTTTTACGTCACGCGTAAATAAGCCGGCCTGCAGTCCGTAATCGGACTTGTTGATTCGCTTCAGCGCTTCCTCAAAATTGTGATACGGTTCCACCGTCACCACCGGACCAAAAATTTCCTGGCAATTCACTTTCATTTCTGGCTTGGTTCCGGTGAGCACCGTGGGCTCGACGACCGAACCGTGCCGCCCGCCGCCGCAGAGCAGCCGGGCACCGGAGCGAACCGCCTCCTCCACCCAGTTTGTGACCCGGATGGCGTCACTCTCTCGAATCAACGGACCAAGGTCGGTCGTCTCCTCCATAGGATCGCCAGTTTTGAGTTTCTTGACGCCCGCCACAAGCAGGTCGGTGAATTTGCCGTAGACGGATTCTTCAACGAGAATGCGCTGCACCGAAATGCAGGTCTGGCCGGCGTATGCGAAGCCTCCGGTAATGCAGCGATCAACGGCATAGGCGAGATCGGCATCGTTATGAACGATGGCTCCGGCGTTGCCGCCGAGTTCGAGCGCGACTTTCTTTTTTCCGGCGCGGCGCTTGATGTCCCAACCGACGGGCACGCTGCCGGTAAAGCTGATCAGCTTGATGCGCTCGTCGGTTACGAGCAGGCTGGCATCTTCGTTCGAGAGTGGCAACACGTTGAGCCCGCCATCAGGCCAGCCCGCCTGCTGCACGCACTCGGCCAGCAACAGCGAACACAGGGGAGTTTGCGGCGCAGGTTTCAACACCATGGAGCAGCCCGCCGCAATGGCCGGCGCAACTTTGTGCGCGACCAGGTTGAGCGGAAAATTAAACGGTGTGATCCCCGCAATCGGACCCAGGGGAAAGCGCTTCACCATGCCCCAGCGGCCAGCGGTCGATTCCTGCCAGTCGAGAGGAAGGTACTCGCCGTAAATGCGCGTGGTTTCTTCGGCCGCTACGTTGAAAATAAAAATGGCCCGGTCCACTTCGATGCGAGCCAGCTTGATGGGCTTGCCGGCCTCCTGCGCCAAGGTGCGGGAAAATTCATCGCGGCGTTCGGCAATTGATTGCGCCACGCGACGCAGCACGCGTTGCCGCTCAAAAGCCGGCAGCCGCCGCGTAGTACCGAAGGCCTTTACCGATGCCGCAATCGCGCCCAGGGCGTGCTCGCGGCGCGCCTGAATTACTCGCGCAATCACGCTGCCGTCAAAGGGCGCTCGCACCTCAACGATGTCTCCATCCTCCATCCATCGGCCGTCGATAAAGAAACCGTGGGTTGCGACTGGAGCAATCGTCATTCCCGTCATTTTTTGGCCCTCCCGGGTGCGACAGCGGTTTTGATTATAGGCCCCAGCGGTTGGTTGCTTTTTTCTACCGGGAGGAAATGCGGCAGTCAGAAGTACACGAGAGTACAAGGAGTTCTATCTCGGGTGGAGTTCGTTTTATGTAACTCTTTGCTGTGCATGCTTGAAGTTGTGGACCTGTCCCGTACAATGAGGGTCCGCCGATGCCCGTCCTCGAAACAATCATAGATCTGGCCCCGCGCCTGCGTCGCAAGGAAGTATCTCCAGTCGAGTTAACTCGCGCATGTCTCGATCGCATCGAGAGACTGAACCCCACGCTGAATGCGTTCATTAGGGTGACAGATGAGCAGGCGCTCGAAGCAGCGAAGGCCGCGGAAATAGAGATTGTGCGCGGCCAATGGCGCGGTCCGCTGCACGGGATTCCAATTGCGCTCAAAGATTTGATCGATACCGCCGGCACGCGTACCACCTCCGCCAGCCAGCTTCACGAGCATCGCATTCCTAGCGAAGACGCCGAGGTGGTGCGACGCCTCAAAGAAGCAGGCGCAATCATTCTCGGCAAGAATAATCTGCATGAGTTCGCTTATGGCGGAAGCTCGCTGGTCAGCTTCTTTGGTGATGTGCACAATCCCTGGAACCCCGCACACAGCGCGGGAGGTTCGTCTGGAGGCTCGGCCGTCGCGGTCGCTGCCGGCCTTTGTTATGCCGCAATTGGAACCGACACTGCGGGCTCGATCCGCGAACCGGCTGCGCTGTGCGGTTGCGTTGGACTCAAGCCGACGTATGGCCGCGTCTCCACGCGTGGAGTGATTCCACTCTCGTGGTCGCTCGATCATGTTGGGCCGCTGGCCGCGACCGTCGCCGATACTGCTGTCGTGCTGCAAGCGATTGCCGGATATGATGCGCTCGATATAAGCAGTGCCGATGTTCCGACCTGCGATTACGTTTCTGCCTTGCGTACGAACGGAGAAGATACAGAGACAAAAGCTCTGCGCATCGGCATTCCACGCGCGCATTTTTACGACAACCTTGACTGCGAGGTTCGGGCGGCCGTGGAGGAAGCGCTTGCCAGGATCGGTACGCTCGTGGCAGAAGTTCGTGAAATACAGATCGAGGTTCTGACCGATCGTATCGTTCAGAACGTTGAGCCCTATGCAGTCCATGCCGAGGACGCTGCCCGGACGCCGGAGTTGTATCAGCCGGAAACGCTGCGGCGCATTCGCAACGGCGAGAAGTATTCCGCAGTGGAGTACATCCGAAGCCGCCGCGCACTCGATGAGCAACGACGCCGTGCCAGAGACTTCTTCACCAAAGTCGACCTGCTGATCACGCCCACAATGCCGACGCCTGCACCCGCAATCGCCGATCTGAAGAAAGATCCCGACGCGCTTCGGCCCGCGGAACTCAAGCTGCTGCGCAACACCCGCCCCTTCAACGTCTGGGGATTGCCTGCAATCTCAGTCCCCTGCGGCTTCACGAAGACGGGCCTGCCCATCGGATTGCAGATCGCGGGACCGCACTGGCGGGAAGACCTGGTGCTGAGACTCGCTCATGCTTATGAGCAGGCCACAGAGTGGCGCACGCAGCGGCACATCGCGCAGAACGACATCATGGCGTGACGGCAGGATCCGACTTCTCGCAAAGGACGCGAGAATGGGCGCTCGGCCAGCCTGCAATCGAGCCGTTACAAATCTCCTCATTGACCCGTAACCTGACACTGACTAAATTGTGCTGGCAGGATGAAGCTATTCTATTCACATCTGCACACGAGGACACGATGACCAGCAACCAATACTGCACCGACGCGAAAGAGAAATCATTTATGCGGAAGGCCAAAGCCAAGGATCATAAGCGGCATCTAGCCGATAAGTTCCCGCCGCTGGATGTCGATCAGGAGCCAGAGGAACTCTTCCATGATATCTGCGAGCGCCTCCGTAAAGTCTTTGAGAAATACGGCTGTGAGCCAACGCCGGAAGGATGGCAACAACTTGCCGTTGAACTTATGGTGGCGCACGAGCCAGCGATTAAGATGGTCAACTCGATGCAGAGAATGACAGATGGGCCGAACTTCTACGCGCTCGTGGCGATGCACAGAAAACGCAAAGCTGAACCTGGGAGGGCCATTGCCGATATAGCGAGGGAGGTTGCGAAAGATTTCGGCAAGAAAGCGGAGACTCTTGAGTCGCGCTACTCGAATGAAGATAAGGATCGGTTGGACAAACGCAATTTGTCAGAGGCGCTGACGCGGCAGGTTTCGCGAAGGATAGCCTTATGGAGATCTGCCGAACGAATCAGTAGCTCCGATGTCAGGCACAGTTAGCGGCCTTACCTTTGCAGAGCAGCGGCTTTCATGTCGTCGGCTAGCCCGGTGAGGTCAAAGGTCGCGACGTGTGGGACATGCTCATAGTAGGCGAATTCTAGGGCCAGCTTTTTGTGTTTTAAGATCTGCGCAAGGAACTGTGCTTCGCGGTGGTGGGGAAAAAGCGCTTTATGGTCATCAGAGATAGCCCACACCTGGCTCAGCGGCTGTTCGTCATCAAACCTAATCCTGACGTGTGTCTCGTATTCGCCGAACTCGCCGCCCACGGGCGCAACCATCTCGTCTGTAAAAATCCCTAAACCTACGCGGTGGGGATTCGTGAGCAACTTCCCATTTTCGAAGCGGAGGGCTAGCCTCTCATCGAATGAGCCGCTGGCACTGCGGGTCTGTACTAACTGCGTCGTCACGCCGTCAATGGGGTTTACGTCCTGGCTTTCAACAGTCCACGCGGATTTGGGTTGCGCGATTATTTGGGCAGGCTGCGCTGACTGAACGGTGGTGCCGTGGGGGCTGTCGGCAGTGGTGCATGAAGGTGTGCTGCCGAAGGCCGCGAGTGCGAACAGCAATGCGATGATCGGCCTCCTCATACTTGCTCTTCCATTGGCCACCTCTCGGTCCGCTGCCCGTGTATCATCCGGCAGCATAAGCGCGAACGCAAGTGCCGGTTGCTGCGGAGCCGGAGAGGATTTCGCTCTCTGCCGCCGTGGCGGGAAGGCCGTTGAGCTTCGCTCGACCGGACAGCCGAGGGCGGCTGTCCCCACATCGGCAACTTTGCAAACCAGCTATCACACCGTGCGCATATCAAGCCGCTTGCCCAGAGCTTTCAGTGCGGCGGCGATGCCGTCGATGCGCGAAGTGTGCTGGACATTGGTGAGGCGGTTCACTTCCTGCGGGGTGGTCTTCAGTCGGCGCGCCAATTCCGCGGGACGTACGCCTTGCAGGATCATTTCGTTGAGCAGAAGAATTTTGGCGGAGAGACTGGCGGGAAGTTCAACAACGGGTTGCCGCGGCTTGGCCTTGGAGGGCAACGGCACGGCACGATGGTCTTCAAAGTAGAAGTCGAGGGCGGTTTCGAGAGCGTCCCTGGCCGCTCCCAGCGCCTCGGCCTCAGTCTCACCCTGGGTGATGGCTTCGGGAATATCTCTAAAGGTGGCGACAAATCCGCCGTCCTCGCGCTTCAACGTAACTGGATATAGAAACATTGGCTTATCTATTTCAAGTCGAGTTGCTTCTTAATGGCCTCGACGAGACCCTTCTTGAGTTCGGAGTTGTGCATCGGCAAAACTGACTGCCTTCCGTTCAGATAGACCTTAAGGTGAGAACCTTTGCCGGCCTTGAAGACCGCTCCCTGTGCTGCGAGCCACCGCTTGAACTCCCTGCTCGTCACTTTGTATCAATTATAAACAATATTGTTTACATTGGCAAACAGTAGCGTCGGAATCGTCTGTCTGTCTCAGTCCACGCTCCTAACATCATCCGGCAGCACCATCACGAACGAACAATTCCCCGACGCCGTCGAGCAGGACAGAGTTCCGCGACGCAGGATCTTCACGGGAGTGTCGTCCGGAAACGTGAGGTGGTAGTCGGCGGTGCGCAGGGCATCGGTGAAAATTTTAAGTTTCTCCTCGCCGCTAACGAACCTCATGCCCTCCACCGTGGCCGCAGAGCCGGCGCCGCGACTCAGCAGAATAAAGAAATCGGCGCTGCCGGTTTCTTTCGCAACTCTTCCCAGGTCGATGGTGCGCGCCCGCTGCAGTTCGCCTTTATACTTCGCGACTGCTGTATCCGCCTGAGTGTTGCCGCCAGCCAATGCCGCCAGGCGATCGTGCGTCTCCGGAGTCGGCCGCAGCCCGCTCATGGCGAGTGCGTAAATGTGCAATGCCGAATCTTTCTTGCCTTGCTTTTCGTAAATCTGTCCGAGATGGTCGGCCACCTCGCCGTGCTGGCTCAATCCCCACGCCGCGGCGACAAATTTTTCTGCCATGTCCAGATTGCCTTCGGTGAAGTAAACCCAGCCCAGCGTATCCCAGTAAGCAATGAGCGAAGGCGTTAGCGCCAGATCTTGCGGTGTGAGCCGGTCGAGCGACAAATTACGCAACGCCGTCGCCGTTGCCGAGACAGCCGACTCCGCATATTGCCGCGCGCGGTCCAGATGCGCCTTCTTCAACGAAAGCTGATACGCAATGTTGTTCCATATCAGCGGCGTGGCAGAAAGTTCAATCGCATGGTCGAACGTCACCAGCGCCTTGTCGTCCTGCCCGAGATTCAAATAGGCATCTCCCAAACTCACCTGCAACTCAGGGTTGCCCGGCGTCAACGTCACAGCTTTCTCCAGTTCAGGCGCGGCTTCCGCATACTTGTGCCACTCGGAATACATCGCACCCAGATTGGCGTGGGCAAACTTGTCCAGCGGACTGATTTCAATCTGCTTTCGGAATGCGGTCACCGCGTCGTCATACTTGCGCTCCTGCCAGTAAGCGCGCCCCAGCGCGTTGTAGGCGAATTCATCGTAAGGATTGATCTCAATCTGCTTGTTCAGCGCGACGATGGCCAGGTCGTTTTGGCGACTCCCGAGGTAAGCCTCCGCCAGTAAATACCAAACATATTTGTTCTTCGCATCCACCTCTGTGGCGCGTTTCAGAACCTGGATCGCCAGTGGAAGATTGCCGTTCGCGATGGCCGCCCGTCCGCTCTCGATCAGATCGTCGGCTTTCATGTCCTTCGGCGCGGTCGGCGCACCCGCCACCGTGTTCTCGACCGACAGAAACTGACCAAGGTCCGAACCGACCGCTCGACGAAACGATTCATAATCCGCAGCGCGTGGCGCGGGTAATTCATCCTGCCGAATGACCAACGTTCTTGCAGCCTGCAGCGTGTTGCCATCGAGCTTGTAGGTCGCTTCGTACTCGGCATAGTCGCGCTTCAGAGAAAACGGCAAAGGCGGATGTGCGGAATACTTCGCGGGTAATTCAAGCTTGATCTTGTAGGCGTACGACGCTTTGGGTCCGAGCTTGAGCGTGTCGGCTTCGGCATCGTCGTCCCCATCGCCAAGCGCCGGCAGGTTGAACTGGCATAGCGGAAGCGGCAAGTCGGATTTTTTCTTCGACCAATCCAGAAAGTTCGGGTGCGCGACGTCGTAGGACATCGTAAACAGCTCACGAGTCGCGGCCGGATCGCTGATCTTCACATTCGTGACATCGCCCGCTCCGGCGTTGACGTTTTCGATCACGCGCTGCCACTGCGACTCGGGAAAACGGCGGAAGACCGAACGCAGCATCAGCTCTTCATCGCCGCGGAACGTGTAGCGCACGTGCGCTTCCAGCTTGCCGATCTCATTAATCCGGGCTTCGACCTCGGCCACTTCGGTGTCAGGCATGGGAGTATCGGCTGGCGTTTGCTCGAGGTGAGGCGTGCCGGAAGCAGGAATCACCAGCGCCTGCTTCTTTCGCAATGTGTAAGCCAGCAGCCGGAACGGCGCCACTTCGCTGGTGGTATCCATCCAAACTTCTTCGTGGGGCATCGGCAGCAACGTGATGACGTGATCGAACTGCGCGGGCGACGGCACATCAGGATCGAGCTTGCGAGTGGAATTGATCAGCACGGAAGACGCATGCAAGCCTTCGGCTTCGAGCAGTGATTCCAGCAGCGTGTGTTTATCCTTGCAGTCGCCGTACTGGTTGTGCAGAACGTCTCCCGCCGCGTGCGGTTGATAGCGGCCCGCGCCCAGCGACAAGCTGACATAGCGAAAATTTTTCGCGACGAAATCGTAGAGCGCCTGCACTTTATCCAGATC
>JBAPOI010000299.1:0-1595 GCA_049279555.1 Candidatus Sulfotelmatobacter sp.
GGTTCCACGCCGCCGAATGCTTTTGCCCAGAGGAGGAACCTATGAAGATACGCTACCCCGTGATCCTGATGTTGTCGATGGCGCTCATTGCTGGAATAGCCACTGCACAGGGCCAACCCGCCGGAGACAGCAATGCTCTGCAGGTTAGAAGTTTGTCGGTGGATTTGCGCGACGACGCTGATCGCCGGTTTGATACTGCGAAGCTGAGCGTGACGCTCGCGTCCGCCCCGGGATTTGGGAGCGGCCAAACTCTTTCGAAAGGCTCGGTACAGTTCAACGTTGCCGATCCCGAAGGTAAGTCGTACCCGGTTGAGGATGGCCAAAGCAACGTGGCGCTGCTGGCTCCAGGCGACGCACAATCGCAGCCATTCCAATACAACTTCAGCGCGAAAGGCGGCGACGGCGTGGTGTACGTGACGGACTCGCCGATCGAAGTGGATTCGGCCATGCCGCATGCCATACATCTGCGTGCTAGGGTGCGCGCGCCGGTCACACACGATGAGGCCTATGGCGGCATCATCTTCGGCATCATCGCCGTTGCTCTAATTTTAGTTACGTTCTTCTACCTTGCGTTCCGCAGGATGCTGTTCAACCGCCGCATGGAAGTAGCTTCCGCCGTAAGCTGGAGCAACATCATTACGTTGCTTTATCTGATTCTGGCGTCATGCACGGTGCTGGTCGCATACCTGAACCCCAGCCTTCTGACACAGCAAGCGGTGAATACATACATCGGACTCATCGTTACATTTATCGGGTTTTATTTCCTCGGACTCATCGTGATGATTTTGATGACACGCCCGCGCGCGGTAAGGAGCTAAACCATGGGAGCAAACGGAATGGCAGTTGACGCAATCACACGGACGCAGGCCCAACAACTCAGCCCTACTCTGATCATTGGTCTCGGCGGTACGGGTGGAGACATTTTGTTGCGCATCCGCAAGAAATTCTTCGAGAAGTTTGGCAGCGTCGATGAATTTCCGATTGTCTCGTACCTGTGGTTCGATACGGATAAAAATTACAAGGATGTCGGGGCGAAGCAGTATGCGCGTAAGGTCGATTTCTCTGGAACAGAAGAGCACCTTCTGACGATCGAAGATACCGGAGCGATTACCGGTAACCTGGACAAAGACATATATCGGAACATCGCGTCCTGGTGGCCGACAGGGTTGAATATAATTCCGCGCCTCGACGATGGCGCTGGGCAGTATCGACCCTACAGCCGGCTGGGCCTCTATCATCACTATACGCGCCCCGAAACGAGCGTCCGGCAATCGATCGTTGACGCGCTTGCCAAGATCCAGAACCCGGCTTCCATAGACAAAGTCCTGCACTCGCCGAAGTTGCAGCGACTGAACTATGCGGCAGATCTCGATGTGGCCAAGCGCAACGTTTACTTGATTGGATCACTAGCTGGAGGCACTGGAAGCGGCATGTTCCTTGATATGGCACGCATTGTGCGGTATCTCGCGGCCGACGCCATCCTTGTCGGATTCTTCGCAACCAGCCGGTTCTTCCCTCATGCTAAACCGCGCATGCATGCGAACACTTATGCCGCACTACTGGAATGGGATTACTACAATACGCACGAATTCCGT
>JBAPOI010000300.1:0-4992 GCA_049279555.1 Candidatus Sulfotelmatobacter sp.
GTGTGAGTCATCCAACTCGCCGAGCATCAACTCCGCGCAATAGAGAATGCTATTCTCCTCGTCAAGGAGAACGAGATCCACCCGACCGCCTTTCTTATACCTCTTTTGAAAGAGCGACCTCGTGATGCCGCCGAGACCGAGGATTGCGTGGTCCTCCCGGATTTTCCGCTCTAGCCAAGATTCCGGGAGGTTCAGGTCCCTTAGCGAAACCTTCGCAGAGGGAACAAATACTGGCTCGGATGCGGCTCTCAGCCTCTTGGACATAGCTTCCTCCCGACACCTGCCTACGCTCTGTAATTCAGTGCCTTCAAGCCTAAGAATCTCGCGGAATCCCCGAGTTCTTCCTCAATCCGTAACAACTGGTTGTACTTCGCAATGCGATCAGTACGTGAGGCTGAGCCTGTCTTGATTTGCCCGGCTCCGGTGGCAACCGCGAGATCGGCAATGAATGTGTCTTCGGTTTCGCCGGAACGATGAGAGATTATCGAGGTGTAACCGTTTCTCCGCGCCAGGTCGATCTCATCGAGGGTCTCGCTAACCGTACCGATCTGGTTGACTTTGATCAAAATCGAGTTCGCGATGTTCTTGTCAATTCCTTCCTGCAAGAACTCGACGTTGGTGACGAATAAGTCGTCGCCCACTAGTTGAATCTTGCCGCCGAGTTCTTTGGTCAGATTCGCCCAGCCGTCCCAGTCGTTTTCTGACAATCCGTCTTCAAGCGAAACGATGGGATAATCATTCACCCACTTTGACCAGAACTTCACCATGTCGTCGGAGCTCTTCGCCGACTTGTCGGATTTTTTGAAAACGTATTTGTCGTCTTGATAAAACTCGCTGGCCGCGGGATCAAGCGCGATTGCAATTTCTTCTCCCGGCTTGTAACCCGCCTGCTGAATCGCCTCCAGCACTACTTCGATGGCTTCGACATTCGATTTCACCGAGGGCGCGAATCCGCCTTCATCGCCAACGGCAGTGTTATAGCCTCGCTTCTTGAGCACGCCCTTAAGAGTATGGAAGACTTCCACGCCCCAACGCAGCGCATCGGCAAATGTGGGCGCGCCCACCGGCATTACCATGAATTCCTGAAAGTCGACGTTATTGTCGGCGTGCGCTCCGCCGTTGAGAATGTTCATCATGGGCGTGGGCAGCGTATTTGCACCGGCGCCTCCGAGGTAGCGGTAAAGCGGCAGGGCAAATGCGTTTGCGGATGCGCGCGCCGCGGCCATCGAAACCGCGAGGATCGCATTCGCTCCCAACCGGCCCTTGTTCTCGGTGCCATCGAGTTCGATCATCTTCTGGTCGAGCCCGCGCTGGTCGACCGCGTCCCAATTCGCCAGCGCATCGGCGATCTCGCCATTCACGTTTTCGACCGCCTTGAGCACGCCTTTGCCGAGAAAACGCGTGTTGTCGCCGTCGCGTAATTCCATGGCCTCATGCTCGCCGGTCGATGCTCCGCTTGGGACGATTGCCCGTCCCGCCGTTCCATCCGCCAGCTGCACTTCCGCTTCTACCGTAGGATTGCCGCGCGAATCCAGCACCTCGCGCCCGATGATTGCCGCAATATTTGTCATCATTTGCCTGTCGTCCTTGTCTGAATCTGAGTGAATGAGCTGTGAATCGTCGTCCACACGCACGGCGTGCCGCGGAGAGCCCGAATTAAAAGTCAGACGCCGGCCTGTGAGTGTGCCGGTGCCCGTGTATGTTCTCGCCATGGAGTTTAGGAAACTCTCGATTATATCGGATGGAAAGATTAAGCGATTGTGACAGGGAACACGGAGGTAGCGGCGTAAAATCCAAGCCAAAGCTGCCGCAGTAAGATTCCGGCATTACTAGAAGCCATCTCATAATAAACCGGGGAAGTACATAGCCGGCTCCCTCAGAGGCTAAAGCTCACGTGGTTATTGGACCCGGGCGGCACGACTGAAGTCGTGCCCTTCCCGAAACCATTTATGAGATAGCTTCTAGTCAATTCCCGTTGAGGCTGCTCAGCTCATCTCTTACCTTCGCAGGTTCCTTCACTCACGCTGCGTCTTGCCCCCATCCTTCACCTGGTCTAGAGTCAAAAGCAACGGTGGCGGGTTTAAATGGTTCAAAGGATTGAGGAGGCGCTATGAGGAAGAGCAAATGGATGGTTCTACCCTGCAGTCTGCTGCTGGCGGCGATGGCTGCGGCGCAGGCAACTGCGCCCGTGCCAGCCGGAACCGCGTTGATGGTGAAGCTGGAGACGACGCTTGCGACTTTCAGCAACAAAGCTGGTGATCCCTTCCGCGGAAGCTTGACCCAGGCGGTGGTCCTCGACGGCAAAACGGTGATACCCGCCGGAGCCGTCGTGGAAGGGCGCGTCACCAAGGTGGCCGAACCACGCCGCATCGCGGGCAAGCCGGTGATCGGAATTCTGCCGGAGGCTCTGATTCTGCCGACCGGCGAACGCCTCTTCCTCGATGCCACATTGGTCGATACCAACGTTGGCAATGGAACGGATGTTGACCAGGAGGGGCAATTTAAAGGCTCAGGTCACGACCGCCGCGATCAACTGGAAACTGGCGGCGGAACGGCGGGCGGCATGCTGATTGGCGGGTTGATCGGTGGTCCTCCGGGAGTTCTAATTGGCGGAATCGTCGGCGCTGGCTCTACTGGAGCTCATTGGCTGAGCAAGCATCGTTCGGCGATCCTGCCTGCGGGTTCTACGCTGACCATCGAATTGAACCGTCCGCTGGGCATGACGCCGGCAGCTGTGGCAAGCGCGGGACAGTAACTGCGGCTTGTCGACGCTCTGCTGAAATCTTGAAGACATGAAAAACCGGACCACCTCGGTCCGGTTTTTCATCCTCACACTCCGACTCAATCCTAGTTAATTAGCGTAAGAAATCATTCCATAAATACCACACAGAAGAATGCAAGGCCCTCAGCGGCTAAAGCCTCGTCTCTCCTTACTCAGGATGGCACGACTGAACGTCGTGCCCTTCCCAGATTTATTTGTGACCTCCGCCACCAGAGTGTCCGCCGCCTCCACCGGAGGGGTGACTGCCTCCACCACTCGGCGCGCTGTGCGAACCACCGCTATAGCCGCCACGGCTGCCGCCATAGCTCGGCGACCCACGATAGCCGCCGTAACCATTAGAAGACCGTGGCTGCACGATGGGCTGCCGCATGTTGAGCTGCGGACGCGAATAGCCTCCCCCATAGCCGCTGGAAGCCGACCCACGCGAATAACCCGAGCTCGGCGTGGTCCGGTTCCAGTAGCTTCCGCTCTCGCCGCGGCTCGAGGTAGTAGAGCTGTTCTCACTGCGCCCGGCGGTCTCGCTACCTCGCGACGGTGGCGTAAAGGTCTTCCACTCGCTCCGGTTAGGCTCGCCATGAGAGGATGCCTGCGCCGCCGTACTAGCACTTGGTTTGCCAGAATTCGCAGTCGCCACTCCGGTAGAAGACGCCCCGCGCGATTCCGTTCCACGAGACTCTGAGGCCGATGAAAATGAGCCGGTCGAGCGTCCCGCCGTCACCGGCGAGAAATGGCTCTGCTGCATCGATTGTTGCAGATGCGCCGTCTGCTGCTGGAAGGATTCGGTCCGCGCGGTGGTCTGCGTCCCTGCGAAATGTTGCGAGGCGGTGCTGTGAATCGTGGAAGGTGCTGCGGCGCGTCCACTCGCCGATAGACTTGCGCGACTGGGCACCACAGGCATGTTGCCCGTCATCATATGCGCACTGCTCAACTGAGCGTGAGTTGCCGCCACCGCCGCAGTCCGGCCCGCACCGAACTGCCCGGCTCCAACGGTCGATACACCCCGGCTTATGTGGGCATCGTTGATATTCGCCACGTTGGAGAATCGCGTGCCCCCGTGCAGAGGCGCAATCCCGCCAAAGCGGTTGAACGTGCCAAATCGATTGAAAGCTACAACGCCAAAGCGGCCGCGATATCCGCCCCACCACGGGAAGAAGCGGTCACAAGGACCGAGCGGCAGCCAGCCGAAGCCTCCCCATCCGCCCCAGCCAAATCCGAAACCCCATCCTCCACCCCAGCCGAAGAATGAGACGTACGCAGGCGACCAGAACGGGCGATAGAATCCCGCACCCCACACCGGTCCCGGCCACCACGCCCATGAGCCTCCGTACCACATCCAGCGCCCGTAGTGATAAGGCGCCCAGCCCCAAGGCTCAAAGCCGACCCACGTCCAGCCGTAGTAAGGCTCGTAGGTCCAGTTGCCGTCGCGGTAGGGAGCCCAATCGTCCGACTCGTTCGGAACCCAGACCTGACCGTAGTCAGGCACGTTCTGCCAACGGCCGTAGGCGTCAAGATCTTCCGCTCCAACGTAATACTTGTTGGTGTGCTGCCACCCCTTCGCGCTATGGATCATGTGGTCGCGATCAATATTCCACTGGTCCCAGTCGTCGCGGTCGGGAGCGGGGCTGATCTTGTAACGCGCGTCGGCACCGGCGCCGCGAACGGTTGCCATGTCGCCCTGCTTAATGGTCGCAATGCCCTGCGGGGTTGAGATCTCAGCTTCGCCCCTGCGCACGATGACGATCGAGTCGCCGTCGGGCCGCACTTCGATGCGAAAGATTCCGTCCTTATGGGCCGGATGCACTGCGACGTTGGGCGTGTCAATCTCGGGTTCGGCTTCGCTTTCACCGAAGACGGTGTAGTTTGCCAAACCCTGTCCAACCTGAATCTGAATATATTTTTGTGTGAAATTTGCGATGTTGGCTTGCGCGTTCGATGACAGGCGAAGGATGTTGGCGTAATCCAGTTGCACTTCAGCGCGACCGTTGGCGCCGGTTGAAACTTTATCTCCATTGACCACCGGCTGGTTCAGGATCGCGGCAGACCACTTGCCCGAGTCGCCGCGCTGGGTCGACACATCGCCGTGAATCATGCTGACGCGGCCGACGCCTTGATCGACTTTTGCCGGACCTTCACCATTTGGGCCGCCGGGCTGAGCCTCGCCTTCCATTTGCGGCGGCTGCCCGGGCTGTGGCCGCGGTCCAGCTTGAGGC
>JBAPOI010000301.1:0-7091 GCA_049279555.1 Candidatus Sulfotelmatobacter sp.
ACTCGATGGGATCGGAATTCGGTAACGCTTGAACGAAGTACGGCCCATTCGGAATTGTCCAAGAGGCGGGACTTTGTTGTGAATAAGGCCAGAGGCAACTAATTTGAATCGAATGTTTTCGTCGCAAGTCAAAAGTGACGCGACAGATGCAATCCGCAACGCCGCTCTTGTTCCTGACCGGAAATTTTCCCTCCGCTATTAACATTGAGGGGAATTTTATATCAAACAATTTATCTCATGCTTTGCTACGCCTCTGACTATCGAAAACTGTGATCTTCCGGCTATGCACCTAACGTATCCAACTCCGGCTAGTTGGAGGTCTTCCCTTCTAGTGCATCAAGAACGAAAACCCATCGAACACATACTCGTGCTTCCCGTCGTTCGCAACTGGCTTTACTTCCCCACGGCGAACCTGCTGGATCGCGATAACCAGTTTCGGAAGATAGCTGGGATCGGCAACTGGCGTATTGTGCGCGGGTAAGAGAAGTTGAAGATGCGGAGCCAGCGCTGCGAGTTTCTGCACGGATGCAACATAGGCGTCCAGATCGGTCTCCGGACGGTAGAGATAAATCGGGCCGAGGTAAAAAGTGTCTCCGGTGAACAGCAGGCCGTTTTTCTCGTCCAGCAACGCGATGGTGTCGGGTGTATGGCCCGGCGTGCCGATTACTTTCAACGTGCGTCCGCCCAGTTCGATCTTGTCGCCGTCGTGCAGCCAATGAGTGATGTGGAACGGCTTGGTGGCATACGCCTTGGCGTCGAACCCCGCAGGCAAGGCTCCGCAGAGTTCATCTGAGGCAAGTTCCGCTTGCGCGTCCGCTGTCGATCCGCGCGCGTTGGTCCGTGTGAAATCCGTATCCATGCCGTAGACCTCGCTGAAGCGCCAATTGTCCCCGACGTGGTCGTTGTGGGTGTGCGAGTTCACGACGCTCACGGGAAGCCTGGTCAATCCTGCAACCACAGCCTGAATATTGCTGATGCCCATCCCGGTATCGAATAGCAGCGCTTTGTCGCCGCCCGCTTTTTCGTCACCCGCTTTTTCGTCGCCAATGATCAAATACGAAATCACTTCTTCCAGTTGGTGCGGTTCGTAGATCGCGAATACTCCCGGGCGAATCTTATACACCTCGAACCACGGGTCCGCGATCGGAACCCGCTCCAACTTGCTGTAGGCGGCGCGGGGCAGCTTCTTGCACCACTCTGGCTGTTGCGCAGCCAGCGACGATGTGAGAATTGCGATAAACAGCGGCAAGAGCAAAGACTTGATGGTTTTCATGATCTAGCTCACGACGGTGATCTTACGTCCATTCTCACCTTGGCGCTCAAGAGAAATCTCCACATCCCGCTCCCGCTGCAGACGCGGGAATTTCTCTCCCCACTCAATCAGCAAAATCCCGCTGCTGTCAGCTCGCAGATCGTCGAGCCCTAGCGTCTCAAGTTCGCGCTGCGTGTCGATGCGATAAAGGTCGATGTGATAGAGGTTGGCTCGTGGACTGCGATACTCGTGCACCAGGGTGAAGGTGGGACTGGTGACGTCTTCCTCTTCCGCCGCCTCGAAGGCAGCGGCGATTCCCTTGACCAGCGTGGTTTTTCCCGCACCGAGATCGCCGCACAGCAGCACCAGCTTCGGCGGCGCCAGCATTTCGGTCAGCGTGCGGCCGAAGGCGATCGTCTCCTCAGCCGAATTTGTCGTGATCTCGCGCGTCATCTCGCAACCGGCCGGAGCATGGTTCACAGACCACGACCAGTATAGCGAGAGCGCGCTAGATCGTCCTCGGCACGTTGAGGAGTGAGGATTTGCCGAGCCAGCTTCGGTCGGCAACATGATCGAGCGAAGTCCGCAGGCGGCGGTTGTCGTCATCCTCGAGCGCGACGAAGCGAAATGGCTGCAACACACCAGCCGTCGTTTTGCGCATTGGGCCGAGGATTTCGGCCATGCCGTGCACCGGGCCCGAATGCGTCTGGAATGCAAGTTCGACGAAGGCGCCGGTGCCGAGAGCACGCGGCAATTGTAATAGTCCGCCGGTCGCCGAAATGGATTGAAGTTTGGCTTTTGTACGCCGGCCATCTTCTAATCGGATCGCAGCCAGGACAGATTCGCCAAGCTGGACCCGGGCCGCGCGCCTCGATGAGTGCGGTTGGGGGAAGTGGGTCATAAGCTGATGAAACTATCTCACCGCAAGCGCAGTAACTAATAGATTACGGAAGCAGATGGCCGAACTCCCGTGGTGCTGGCTGGGTTCGGAGGGTACAAGTCCCTGCGACAAGGGTACTTAGCATAAGGTTTACTGATTGGATAATGTACTTCGGCACGAGCCGTTCGCCGCAGGATAAAAGCAAGTGCGATCAATTTCTTCTTCGAAGCAACTGCGTTTAATATGTTGCCTTCCGCCATCGAGGCTTCCGGAGAACATTATGCGTTCTTTTTCGTTTTTAATCGCAGCGTTTGCTTTATTCGCAGTAGCGCACTGCCAGGGCCAGGCGCCGGCGCAGACTGCTCCGCTCCGCGTCGGTATTGTTGGCTTAGTTCACGGACACGTCCAAGGATTTCTCGATCACTCACTTCACAGTCCATTGATTCAGATCGTCGGCATCGCCGAACCGGATGAGAAGCTCGCGTCACAGTACGCCACCCACTACGGATTCGACCACAGCCTGCTGTTTTCAAGCTTGGAACAGATGCTCGACCGAACGCATCCGCAGGCGGTTCTCGTTTACACAAATACTTATGACCATCGGCGCGTGGTGGACGCCTGCGCCCGGCGCGGCGTACACGTGATGATGGAAAAGCCTCTCGCGGTCAGCCTCGACGACGCGGTCGCAATCAAAAAGGCCGCCGACCTCGGCAAGATTCAGGTTCTCGTCAATTACGAGACCACGTGGTACGCCAGCAACCGCGCCGCCTACAATCTGGTGCACGAGCACGCGTTGGGCGACGTGCGCAAGGTTGTCGTCCACGATGGGCACAGCGGGCCTAAGGAAATCAACGTTGCGCCGGAGTTCTTAGCGTGGCTCACCGACCCAAAACTCGATGGAGGAGGTGCACTCTTTGATTTCGGATGCTACGGCGCCGATCTGATGACTTGGCTGATGGATGGGAAACGCCCGGAAACGGTCACGGCCGTCACGCAACAGATCAAACCCGAGATTTATCAGCATGTGGATGATGAAGCGACCATCATTCTCACTTATCCGAATGCTCAAGCCATCGTGCAGGCATCGTGGAATTGGCCTTTCGACCGCAAGGACATGGAAGTGTACGGGAAGACTGGATATGTAATTACCGTCAAGCGGGATGACATTCGTGCGCGGCGCGCGGGTGGCCAGGAAGAGCAGATCGCAGCCAAGCCGCTGGCCGAGCCCTACGACAACTCGCTATCCTATTTGAAAGCTGTCGTGATGGACGGAATGAAGCCAGACGGGCCGTCATCTCTGGATACGAATATTACCGTGACGGAGATTCTCGACGCCGCGCGGCGTTCCGCTGCTTCAGGAAAGACGGTTCGTTTGCCGGCTTCGAGATAAGCGCCGCACGGTGATGAGGGTCGGAGGTGAAAAATGCCTTACATCAACCGCCCCAGCTGACCAACTTTTCCTGAGCCATCTCTCGAGTGCGCCGGAAAGCCTGCGGCAGTCCCCGCAGCAAATCCGTGGCTACCAGCGAATGCTCGCCTAACGTCTCACGCGCCACGTCTCCGGCTAGCCCGTGCAAATGAACCGCCGCGAGCACCGCCTGAAAAGCATCTTTCGGATGCTGCGCGATCATCCCGGCAACCATCCCGGTCAGGATGTCTCCCGTGCCGCCGGTCGCCATGCCAGGGTTACCCGTCGTATTCACCCACGCTTTACCATCGGGTTGGACCACCAACGTGCGATGGCCTTTGAGCACGACAATTAGCTCATGCTCGCGCGCGAATTTCCGCGCCACTCCCAATCGATCCTTCTGCACATCGGCAATCGTCAGTCCTGCCAGGCGCGCCATTTCTCCCGGATGTGGAGTGATCACCAAGACGCGACCCTTGCCGTTCAATTCATCCGTGCCGCCTTCAAACGCATTCAGGCCGTCGGCATCGACGACCATCGGGATTTGTAACTCCGCCACCAGCGCGCGCACCAGAGCGGACGTATCCGGCTCGCGCGAAATTCCAGGCCCGATCGCGACCACGCTCTTCCCTTTCGCTAATTCGGAAATTCCGTGCCTGGCGCTCGAAGCGATCGTGCCCGCATCGGTCTCAGGCAAAGGCTCCGTCATCAACTCGGGATGAAATCCGGCCACGGTCGGCAGCGCCGATTTTGCCGTCGCTACCGTGGACAAGCCCGCTCCCGAGCGAAGCACGGCCATGCCCGCCATCGCTACCGACCCGGCTTTGCCGAATGATCCTCCGATGATCAACACGTGCCCATAACTGCCCTTGTTCGACTCCACCGGACGCGGCGCGACCGCGGCCGCAAGATCGCGCGCGGTAATCACATACAGCTGCAACTTTGAAACGACAGCCTCCTCGGGGGAGCCGATCTCAGCCACGATCGTCGGACCGTCGGTGAACAAGCTGAAAACGTGCGCCGGGCGCGGCGCTGTAAAAGTGACGATGGCATCGGCACGAGCAAGCGTCCCCGATTGTGGACTCATCGCGTCGGCGTCGGCGCCGGAGGGAATATCCACCGCGATCATGGGAACATGGCTCGCATTCATGACGCCGATCACTGCGGCGTAAAGTCCGGTTACTGGGAGCTTGAAACCCGTGCCCAACAGGGCGTCTACATACAAGTCAGTTTTTAATGCAAGCTGCAGCCGCTCACTCTTCAGCTCTTCGCCGGACCGCACCACGATTGCCTCAACCGGCAACTGTCCGAACACAACGGCCGCATCGCCGCGCAGTTCGTCGGGATTTGCCAGCAGAACGACCTGAACTTTCTTTCCGCGCTCATGCAGCCTCCGCGCCGCCACGAAGCCATCGCCGCCGTTGTTTCCCTTACCGCAGAAAACCACGATGCGTTCAGCCGCGGCATGTTTCGCCAGAACAAAATCCGCAACAGCACAGCCGGCATCCTCCATGAGCGTGAGCGAAGGCACGCCGAAGCGCTCGCTGGTGGCGCGGTCGATGGCTCGCATTTCTTCGGCGGAAACGATTCTCATAAAAGCGTCGATGGTCCTTAGTCGTTAGCCATTTGCCGTTAGCAATTAGCCATCAGCAAAACACCGTCACGCGCAACCCGCACTCTGCCAACGGCCAATGACTATCGCCAACGACCGATCTTAAAACAAAAAGCCCTCCACAGGTGCGGAGGGCTTCGTTGACCTTACAGACCATACAGACCATTCATTTACTGGCCGCTGCCTTTTGTCAGCGCCTGCACTCGGCTATGCTTCACGCCGTAGGTGAAGTACACGACCAGTCCAATCAATAGCCAGCCGACTAGCCGGATCCAGTTCCACATTCCCAGGTTCAGCATCATGTATCCGTTCGCAAGCACGCCGAGGATTGGGATTAGCGGCACCCACGGCGTACGAAACGGCCGGGGCTGGCTGGGATTCGTGTAACGCAGCACCATCACGGAAATCGACACAATCACAAAGGCCAGCAGCGTTCCGATGTTTACCATCTTTCCAATTTGGTCGATTGGGGTCACGCTGCCCACAATCGCGGCCAGCAGACCCACCAGAATCGTGTTCTTCCAGGGTGTGCGGAACTTGGGATGGACCGCCGCGAAAAACTTCTTGGGCAACAGTCCGTCATTCGCCATGGAATAAAGCACGCGCGTTTGCCCTAGCAGCATCACCAGCATCACGCTGGTCAATCCGGCTAGCGCGCCCAGCGTAATGATGTTCGCGGCGATGGGCAGGCCGCGGTCCAGGAATGCGACCGCCACCGGCGCTTCGATATTAATTTGTTGCCAGTGCACCATCCCGGTCAGCACGCCCGCCACGGCAATGTACAAGACAGTGCAAATGGCCAACGAAGCGATCATGCCAATCGGCAAGTCGCGCTGCGGATTCTTCGCTTCCTGCGCGGTGGTCGAGACAGCATCGAAACCAATGTAGGCGAAGAATATGTAGGCCGCGCCCTGCCATATCCCGTTCATGCCGTGCGGCGCATAGGCGTGCCAGTCCATGCCCCAGTTGGCGCGGTTGACATAGTGAGCACCGAGCCCAATCACGAAGAGCACGACTGACACTTTAATCACAACGATCGTGGCGTTAAACCGCGCGCTCTCCTTGATGCCGACCACCAGAATGGCCGTAATTACCAGCGCGATGATGAATGCCGGAAGGTTAAAGCCGATCTCCGATCCGAACAACTGCGGCGCTCCCAAGAGTTCATGCGCCCGCTGCAACAGTTCGGGAGATTGGGCGCTAATGATCGCAGTCACTTTATCGAGGAACGCCTGCGTGGTTATGCCTAGTGATGGATCCGCGGCCTGCGCCATCTGCCGGGCGATCACATTTTCTGCCGTCTTCAGAGCCGTCCAATGATCGTAGGCCAGCCAAAGCGGCATCTTGATATGAAAGATATTCAGCAGTTCAATGAAGTGATTCGACCATCCCGACGAAACCGTGCTGGCGCCCATCGCATATTCAAGCGTGAGATCCCATCCGATAATCCATGCCAACAACTCGCCGAGCGTGGCATAAGCATACGTGTAAGCGCTGCCGGCCAGCGGAATCATGGCCGCGAACTCGGCGTAGCAAAGTCCGGCAAAGGCGCAACCCAAGCCGGAGAGAACGAACGACAACGTGAGCCCCGGACCCGCATACTGCGCGCCCAGCCCCACCATCACAAAGATGCCTGCCCCGATGATGGCGCCCACCCCCAGCGCCGTAAGCTGGAAGACGCCCAACGTCCGTTTAAGGCTGTGTCCGCCAGTATCGCCGGCTTCTTCCATGAGCAGGTTCATGGGCTTTGTTGCGAACAGGTTCGCCATTCGTTTGCTTTCTCCTTCAGTTCCCTTTGCGAGCCCTACGCGGATTCGCGCCTTGCGCCCGCATTCTTCGACCATGCGTAATACACCGGAATCCCTACCAGAACCACAATCAGACCCGGCCAGGTGTACTGCGGTTTGTAGCGCAGCAGTTGAATCTCGAAAAACACGGC
>JBAPOI010000302.1:0-6900 GCA_049279555.1 Candidatus Sulfotelmatobacter sp.
ACAAAAAACTAAAAGGAGCATTTATGTCGAAAGATATGGGCAAGGAAAGCAAGAGTACACGCGACGATACGCTTCCACCGATTAACGTGGATAAATGCACGGACATCACCAACGCCCTCATGGGCCAGCAGGTCAATTTCACCGGCATCGTCGGAACTTGCACGATCAGTCCAGGCAATACGCCGTGGCCCTTCAACTATGGACCCAATATCGTTTTCCCCAACCTGGCAAATCCCATCATCCAGATCGCGCACGGACTGAACACAGCCCCGCCGAACAATGTCTACCAGTACGTGGTCAGTTGCTGTCCCTCGCACGTTGCGACCAAGACCGTAACCGTCACAGGTTGATGCCACCGATTCACTCGATGCATGCCCCATTTCCTTCTCTGGAGGAGGTGGGGCGTTTCCATTCTCAGCCGGGAGTCCCGCAAGAGATCCCACCACTACCTTTTCCAAAATCTCCCCACGCCCAGCCGCACCTCAACCGTATTCAGCCCTGGATTCGGCGTCGCCAGCCCCGCATTCGAAATATGCAGATACCGCACCTCGACGCTCCAGTTATATTTCTCGCCCAACACATGCGTCCCCAACGCCGCGCTCGGCGTAAAATTTACCGTGTTCGTGTAAGTCGGAATATTCTGCCGGCTGAATAACGTCCCACCCGTCAACTCGAAATACGGCGACAGTTTTCCCCGCCGCACAAAATTCCACTTCAACCCCAGCGGATCGAATCCCCATCCATAGGCCGTATTCGCCGGCTGAAAAACTTCATACACCGGCACCACATCGACCGCATATTCAAATCGTCCCCGCAAAATCCACGGCCAATGCGGACCCGTAATCACCCACCCATACCGCGCACCCATATCGAATATACCCGTCTGCAAAGTCCCGCCCGGCACCGAGTGCCCTCCTGCGGCAAACACCTGCACCTCGTGCCCGCCCTCCTCGGGTCCGGCCTCGCCCTGCGCCCAAGCCAGCCCGTCGCCGCCGATCAAGAAAAAGATCAAGAAAAACAGGATGAGGAGAAAAGAGAGAGGAAGGAATCTGTACGTTCTCTGCATGCACTCCGAGGTTGCCCCACCCCGAGCGATTTTGCAAGCCACCGCACTCAATCGATATCCATGTAGGGGCAGCCGTCGGCTCTCGGCCAACGCTGGGGAAACCTTGGCGAAGCGGCGGATGAAGGCGTCCGCCCTACGCGGGCGTCACCTCACTTCCTTGGGAATAACCACTGATCGGAATCACCCGACTCCGGCGCCCCGGAGGGGCCGCAGAGAATAACCCAGGATGGAAGTCCTGGGTTAGCTAGAAAAAAGTTGAACCAAGTCCCGCAGGGACGACAGGAAACCGCTGAGCCTTGCGGTTTCAGCCTCACGCCTCAAGCCCTTTTCAACAACCTTGTGAGCCCAACCAAAATTACGGCTCCGACAAACGCAACAATGATCGCTCCAATCATTCCCCCACCGGGCCAGATTCCCAGCGCCCCAAAGACCCAGCCCCCGACGATACCGCCGAGCATGCCGAGAATGATGTCCACAACCATGCCATAGCCCCCGCCCTTCATTACCTGCCCAGCAAGCCAACCCGCGATCAGACCCACGATGATCCATACAAGAAATCCCATAGCGAAGCCTCCTCGTCGACCCGCATTTAGCGTGAGGCTGGAATGTACACCCGATCTCGTCAATACACAACTCCATCCATACACATAACTACCGATCCGCGCCTTGACCGCGCCCTCTGCCTTTGGCAGCCGATCGCGAACCTCTACTTACAGCCTCACTTCCCGCCCGTATTTTTCCTCCCCATCATCAACCACCACGCTTCCCGGAACTTCTCAAACATCGCTCCCTTCTTGCTCCCATCCGGATAGAACCGCAAATTCTTCCTCGGCACAAACGCCCTCACCGGCACCACATACCAAATATCCCGCGACACAATGTAGCCAATCAGCACATCGATATCCTTCGCCGTAAGCCTCACAATCTTCCTCCCGACATACACCGACGCATGCACCGCATATCCCCGCGCCCCAAACCGGTTCTCTGTCGACCGCACCTGCGCCCTCCACAACTTCCGCCCCGTGTCGCACACAAAGTCATACCGATAACTGTCTCCCCAGGGCTTCGACACAATCATCCCCATCCCCATCGCCTTCCGCAAAAAATCCAACTCCGAAAGCTCCCCCATCCGCTTCGGCGGCAGCTTTCCCCCAGTTCTCAGCGATTTCTTCCCCGGATTCTCCCGCTCCCCGCCCGACCCATACGTCTCATCCGCTCCCGCCATCAAATCCCCAACCATCACACCCATAACCGCCACCCATGTCCTCTCTCTATAGGTTTTGTCGTTCCGAACCGGGCGGAAAGCCCGGTGAGGAACCTGCTGTTTAGCCGCCAACCGCACCTTCCGCCCAAAAATTGAAAAGCCCCCGCCAGGATCCAAGTCCCGTGGAGGCCACTATCGCCACACATCTCACTACTATCTAAATCCTCCCACCCGCACCCCTCAAGGTCAATGAAATTGAAGATGGAAACTTACTCAGAAGGACATGCGTGGCTTAGGGATGGGGAGCTTAGATTTTGGGTGGCGCAGCGCTTCCAGCGCTGCGAAAAAGGATAGAAAATCGTAACGGCTTCAGCCGCTGAGGTACGTGTGGGTCGGACACTCCCTTCGGCAAGCTCAGGGCAGGCTCTGTCCGACGCCTTTGACCTTGATTTTGCCCTTCCGCTTCACCGGCTGCAGAATCTTCAGATGCAACGCCGCCTTCAGTTTCAGTTCGAGGCGCGACCGCTTCCCAAAGCTGCACACCGTCGAAAAAATACGCTCGGGAAGGGCACGACTTCAGTCGTGCCATATTAGTCTGCGAAGAGGGCGGCTTTAGCCGCTGAGGTACGCTCCTTGAAGCCAATTCGAGCCCTCAATCCTCACGGAACTTACTTCGTAACTTTTTCGACCTGGCAGCGCCGAAGGCTTTTCATTGTTGAGCCCTACATCCGACTCTTTCTCAAAACTCTCTACGGCTATCGCCGCCAGGGACGATTCGATCTCCACGCATTCGTCTTAATGCCCGAGCACGTTCACCTTTTGCTGACGCCGGCGCCCGGCGTAACCCTGGAGCGGTCAATCCAATTCATCAAAGGAGGCTACTCCCACGCACTGGGTGTAGAGCTAGGTCGAAAAGGCGAAGTATGGCAGCACGGATTTACCGACCATCGAATCCGCGATTCAGCCGATTTCGACATACATCGCAACTACATCCACGAGAATCCGGTGAAGCGTGGGCTAGTAGAGTCGGCCTCGGAGTACCGGTATTGCTCGGCGTTCCCCGGGTTCAAGCTCGATGGCTGGCCCTCAGCGGCTAAAGCCGCGTGACGCTGGACGCCTTTGCGGCACGACTGGAAGTCGTGCCCTTCCCGAGCGTGTTGTGGCAAGGCTCGTTTAGACGCGAGCAATGACCGGGAAGGGCACGAGTTTGACTCGTGCCGAACCCACCGGCAAAAGGGAGCGCGGCTTCAGCCGCTGAGGTACGTCTTAAATGGCTCTTGCCGAAACACGAACTCGACGGCCCGCCAATCTCGGGAAGGGCACGAGTTCACTCGTGCCGAAAAGCCTTAAAACAAGAACCCGGCTTCAGCCGCTGAGGTACGTCTTAAATGGCCCTTGCCGAAACATGAACTCGACGGTCCGCCAATCTCGGGAAGGGCACGAGTTCACTCGTGCCGTAAAGGCCTTAAAACAAGAACCCGGCTTTAGCCGCTGAGGGTGGCCGATCCAGCCCGAGTTCCTCCAAACACGCTCCCTTCAACTCTGTATCCATCTTCGACGGAGCGACACCCTCAGAGCATGGCTTCCTGCCACGCCGCAAAGTGCGGTAATCTCCGGCTCTAGCCATTACGGTCCCCTGCTAGGCCCGGTTCGTGCGCTAGGGGAACTTATGGAGAGAAGGGCGCATTTGAATGATGACCGTTCGTCTTCAGAAACAGCTTGGCTTCCTTCAGATCGATTCTGGCCCGATGCCCGTGCTTCTCTAGAAGATGGAGAAGATTGCTGCCATTGAGCAACGTTAACGGTTTGTCCCTCGCGAATTCATATGCATCGGGACCGTAATCAGCTGTGGTAACCAGGATTCCTTTGTTTGCTCCCTCATTCACCACTGTTCCGTAAAGGTCCCGGACTGCTGATACTCCAACTGTGTTGGTATATCGCTTTGCCTGAACTACAATCTTTCCACCCCTTAAGGCGTCTGGATCAAATACGACAGCATCTACGCCACCATCGTGGCTCGTGCGGGTGATCTTTACCTCAGCTCCGTCTTTATTGAACTCACTTTCGAATACATCACGAATAAGGTGCTCGAATTCCTCCCAGTCCATCGCGGCCAGATTTATGGTGTCGTCTAATCTGTCTACTACGTTGTGGGAAGGGATAAAACGCTCGTCCTCGGTATCCAGGTGTAGGATTGGGCGGATAGGCACCAAAGCTGCAAGTTTGCTACTACCGATACCCTTTAGCTTCTTGAAGCAAGCCTTAGGATCAACTTGAGCCAAATTTATAGCAAGGAACTCCTCTCGGTTAACCTGAATGGAAAGAATACATCCGTTCGGTTAACCTGAATGGAAAGAATACATCCGTTCGTTTCTTGTCCTGTGGCTTTATCGATTGCTAGTACCCAACCGTTGAAGACGATTGACTCAATGGCTGCGATTACGTCCGCTTCGAACAATTCGTGTATCGAGCGAAGGGAGATTTTGTAAAGGAGGCCATCGTATATTTTCTCAAGGGCGCTGTCCTGCAGGAAAATCTCGGTGAACTCGTCCTTCGACGCAGTATACCTAACCTCTTTTAGCCGGGGCAGTGCGTCAATGTATGGTAAGGAATAGTCGACGAGCAGCAAGTTCGTATCGGGGTTGTAATTAAGGCGACATAACTTGGGGAAAGTGTCTGGGTAGGGAGCCGCTGCAAGAACTATATCGCAATAGTCCAAAATGGCATCTGTGGACTTGTGTAGGTATGCCTCCCGGAGCGCGTCAACGGAAACATTGTTCTTCTCTTGGTCAGCCTTAAACGTGCTCTTTTCTAACTCCCATTCGCGAGCCTGTCGGTCGCTGGCCAATAGTGCGGCCTCATTCTCTTGATAGATAGTGGTTGTGACTTGTTTCCAGGCGCTCAAATCTGCTTCGTAAGCATGGCGAGCAGCAATTTCCTTTTTCTTTCGCAATGATGAAATGATGCGGTCCAAAAGGCTAAGGGCAGGTCGATATTTTGTGTCGGATAGTGATGGCTGGGGTGGACCATTCTTTCTAACGAACGCCGCTGGCCTGGGCTTGGAGAACACCGAGTTACTCTTCAGCAAATTCCAATCGATCGCGTTGCTAATCTCCAAGTGTCGAACTAAGGTTTTGTCGATTGCTTGAATTGCTTCTTGGGCTTCGGTTGTACGTCTTGCTGCCTCTTGCCGCTTTTCGTCTTTAGTCCGTAATTAATGATGCGCGCCCTTGTATCTTTTCCCATTTCGAATTCCATGCTGCAATTTGTGCACTGGCCTTTTGCTGCACCACATACGAATCTCTGCCGCTCACCCGTCGGTAAGCATGCAAGCCGTCGTGCCGCACATCAATGTAGTAGAGCTCAGAAGGCATAACTTACAGATTGTGGACACAAAGTATCCTACTTTCAATAGGACTTATCAACAGAGACGTTACGACCGTTCCACAATGGCACAGTCACGCGACCTTGCGTGAAAAGTGGGGATCTCACACGACTAGGGCCGCCGTCCCTAGCGAAACCCTAGATTTCGCTAAACTTCCCTTATGGCAAACGGTTCGGGATGCGTCCGATTCGACGCACATCGCAACTACATCCGCGAGAATCCAGTGAAGCGTGGGCTCGTGGAGTTTGCCGCGGATTATCGTTACTGCTCGGCGTTTCCTGGATTCAAATTGGACGGCTGGCCCTCAGCGGCTGAAGCCGCTTGATTTGCAGTGTCTTGCGGCACGAGTGAACTCGTGCCCTTCCCGAGCCTATCCCCGCCGGAGCCTTCGCACGAAAGAAAGACCCCGCTCTCCCGAGCGGGGCCTTGCGCAGCAGCTTCCGTTATTTATTTGGGTTCGGGTTCCCGTGGGCGGTATCGCCTGACTTTTTCACATCGTAGTTGTCGGTATTCTTCTTGGCGTGGTCAGCCTGGTTTTGGTCATACCCCCGCTGCACGTCTTTGTCCTTGGTAGGATTCGGATCGTGCGGTTGAGGTTTTGGTTTATCCTTGGAAGCGGAATTGTTCTGTTGGGAGCTGTTCTGCGACTGTGATCCCGACTGGGACCATGCCGCCCCTGTCATCGCGAAGCAAATCGCGAGCGTGAATAGAAGCTTCTTCATATATTCTCCTTTGCCCCCTGCAGACCGTAGCTATATTCCCCGATGCCGTTAGGGTCAAGCTCACCGAAGTAACCTTGCTGCCGAGTGAGCCGAGGGTTTCCCGAAGCGGCCACAGGACAAACGAAAATAAGCTCGGGAAGGGCACGAGTTCACTCGTGCCGCATTAAGCTGCAGAGAGCGCGGCTTCAGCCGCTGGGGTACGCTCTTGAAGCCTACTCGTGCCCTCTCCCCGCATGGAACGTATTTCGTTACGTTCTCGACGTGGCAGCGTCGCAGGCTTTTCATTGTCGATTCTTATTCCCGACTCTTTCTCAAGACGCTCTACGGCTATCGCAGACAGAGACGATTCGACCTGCACGCATTTGTCCTCATGCCTGAGCACGCCCACCTGTTGCTGACTCCCGCACCCAGCGTCATGCTGGAGCGGGCGATCCAATTTATCAAGGGAGGCTATTCTCACGCCTTAGGGGTGGAGTTGGGGCGAAAAGGTGAAGTGTGGCAACGAGGATTCACTGACCATCGC
>JBAPOI010000303.1:0-11265 GCA_049279555.1 Candidatus Sulfotelmatobacter sp.
TGAACGCGCACATTTTCGTAGGCATACACCAGGTCCCAATACATGTTTTCAATCTGATCGACGGTAGTGATGGTCTGGAGTCGGAAGGCCACATCAGAAATTTCGCGGTTGTTTTTGGCAATGCGGATAAAGCGCAGGTTGGGTCCGGGACCGAATCCCTGCAGCAGGTTTTGCGTGATCTTGAATTGGAAGTTCGAAGCCAGATCGGGAGTAAGTAGACTTACGGGACTGTTGGTGGTGACGTGAGTGTTATTGAAGCCCGCGGAAACAGCGGTGCCCCATTGAAACCCCTGGGTATAAGCCACGTCCGCGGTGTAAGTGTTTTGGGCCAGTACGGGCACAGGGCTGAGCGCGCTGGTGGATTCCGTATTGTTTTTGTCCAATTGAAGAGTGCCTGTAATAAGGGGATCGAAGCTGGTGATGGTTGAGCCGATGCCGAGCGTAGAACTCACCAGGCCGTTGGTACCGGTGCCCACGCCGCTAGCAGCGACCGTAGTGCCACCGGTGCCTGAGCCTACCGTTCCGCCAAGTCCGCCGACGCCACCGCCGGGAGTATTCTGCACGATGCCAGCATTGACGCCGAGAACGTTGGCGCCGGATTTTGCGCGCAGGTAATCGGTGTCGGCAATGTTCAGGTTGTAGCGGGCGATATCGATATCGAGATTGTTTTCCAGGGCAAGAGCGACGGCGTCATCCACCGAAAGAAAGATTTTGCCGTCGCGCATGAGCGAGTCAATGCGCGGCGAGTTGCTCAAGTTTGGTTGGGCCACTTCCTGCGCCGTGTAGGGTTGCCATATGCGGGGAAAGGACGAGTGCGGCCTCGAGTAATCCTGCAGATGAACCGCCTGCGGCTGTGCGGGAGTTGCCGCTGTCGTCTGGGGCGCTGGGGCTGCCGGAACATTCTGCGGCGGGACATCCTGTGCATAGAGTGGCTGGAACAAGTGCGAGCAGGCGAGCGTGGCAAATACCGTCGGTACCACGGCGCGCCGCCAAATGGTCGCCGTCACCCGGGTTAGGCACAAAGACATGTTTCGTCTCCTTAACTTGAAAGCGCGGTCAGTAAAGAGTGCTCCCGCGCATGATCAGAATGAATTTTTCCAGAATTTGGATGCGGAAGCCATGCTGAGCGTCTCTCCATCTTAGCGGGCTGGAGCTACTGGCACGGTCAGAGATTGTAAAGAATTGTGAGAAAAAATAAGGCGCGGCTTGCGGCCGCGCCTCTTTTTCATCTGCAAACACTACTGAGGCTGCTGCGCAGCGCCAGCCTGGCCCGCCGGTTGCGCTACGGATGGCATGTCCTTGCGCGGCGCGATGTAGGGTACGTTAGGCATGTGCGTCACCTGCCCTCTGGCGGCATCGTCAATGCTGATGCCGACATGGTCAAGCAGCTGTCCGGTAGCGCGGTCCAACTCGATGCGGGACTTTTCATATGCCACCGTGGCATTCACCAGAGTTGACTCGGCAGTCGCCAGCTGACTCTGATATTGAAGTACCAGCGTGTTGGTCGAGGTGCCGAACTGATATTTCTTCTGCTCGGCGTCGAGCGATTGGCGACCTAACTCCACAGCGGCTTTTGCGGATTCCACGCTGGCGCGGTTCTGCTGCACGGCATATTGTGCGTTGCGGACTTCAATGCCAACCTGGTTCTCGATCTGCTGCTGCCGCATCTGCGCCTGCCGGTACTCCAACTCCGAGCGTATCTGAGCCGCCTGTGCGGCGCGGTTGCGAATCGGAATGTTGAGCTGCAGGCCCACGCCCTTATCTGGCGCTGTGGAATTCACCATTTGATCCCACGTGCTGCCGATACCAGTAGAACCCACGGGAGGAACATGGCCGGCACCCGCGCAGAAGCCCAGCAGAAGTTGCTCCGGAGTCTGGTTCGAGCACAAGTTGGCGGAGCTTTGCGATCCGCCCAGGCCTGATCCGGCGTAGTAAGCAAACACATCCAACGAAGGCAGCAAAGCGCTACGCACAGCCTTATTGCTGTAATCGCGGGTGTTCAAGTCGATGCGGGTTTCAACCAGCTCCGCGCGATGACGCAGGGCATCGTTGATCAGATCCTCGGTTGGGGTCACTTCCTCTTGCGCTGGAATGTCGACGGTGGAAGTTGGAATTACATCGGCCGTGGCCAGCCGGGGATCTTTCAAGGTACGAGTGAGTGCGTTTTTCATCAGCAGTTGTTCCAACTGTAGATTGGTCTGAGCCAGGGTTACGAGTTGCTGATCCTGCGCCACCGTGCTCTGGGCACGAACGTTTTCGATGGGCGCCAAACTGCCGATCTCGACTTGCTTTTTCGTATCCGACAGAGTTTTCTGCGCGAAGGCGAGCGACTCGTTTTGCACGCGTGCGTTCTCGTAGGAGTAGACCAGGTCCCAATAGATGTTCTCGATTTGGTCGACGGTATCAATAATCTGCAGACGGAACGCGACGTCGGAAAGTTCGCGATTGTTCTTCGCAATGTGAATGAAGCGCGTGTTCGCCGGAAATCCGAAGCCTTGCAGCAGATGCTGCGTCAACTGCAGGCGCAGCGAAGAGTTAATCAACGGGCTGTACGTCGTGAAGGGAACGTTAGAAGTGACACGGCTATTGTTGAATCCAACCGACACGTTGGTGCCCCAACTGAAGCCCTGCAGATAATTGAAGTTCACGGTGCCTGTGTTCTGCGCCAGGACCGGCACGCCGTTGAACAAACTCGACGAGACGCTATCCAAATGATCCTCTTGCAGCGTAGCCGTAACCACTGGATCAAAGCTGGTGATCTGCGGTCCCAAACCTAAAGTCGAACTGACCAAGCCGTTGGTGCCGGCGCCGATGCCGCCCGCGCCCAAGCTCGTGCCGCCAGTGGAAGCTCCTGCGGTGGCGCCGATGCCGCCCAATCCGCCGCCGGGAGTGTTCTGGACCACTCCGGCGTTCACGCCGAGAATCGAGGCGCCCGCTTTGGCGCGCAGCACGTCGGTATCTGCGATGTTGAGGTTGTAGCGGGCAATGGCAACGTCGAGATTGTTCTCCAGCGCGAGCGCAATCGCATCGTTGAGCGAGAGATACAGCTTGCCATCGTGCATAAGCTGGTCAATCCGCGCCGTATTCGCAAGGTTGGGCGCGTCCACATGCCGAGGCGTGTAGGGCCCAATCGGGTTCGGGAAGTGCGAAACCGGCTGGGTGTAGTTCAAGGTAGGAACCGGCCGCGTCTCCGGCGAGTTTTGCGGATTCGGCGCTGCTGGCGGTTCCTGAGCCCACGCGGCGGTCGTCAGCATTCCGAGGACGGCCGCGGCAATGATCAGACGGTGCTTGAATGCGAAACGTGGAACTGGCATCTACTCATCTCCATTCATTAAGACGTTGTAGCAAAAGGACTTGGTATTAATCTGAGACTGACAGACGAAAATGGAAGTTCTACTCAGTCGAAGTTCACTCAGTTGTTGATACGCAACCGGCGGCGCTTGGGTTCCGGAAAAGCTCCGCAAAGCTCCAGAAATGCGACCTTGGCTTGCTGTGGGACCAAAAACTCCAGCCCTGATGAAAATTTGTCTCGAAACATAGCAGTATATCTGACGCGGCGGATGCATTAGCTGCGCGTTCTTCTCAAACTGGTGCCGTCTGAAACTGATAGAGTTCTCGCGAGGGCAGGTCCTGCCCCGCGAATCGGAATGCCGCTCGGAGCTCCAGATGCATGAAATGGTTTGGATGAGTCTGCGCTCGAAGTGGACTCGAAAGATCGCATGCGCAATCTCAAACTGATTCTCTCCTATGATGGCTCGGACTTCGCCGGCTGGCAGGTGCAGCCCAACGCACCAACCGTCCAGGGAATGCTTGCCTCAGCCATTGGACGAATCACCGGCGAAAAGGTATTGCCGCAGGGTTCGGGCAGAACGGACGCCGGAGTGCACGCGCTTGCGCAGGCGGCGACGTTTGTTACCGAGTCCCCGGTTCCGACCGCGAATTTTGTGAAGGCGTTGAATGACGTGCTGCCATCCACAGTGCGCGTGCTTAAGGTGGAAGAGGCTGCCGCCGATTTTCATGCGCGCAAGTCGGCGCGCGGAAAAACGTATCGATATCGCATTTATCGGGAGGCGATCTGTCCGCCATTCGTAAGCAGGTATGTGTGGCATTATCCGTTTCCTTTGGATGAGCAGGCGATGGCACAGGCTGCGGGGCTCGTTGAGGGCGAGCACGATTTTACGTCGTTCGCCGCAGTTGACCCCGAGTGTGGGCGGGAAGGCGAGCCGGTATCGAACGTCCGCCGCATTTTTTCTTCTGTGTGGGAGCGGCAGGGAGATGAGTTGGTCTACACCGTGAAGGGATCAGGATTTCTTCATCACATGGTGAGGAATCTGGTCGGAACTTTCATCCTTGTGGGGAAGGGAACTTTGTCGGCGGAGGATGTAACGGGGATTCTGAAAGCGCGTAACCGATCTGCTGCAGGGGCGACTGCGCCCGCGAGCGGGTTGTATCTGGTAGGAGTTGAGTATTAAATCTTCAAGTCGCAGCCTCATTAGGAACGACACGCCATCGGAATTTATTTAACTGCTGAACCGCATGTCCTGATACGAATTCCCTTCCAAATGCACTACTAGTGTTGAGCGTCAAGTGCTTGACTCGCCGACGGACGAAGATGCACAATTTCGGCCACATTGCGCCGACGCGCCAACTTGTGGGGCCGAACCGCGGTGATTCAGGGAATCCGTTTCGCATGGTAAGCAGGAGGAACTATGTCGCTTGTTTACGGGAGCACGCATTTTTTTATTCCCTCCGGCCAAACGTGGGGATTCACTTCGGCAATTAATGGGGATACCACCAATGGAGGAGATTATGTCGGGCCGTTGGTGGCGTTAGGGGTTCCCGACGACCTGCATCAGTCCGTAGACGTCACCACGACCAGAGTCGAATTCCTGTCCAGAAACTCGGATGGGCTAACCAGCCAGTGCGTTTATCACTACAGCGTCACGAACAACAATTCATTTGGCGTGACTTTGAGGCTGGACAAGTTCTACGACGGCTAAAACATCCCGCTTTTTCTTCGTGAGACGGCAAGGAGGCGATTCGTGAAAATATCAGTGATCAGCGATCGTGCGGGCAAGATTGTCGGAGCGTCTTTTTCTCCAGCCGCCGGGCGGTCGGCGGCCGGTCCCAGGGTAACCGATCAGATCCAGATTCCCGATGGACATCGTGTCCACCAACTGGCGTTGCCGCCTGAGCTAGCCGAGGAGTTCTTGTCGGGGAATTTTGCCCAAGCCTTGTCAAAGTGCACGCTTGAAATCAAAGGCAAGAGCACGAAGCTCAAGCCGGCTGTGTCAAAGAAGTAAGCGACGCGTCTATACTCACCGCAAGGCTCGAAATCGCCCCGTCATAGAATGGCGGGCGCGAATTTCAGCCCACCCTGTCAATCAAGAAAAGCACCGCTCGCCCGCGGGCACGATATGGCTAGCGATCTTCAACTCGCGTGGCGTGAGATCGTTTCGCTGAATCCAGCGACCGGCGAGGTTCTTCGGGTGCTGGAATGCGCGAATGGGGCGGGAGTGGGCGACGCCGTCACGCGTGCCCGTGCGGCGCAGAATGCTTGGTCAGAGTTAGGAGTTGGACGGCGCGTTGCCGTGATCCGGGAGTTTCAGAGCAAACTGCACGCCAGGAAATCTGAAATTGCTGCTGCTATCACGCGCGAAGCGGGCAAGCCCCTGGCAGAAGCAATCACGACCGAAGTGCTGGTTGTGCTCGACGCGGCCCGCTTCCTTATCGAGAACGCCGGGCGACTACTCCGCGACGAACCGGTGCCGCACGGCAACCTGGCCACAAAGCTCAAGCGCGGACGCCTTCTGCGCGAACCTTATGGCGTAATCGGGATCATCTCTCCGTGGAACTACCCGTTCTCGATTCCGGCAACAGAGACGCTTGCGGCTCTGGTCGCCGGGAACGCAGTGGTGCTGAAGCCGTCGGAATTGACGCCGTTGGCGGCGTTGGAGCTGGCGCGGTTACTGCATGACTCAGGCGTGCCGCAGGACGTTTTCCAGGTCGTGGTGGGAGACGGCGCAACGGGGGCGGCTCTGATGCAATCTCCGATCGACAAGCTGGTTTTCACTGGAAGCGTGACTACGGGGAAGCGTATTGCGGTTGCCGCAGCCGAACGATTGCTGCCCGTGGTGCTGGAGTTGGGTGGCAAAGATCCCATGCTCGTCCTCGACGACGCTGACATAGAGGTGGCCTCGAGCGCGGCGGTCTGGGGAGCGTTCGTGAATGCCGGGCAAACGTGTTTGTCGGTCGAGCGCTGCTACGCGCATCGCAGTTTATACGAAGCATTCTTGAGTGCATGTGCCGAGAAAGCGAAGAAGCTGTGCGTTGGTCATGGACTGGATCCGAAGACCGACGTGGGTCCCATGATCCACGAACGCCAGTTGCGGATTGCGGAAACTCATGTGGAAGATGCTGTGGCACGGGGCGCGCGGGTTGTGGCCGGAGGATCTCGTCTACCGGAGCTGGGCAAGAATTTTTACAAGCCCACGGTGCTTGCCGAGGTGACGCATGAAATGCGCATCATGCAAGAGGAAACATTCGGTCCGATACTTCCGGTTATGGCATTCGACAGCGATGAGGAAGCGGTGCGGCTGGCGAACGATTCGGAATATGGATTGTCGGCAAGCGTTTGGACTCGCAACCGCGAGCGTGGAGAGCGATTGGCCCGGCGCATTCAGGCCGGGACCGTGATGGTGAATGATGTGGTTTCGTGTTTCGGTATCAGTGAGGCGCCGCACGGCGGGGTAAAATCCAGCGGCGTAGGCCGCGCTCATGGTCGCTTCGGCTTGGAAGAAATGGTGCGGCTGAAGTATCTGGATAGTGATCGCCTGCCGGGAACGAAAAAAGTCTGGTGGTACGGATATGGCGAAAGCTTCGCCCGCCAGATGGAAGGATTTATCGATTTTCAATTCGCACGCGGACTCGGGGAACGCCTGCGCGGGGCATTGCGCGCGGCAGGCGTCATCAGCCGCAAGCAGCTATGAGTCGTGAGCGTGGAGTGCTGAGAAGCTGAAAGTTAAGAACTGAAAGGCCATCCATGAACAACAATTCGACTCCCGATCAAGCCCGAAAATTGCTGCGTCACACCGTCGCCACGGTGGCCTATCGAGGAGAAAAAGCGGTTCGCAACGCAGCGGCATCGTTTGCCGCCTTTCAGGCTCACGAAGGAGTACGCACTCCCGCGCAGATTCTTGCGCACATTGGTGATCTGCTCGATTGGGCGTTCTCGATGGCGAATGGAAAGCGTGAGTGGCACGATTCCAAGCCGTTGCCATGGGAGCAGGAAGTGGAACGATTTTTCGCCGCACTGCAGCGTTTTGACGATTACCTGGCTTCCGCCGAACCACTACACGCTCCTGCGGAAAAGCTTTTCCAAGGCCCGATTGCGGATACCCTGACGCACATTGGGCAGATCGCCATTCTGCGCCGCTTGGCGGGAGAACCTGTAAAGCGAGAGAATTATTTTGTCGCAGAGATTACGGTCGGGCGTGTCGGAGCGGACCAGAAACCGCCGAAGCGGGAGTCTTAGCCGCGACTAACTTTGATTCTTCAGAGGAACTTGCGCACGGTAGATGGCCTGCCAGTGGCCGGACTTCAAAATGTAAATCGAACTGCCGTTCATGTGGACTGGCATTTTACTTCCGCCACAATTGACATATTGTTCGGCTTTGTAAGTGAGCAGGTAGGTGCCTGAACTAAGTGGGAGAACTCCGAACTCGGAAAGGCCGTAACCTTCCACGCTGCAAACTTTCGCTGTAGCTTGCTGTTCTGAGAGTTCCTGCTCGCGCGAAAATGTTCCGGATTCACCCCAGAAAACTCCCCTCTCCGGCATGTGCTCGCGAAAATAAGATTGGTCTTGCGTCTTCCAGGCTTCGAAGAATCCGGTCTCGATGCGCACCAGTTCCTGCTCCACGTTCTTTTGAACGACGCCCTCAGCGTCGTTCTGAGCGCCGATCTTCTTGCGTGGTGTCTGGGCTCCTGCTGCGCCGGAAAGAGACGCGGTGAGCAGGACGAAAACTACGCAGCGATGGGCAAGGATTTTTTTCGAACAGCACAGCATACGATCCATAGAGGCTCATTCTGGCGTTGGATTGCCGGTCACGAGAATACGCATAGCATACGACATCGCGAGGTTTGGTTCGCCGTTTGCCTTCGAGTACAATGACGCTCGTAAGGCCGGATGGGCTGAATGCTGCGGCGCGAGCGCCGCGAATGAGGGTAAGTCATTGGCGACTAGTGAGATCGCAACGTCGGGCACGCAAACTCCTCCGCAACTCCCACATCATAAGGTCAAGATCAAGAAGGCGGGACAACGCGCCTGCAACGAAAAAAACGAAAAGGGAAAATTCTGCGGCGGCCATTTGAAGCGCTGGTCTTACTGGACTGACGTGGTTGAACAAGCCTGTGGGGATGTTGAAAAGGCCTGGGGACCGAATGCCGAGGTTTACCGCTGCGAACATTGCCAGACCCTGTATTTGCCGAATCCCGCGGAGGCGAAAGTGAACGTTGCCGGCCAGGGAATGATTTCAGTGTTCGGGTTGACGCTGCCGCCTAAAGAGAAGTAGGTGCGAGTACCTAGTACCGAGTACCCAATCGAGAACAAACTCTCGGTTCACTGGGAACTAGGTACTGGGTACTGGGTACTGGCACTTCCATGAACTCTTCTGATCTCATCTACGACTGGAACCAGAACCACCCGCCGGGACTGAAGCCGCCGGGGCCGGTGTTGCTGAATGACGAGAGTCTGCGCGATGGATTGCAGTCGCCTTCCGTGCGCGATCCTTCGATCGCCGAGAAAATCGAAATCCTGCATTTGATGGAAGGGCTCGGGATCAACTTCCTCAATCTCGGGCTGCCGGGTGCCGGGCCGCGTGCAGTCGAACACGTGACGGCGCTGGCGCGTGAAATCGTCGCGCACAAGATGAAGATTCGAGCCAACTGCGCCGCGCGTACGCTGGAGAGCGACATCCGCCCGATCGCTGAGATCGTGCAGAAGACAGGGTTGCGCATCGAGGCTGCGACCTTCATCGGATCCAGTCCCATCCGCCGCTTTACTGAAGGATGGTCCGACGATTTTCTTTTGCAGACTACCGAGAAGGCCGTCAAGTTCGCGGTTTCGCTGGGCCTCGACTCGATGTACGTCACTGAAGACACGAGCCGCTGCGATCCCGAAACCGTGAAGCGGTTGTACTCGACGGCGATTAGTTGTGGCGCACGTGCCATCGTGATCTGCGACACCGCGGGACATGCCACTCCAATGGGTGCGCTGGCGCTGGTGCGATTTGTGATTGAAGAAGTGGTGAAACCCTCGGGCGAGAAAATTCGGGTGGACTGGCATGGCCACAGCGACCGCGGACTTGCCATCGCCAATTCGATGGCGGCGCTGATTGCGGGTGCGAACTGTGTGCACGGATGCGCGATCGGCCTGGGCGAGCGCGTGGGCAATACGCAGATCGACCAGATGCTGGTGAATCTGAAGCTGATGGGCATTGCCCCCTGGGACGAGCAGGATCTTACCAAGCTCAAGCAGTATTGCCAGGCAGTGTCGCGGGCGACGGGCGTGCCCATTCCGGCGAATTATCCGGTGGTAGGCGACGATGCTTTTCGCACGGCCACGGGCGTGCACGCCGCGGCGATCATCAAGGCGTATCACAAGAACGACATCGTATTGGCCAACACGGTTTATTCCGGCGTGCCGTCGCATATGTTTGGGCTGGAGCAGATCATCGATATTGGCCCGATGAGCGGAAAGTCGAATGTGTTGTTCTGGCTGGAGCGGCGCGGAATCCCGGCGACCGACGATCTGGTCGAACGTATCTTTCAGCGAGCGAAAGCGAGCGACCATACTCTCAGCGACGCCGAGATTGTCGAGTGCCTGCCGGCGGCCGTGAAGCAAAACTAGCTTGCGCGAATTTAGGCTTTCATGTTGGGAGGAATTTCTGAACCGAGGAATTTCTAGAAAATGAAACATGCAATTCTCGGCGCCGGTGGAGTTGGCGGGTTGATTGGCGCTTGCCTGGCTCACGCGGGACATTCTGTCACCCTGGTCGTGAGGCGTGAGGCTTTGGCGCAGTATCCGAAGAAACTTCGGTTGGAGAGCGCTTTCGGAAATTTCGAAGTCGATGTTGCCATTGCCGCGGAAGTGCCTGCGGTCGACGTGCTCTGGGTCACGGTGAAAGCTACGCAGTTGGATCAGGCACTGGCCGTGCTCAAGAATCCGGAATCTGTGGGGGCGATTGTTCCTCTGCTGAATGGCATCGACCACGTGGCTTTGCTTCGCGCCCGCTATGGTGCCGATCGTGTGATTCCGGCGACGATTGCGGGTGAGACTGAGCGCGTCAGCCTTGGGCACATTGTGCATCGCTCGCCGTTTGCGCGGCTCAATGTGTTGTCCGCAGGGCGGGAGCTGCTAGGGGGCACGATCGATCAGCTTCAGCAGATGGGATTTACCTGCAGCTTCATCGACGATGAGCCAACGCTGATGTGGGGCAAACTGGTATTTCTCGCTCCGTTTGCTTTGAGCACCACGGCGGCGGACAAAACGGTCGGTGAAATCCTTTCCGATCCGGAGTGGCACAGTCTGGGAGAGGCGTGCGTTCGAGAGGCATGTTCCGTTGGGGTTGCCGAGGGAGCTAAGGTTGATCCGGAGAAGGTGCTCGCTGGCGTGGCAGGCATGCCGGCAAACATGCGCAGTTCGATGCAGAAGGACGTAGAGCGCCACAATGCTCCTGAGCTAGATGCGATTGCGGGACCGATCCTGCGTGGAGCGCGGAAGCACGGGATCGAGGTTCCGATTACGACGAAACTCGTTGCGGCGGTGGAACAGCGGGCGGAACACGTTAACGCCCGGCCCGCCTGATCCAGATCAAAAAATTACAGATCGATCCGGTAAAATCTCTCGAATCAATCACTTGGCGAGGCCGACGCCTTCCCCCGAGCCGACCTAAAATATTGATTGCAAAGAATTTATTCGTAAAATATCTGCAATCAGTGACTTGGCGTCACATTTCGAGGGGTATTTAGATTTTCAAAGAACGCTTGGCTTGCAAAGGCAACGGACGACGCTGCGTCCGCCTTGACGATCATCCCGCAATTGACCGTGCTAGGCAAGGTTAGATGTCACACTTGGCTGAGGAAAGGCGCGGGCGGGAGAAGGCTTGGCCTCTCTTTGGTCGGAAAATGTTCCTTGGTTAGGCGCGCAATCCTCTTGGTGCGATCGGAACGGGGTACCTGTGATCTTTCAACACGTTGTCCATTCGA
>JBAPOI010000304.1:0-3656 GCA_049279555.1 Candidatus Sulfotelmatobacter sp.
GAAATTATGGCAGTGGAGACGAAGAAGAAGATGGCAAACTCAATCGCGACCGCCGGTGAGAATTTTGGAGACCGGCTGAAGTCCTGGCCGGAGCGGATTAAGACTTTCTATAACGATGTGCGCACCGAGACGCGAAAGGTGACGGCGCCCTCGTGGAAGGAAGTGCAGGCCACTACCGCTGTCGTTGTAGTGACGGTATTTATTTTTGGCGTCTACTTTTTCATCATCGATAACGTGATTCAGAAGGCCGTCAAGTTTTTGTACGACTATTTTGGCAGTCATTAAGATTTGCAAGCGATTGATTTGAAGTGAGTGAGACCGATGGTGCAGGCTGGAGTCTAACTTGATCATGCAGGACGAAGAAAAAAACGAAGCTAGCTCAGTCGCGGAGCAGCCATCGGGCGCGGATGGCGTCGCCGCAACCAGCGAACCTCCGCGCAATCCGAACATGAAGTGGTACATCATCCACTCTTATTCCGGGTTTGAGCGCAAGGTGAAGGAGTCGCTGGAGTCGCGCGTGGTGGCCTTTGGTCTTCAGGAAAAGATTGGCAAAGTGCTGATCCCGACTGAATCGGTCACCGAAGTCCGCGGCGGAAAGAAGTACACCTCGGAGCGCATGTTCTATCCCGGCTACGTGCTGGTGGAGATGGACATGGACGATCACGTCTGGCATGTGGTGAAGTCCACGCCGCGCGTTACTGGATTCGTAGGCACGGGGCAGCAGCCGACACCGCTTTCGGATGAAGAAGTGCAGCACATCGTCTACAAAGTGGCCGACAGCCGCGAGAAGCCTAAGCTGAAGGTGAAATTCGAGAAGAACGAAACCGTGCGGATTTCCGAGGGGCCGTTTGCGACCTTCCAGGGCATTGTGGATGAAGTGAATGAGGATCGCGAAACGTTGAAGGTGATGGTTACGATTTTCGGACGATCGACGCCGGTGGAGTTGGAGTTCAACCAGGTGGAGAAGGTCGCGTAGCAGGCGCGGGGCGATTGATATGGGCACATTCACGACGAAGTTTAAAGTCTGGAATCCGACCCGCCCGGAGAGCGCTCAGGAGATTGAGGCGTTGGTCGATACAGGAGCGGCATTTAGTTGGATTTCCCGTGCGCGCCTAGAGAGCCTGGGTCTGAACCCGAGTCGCCGAATGTCTTTTCGAACGATCGACGGAAGAGTGATGGAGCGCGATATGACTGCGATCTATATCGCCAGCGCCGGGTATTCCGCGCCGGACATGGTGGTGATGGCGGAGCCGGGAGAAATGGAAGTGCTGGGCGCTCACAGCATCGAAGGTCTGGGGCTGGCTGCCGATCCGGTGCAGAAGAGACTTACGCCAACTATTATGTTGGCCCTTTCTGCTGGGTTGAATTCATTGAGGAGATCATAGGCGAAAACACTCGCTTGAAGAGAGATTATGGCAAAGAAGGTTACAGGTTTCGTTAAGTTGCAGATCGCGGCGGGCAAGGCGACTCCGGCGCCTCCAGTGGGCCCTGCACTTGGCCAGGCGCAGATCAACATCATGGAGTTCTGCAAGCAGTTCAATGCGCGAACGAACCAGAAAGAGATGGAGGGGCTGATCATTCCAGTCGTGGTATCGGTCTACAGCGACCGGTCGTTCACCTTCATCACAAAGACTCCTCCAGCTTCGATTCTGCTGAAGCGAGCCGCGGGCATCGCGAAGGGATCGGGCACCCCGAATAAGGATAAGGTTGGCAAGGTTACGCTGAAGCAGGTCGAGGATATTGCGAAGCAGAAGATGCCGGACCTGAACGCGGCGTCGGTCGAGACCGCGATTAAGAGCGTTCGCGGCACGGCAAGGTCGATGGGAATTGAAGTGGTTGGTTAGGCGGAGCTTCGCTCCGCGGACGGCCATCCTTAAATATTAAGATTTGCAGTCGAAATCACCACGGTTCATCGGAAGAGTGATGAGCGGTGGGAGACGAGGAAAGTGAAATGAAAAAAGAAGGAAAGAATATTAAGAAGGCGCATGCGGCCGTCGAGCCGCGGCCTTATACATTGCAGGATGCGGTTCCGCTTCTGCAAAAGGTCAAATTTGCGAAATTTGACGAGACCGTCGAGATCACGTTGCGGCTTGGAGTCGATCCCAAGCATGCCGACCAGATGGTGCGCGGCACGGTAGTGCTGCCTCACGGTTTGGGTAAGTCGAAAAAAGTTTTGGTGATCGCTTCCGGCGACAAAATTCGAGAAGCCGAAGCCGCCGGCGCGGATTTTGCGGGCGGCGAAGAGATGGTCGAGAAGATCACGAAAGAAAACTGGACCGACTTCGATGCGCTGATCGCTACGCCTGACGTGATGAAATCGGTGGGAAGGCTGGGCAAGATTCTTGGCCCGAAGGGCTTGATGCCGAACCCGAAAACGGGCACTGTCACCGTCGATGTGGCCAAGGCAGTGCAGGAAGTGAAGGCCGGCAAGGTTGAGTTTCGCACCGATAAGACGGCGCTGGTGCACGTTCCGGTTGGAAAGATTTCATTCTCGCCCGACAAGTTGATCGATAACGCCACGGTGCTGATCACCAGCGTGATCAAGGCTAAGCCGTCGGTGGCCAAAGGCAAGTACATCAAGGGCTGCACGCTGAGTTCGACGATGGGGCCGGGAATTTTGCTAGACACGGGTTCGATTGAGGCTGCGGCGAAGGCTTAGCAGGGAAGCGCGCCGAGCGCCCGAGTTTGCATTCTCGCAAAGAACGCGAGAATGATCGGGCGGCGCGCCCAGGTCCTTCGGCGACGAAAACACGTCGCCTCAGGATGACAAGCAAGGAGCAGCCGAGGTCGGCTGTCCTTACATAAATTCAGAAGGGTTGAATCATGCCAGTCACAAGAGCAAAGAAGAAGGAACAGGTCGAAAAGCTGAGTGCGGACCTGAAGAATGTTTCGAACGCGGTCGTCGCCACTTACAGCAAGATGACCGTGGCCCAGGATTACGAGCTGCGCAAGGCTTTGCGCGGGGCGGGGGCGAAGTATCGGGTGGTTAAGAACACTCTCGCCGAGCTTGCTGCCAAAGGCACGAAGATTGAGGAAGGCCTCAAAAACCTGACCGGGGTGACCTCGATCGCTTACACCACGGGCGATCCGGTGGCCATGGCGAAAGCGCTCACGAAGTATGCCAAGGACGCGCCGGAGTTTACTTTTAAAGTGGGCGTCGTTGAGGGCAAAGTGATTTCGATCAAAGAGATCGAATCGCTCGCCAGCATGCCGTCGAAGGAAGAGATTTATTCCAAGTTGATGTTCTTGATCAACTCTCCGGCGCAGCGTTTGGTGACGGTGATGAACGCCGTGGGACGCGACATGGCGGTGGTGATCGGCCAGGGCGTGGAGAAGGGGAAGTTTGCGGGCGACGCTCCATCGGGAGCGTAGTCCCACAGCCGGCGGACGCCGGCGCTACGGCGGAAGCCGTCCGAAGAGATTTGGTTATCACAAGTCAGGGGTTGCGCGGTTCAGATCGAGGCGTTGTCTGGCGCCGGAAGATGAACCTGCCGCACTGGAAACCCGGCCCAAGATAACGAAAGCAAGCAAATTCATAACTTGAGTGGAGAAATTAACATGGCAGACTTGCAACAGCTGGAAGATTCAATCGTCTCGTTGTCGCTGCTGGACGCGGCAGCGCTGGTGAAAAAGCTCGAAGAGCGCCTGGGCGTGTC
>JBAPOI010000305.1:0-3253 GCA_049279555.1 Candidatus Sulfotelmatobacter sp.
GGTCAAGGGCAAGGACGTCGAGAAGACCTTCAAGCTCGCCGAGAACATCGAATACATGGACAGTACTGGCAAAGTGGCGACTATCGATATCTTCACTTCGGGCGACATGGTGCTGATCGTCGAGCGCGAAGGCACGATCACAAAGATGACGAAAAAAGACAAGTCCGACACAAAAAAGAAGGCGGAAAGCAAGTAGGCGTTTGGATATTAGGGGGGAGTGACGGAACACTTCCTCCCACATCCAGATTTCTGCATTCGCGAATTAGAAGCAGACAAAAGCGACCGGCGGCGTGGACAGTTTGGCCCAGTTTTCGAGGCGGGCGTCCTGTCGGCGGCGGCTTTATACGAGTTGGCTTTGCCAACTCCGAAGGAGTGAACGATGCGCAAGATGCTATTGGTCCTGAGTTTGGCGGGGCTGACCGTGTTGGCCAGCGCCAGCGACGCCTTCGCCCAGTACGGTGTGTTCGGGTTGCGGAGCAGGCCGCTGGTCTCGATCGATATGGGCGGCGGCAATTACTATTCGCCCTTCGGCTATTACGGCGGCCCCGGCCCGTATTATCGAGGCTATGGTTACGGTTACGCGCCGAGCTATTACGACGGGATGCCGGCCTACTCGAACGATCCGCAGCCGGCGCCGCTGGTCCCGAGGACGCAAATTCGTCAGTCGTACTACCCAGCCGCAGTGCAGGATTTCGTGAACGTGACGGTGCTATTGCCCGCCGCAGATGCCCAGGTGTGGTTCGAAAACAAGTTGACAACCCAACGCGGAATGGAACGTTTATATGAGTCGCCGCCGCTGGCGCCCAACCACAGCCACACCTACACCATCAAGGCTCGCTGGATGGAGAACGGCAAGGCAGTCGATCAGGAGCGCCAGGTGAATGTCCGGGCGGGCCAGAATATCACGGTTAACTTCCGCGAGAAAGCTCGTGAAGAGGTGCCGGCGCCGACGTCTCGCGTGCCGACCACAGGACCACAAAAATAAATGTCCACGCCTTTTCTGAAGCTCGGCTTGAAAAAGGGCCGGGTATCGGCATTCGGCCAATACCCGGTTTATCTTCCTGCGGAGCTTTACAACGGCCAATTCACATTAAAGGTGACCAATGACGTCGCGCAGAGGCCTGTACGTTGCCTTGATTGGCCTGGTGATCGCTGCGATCTGCGCGATACCACTCTATTTCATCGGTAACTTGGACCCAGTAAGCAATGACGCTGACATGGGCATAATTGTTCTGTACCTCAGTGGAATGGTCGGCCTTACCATTCTTGTGGTGGGTCTGATCATCGCCGCGGCAACAGCGTTGCGTGGAAAGCATAGGCATCCCTCCGGATCGGCGAGTGTGCCCTACAGCGACGCCGCACAGAAGATCCTCGACACGAAAGCTTAACGAGGGATTGAGATTCGGGCAGGGGACTGCCTTGTCGAAAAACCACTTATTGGGAGGCTCATGCGGTGGAAAATCCAATCGCTATCGTCGGAATCGCCCTGGGGATCGCCATGGCGCTGGTCGCCTTGTACCTGCTGTGTTGCATCCGCGTTCTCACGGAATATGAGCGCGGTGTGATTTTTCGCCTCGGTCGGGTGATGGCCAAGCCCAAGGGACCGGGGCTGATCATGGTATTCGGGCCGGTCGATTACATGATGCGCATCGACTTGCGGACGGTAACCAGGGTTATCGAGCCGCAGGATGTCATCACCAAGGACAACGTGTCCGTCAAGGTCGATGCCGTGCTTTATTACCGGGTTGTCGATCCCATGAAAGCCGTTTTGCAGGTGGAGAATTACATGTTCGCGACCTCCCAGGTAGCGTTGACGACTTTGCGCAGCACCGTGGGCCAGGCGGAACTCGATGAACTTCTGACGGAGCGGGACAAAGTGAACCACCGCTTGCAAGCGATCATCGACGGGCACACGGAGCCGTGGGGAATCAAGGTCTCCGTTGTGGAAATCAAGGATGTGGACCTCCCCGATGCGATGAAGCGGTCAATGGCGGCCCAGGCCGAGGCCGAACGCGCACGCCGCGCGAAGGTCATCAACGCCGAGGGGGAGTTCCAGGCCTCCACCAAGCTTCGGCAAGCTGCCGAGATCATGACGCCTTACCCCATGGCGATGCAAATGCGCTATCTCCAGGCACTGGCGGAGGTAGCCGCTGACAAGAATTCCACCATCATCTTCCCATTGCCGATCGAGCTATTGGCGCCATTCCTGAAACACGTTCCGGACGGTGCGGGTTCCTCAGCGCTGACCAATGGAAAAGTGGTGGACGCATCTCTGGGTGTGAAGGATCCGGTCCAATCCGAAAAGCCCACCGGTGTCGTGGCAACTCCTGCGATGGTGGGAACGAACGGCCGTTAGCTTGCTGAGGAGGGAAATCTTATGGAAAACACCAAGCATGAGGTTTCCAATGTGTCTGCGCCTCCTTTGCCATTACCGCCTGTCCTGGCACCCGTACTTATGGTGGTTTTCTGGATGCTCCTGGGAGGATCGGCTGGGATCAAGGTCATGGAGAGCATTTGGCATTTCCTCGGCGTACAGAGCGGGGAGCTTGCCATCGCGGTGCCGGTCGGCGGCGCGGTGGGAGCACTGGCTGGGGCCCTTTTGGGCTTGATAAAGGACCCTCGCTTGCTGGTGCTTCTGATGGCGGTATTCGCTGGGGCCTCTGCCGGTGGGGTTGCCGGCCAACTCCCCTGGGGAGAGATCGGGCAAATCGGCGGCCAACTCGCCGGAGGCATGGTGGGTGGGATCGCCTGGGCCATCTGGCTGTTGACGCTGCGGCATGGAGCCAAAACTCTGAGTGTAAGGCGCCCACAGGAGCACGGTGCTTCTGAGTGAAGATTCACGAATCTCAGTAACGAAAGGTAAGGAACCAAATGAAGTCCAACATGAACTCCGTCGTCGCCGTCTTTCAATCGCACGACCAAGCTGAAGCCGCCGTCCGCGACCTTCAGAAGGACGGCTTCGACATGAAGCAGCTGTCAATCGTCGGCAAGGACATCCGCACCGAAGAGCACGTTGTCGGCTATTACAACGCCGGCGACCGCATGCTGTACTGGGGAAAACAAGGTGCCTTCTGGGGCGGTTTCTGGGGCGGAATGTGGGCAATCCTATTCGGCTCCGCGTATTTCCTGGTTCCGGGCATTGGCCCGCTTCTTGTGGCTGGGCCGCTCGTCGTTTGGATCGTGGGCGTGCTAGAAGGCGCTGCGATCGTGGGTGGGGTCAGCGCCCTGGGTGCCGCACTGGCCAGTATCGGCA
>JBAPOI010000306.1:0-5450 GCA_049279555.1 Candidatus Sulfotelmatobacter sp.
TCGCTGGGCGCGGAAATGGTCGTCGCCAAGGCCAATGGCAAGGTCCGCTTCAGCGTCATCAACATTGTCCTGCGTCCACTGGCGACGTTCGTCTACAACTATTTCTTCCGCCTCGGCTTTCTCGATGGACGCGAAGGTCTCCTGCTTCATCTCTACCATGCGGTTTACGTTTCGTGGAAATACGCCAAGGCGTGGGAACTAAGCCGCAAGCACACGAACCAAATGTCATCCTGAGCGGAGTGGGTCGAAGGATCCCTATAGTCGCGTGCTGCGAATCAGACGTGTAAAGGCATTTCCATAGATGGCATTCCGTGCAGGCACTGAAGCAGCGATCCTTACCGACCGGTCGTTCCGCAGTTACCTTCACGCCTTGCCCCCTAGCGCCCGCTTCCCTATGATCACAACAGAGGACTGGGGTCTACATGCCGGAAAAGAAGTCGTCCAAGCCGCAGGTCGCGGAAAGTCCCGTCGCCGACGTTTTTGAAAACCGTCATCCTTCCGAAGCGGAGAAAAGTTGGGCTGAGAAAACGCTCGCTCCCACCATCGAGAAAGCTCCCGAGCGGCCGATTGGCGCCGCGACTGGTGTAAACGTTGACGAGCACGGTCACGCCCGCTTCACTACGATTTCTGGCGTCCCCATCCGGCGTCTCTACACGCAAGCCGATCTTCCCGAAGACTGGAGCGAGGAAAAATATCTCGGCTACCCCGGCCAGACGCCCTACACGCGCGGCATTCACGCCACGGGATATCGCGGCAAGCTGTTTACTATGCGGCAATTTTCCGGCTTCGCCTCGCCCGAGGAAACGAATCAGCGCTACAAGTATTTGCTCGAACACGGCGGTGGAGGACTTTCCGTTGCCTTTGATCTGCCCACCCTAATGGGTTACGACTCCGACCACCCGGCGAGCGAAGGCGAGGTTGGTAAGTGCGGCGTCGCCATCGATTCGCTCGAAGACATGGAAATTCTTTTCGGCGGCATCGATCTGGAGAAGACCACGGTCTCGATGACCATCAATTCTCCAGCATCAGTGTTGTGGGCCATGTATCTGGTGGTGGCCGAGAAACAGGGCGCAGACTGGAAGAAAATCTCGGGCACGATTCAGAACGACATCCTCAAGGAATACATCGCGCAGAAAGAATATATCTACCCTCCAGCGCCATCGATGCGACTGGTAATCGACACCTTTGAATTCGGATCGAAATTCACGCCCCGCTTCAACACGATCTCGATCAGCGGATATCACATCCGCGAGGCCGGTTCCACCGCGCTGCAGGAACTGGCATTCACGCTGTATGACGGCGTGGAATATGTGGAGTGGGCGCGGCGGCGCGGGCTCGACGTCGACGACTTTGGTCCGCGTCTCAGCTTCTTCTTCAACGCACACAATGACTTTTTCGAGGAGATCGCAAAATACCGCGCGTCCCGAAAAATCTGGGCGCAAGTGATGCGAGACCGGTTTGGCGCGAAGAACCAGCGCACCGGGCTGATGCGCTTTCACACCCAGACCGCCGGCGTGTCGTTGCCTGCGCAGCAACCGATGAACAATATTGCGCGCGTGGCGCTGCAGGCCCTGGCCGCAGTGCTCGGCGGGACGCAATCGCTGCACTGCGACTCCTACGACGAGGCGCTGGCTCTGCCCACGGAAGAGGCGGCGCGAATTGCGCTGCGCACGCAGCAGATCATTGCCTACGAATCGGGAGTAACACAGACCGTGGATCCCTTGGGTGGTTCTTACTTTCTGGAAACCTTGACGCTCGCGATAGAAAAGGGCGCGTTCGACTACTTCGGCAAGCTCGATGCGATGGGTGGCATGGTAAAGGCCATTGAACGAGGCTATCCGCAGAAGGAGATCGCCGAAGCGTCTTATCAGTATCAGCGCGCCGTCGAGGCAAAAGAAAAGGTCATCGTCGGCGTGAACGAGTTTGTAATCGAAGAAGAGCCGCCACATATTCTCTACATTGACGAAAGCGTGGCCAGGCAGCAAACGGCCAAGCTGAAAGCGTTGCGCGCGCGGCGATCGAACGACGCGGTACGACGCTGTCTTGAGGCGCTGAAGAAAGCCGCCAGCCAGGCGCCAAAGGCTGGCACGAATGGAAATATCTCTCCGGCGAACACCATGCCCTACATCGTAGACGCGGTCCGCGCCTATGCCACCGTGGGTGAGATTTGCGAGGCACTCCGCGAAGTATATGGAACTTACACGGAAGTAAGCATTACGTAGTAGGCGAGAATCGCACGGTTGAGCCGTTCTAAGGGGCTCACGCCTGGGTAATTGCTGCCAGGTTTCCTCTCTGATTAAATCGGTTCATGTTCGCGCGCAAGATTCAGGTCGACTACGAAGACCATGGCCAGAGGCTCGCCTGCCCCGTGAAATGGCTAGATAGCTTCTCCATGCGCAACTTTACCAATGCCAGCGTGTTCGATGATACGGTCCCAGTATCGGACGGGCGCATAGAGATCGGCACGAACGTTCCTCTGGAACAGCTTCGAGAAGCCATGCAGGACTGGTTCCAGCGCAAGAATTACCTGCCTAAAGAATCAAAGCTGGTACTGGAAGAAATCCTCACAGTTGACCCACACTAGCTCAATCATTTTGGGTTCTTAGCGCATCCGACGGGTGCAATTTGGAAAAGATGTAGTCGAGCCGGCTAATTAGATTCAATCAATACGGCTTAATTAATCCCATTTTGGGCGGGCCCCGCACAGTTTGGTTGCAACCTGGAGTCAGTAAGGGTCGTCATATTTCCATGGGCTTGACGCGCGTGTTAGGATGGCAGCCGATTTGCTTAGTACAATTTCAGAGGTACGGATTATGAGCAGGAAATCACAGCTCTCCCCCGAGTCCGGCACCAGTAAAGCATGGTGGCACCTCCCGATTGAACGTTCGTGGAGGTCTTCGCCGGCGAATTTGCGAGAAATGAAGTTTCTTCGCTCCTGGCTAGTCTACGACTCGCAAATCCAGAGCGGATTCACACATCGCCGTCTCAATTGGAGGCTGGTTCTTGGTTTGGCGATTGTGGTGACGGTTAGTGCAAGCTTTTGGACGGGTATCGGCCTGCTAGTCGCACATATCCGGAAGTAGTCCTGCCTCAGTTAGTCCTGATGCAACTCTAATTGTCTCTCAGAATTGTTATTGCTAGCATCGCTTATAACAGCAGTTACTTCTCATCTCCGTCCTAGAAATTACTTATCGTAGTGCAGCAGCGACATCACGTCGTACTTCTTGAGCTTCTGCCGACCATTCAGGAAATCTAACTCCACAATGAAGCCGAGTCCCGCGATCTCAGCGCCAAGCGACGAAGCCAGTTCGACCGTGGCCTCGGCCGTTCCCCCGGTGGCTAGCAGATCGTCCACAATCAAGACACGCTGGCCTTTCTGTATTGCGTCCTTATGAATTTCAAGCGAGTTCGTGCCGTATTCGAGCGCGTAGTCGTACTTAACGGTTGCGGCGGGAAGTTTACCCGGCTTGCGCACGGGAACAAATCCGGCATTCAGTCTATAGGCAAGCGCCGGCGCAAAGATAAAGCCCCGAGCCTCCATGCCCAGGACAAGGTCAATGTTATGACTTATGTAGTGCTCGGATAACTTATCGATAAGTGTAGCGAAACCGATTTTGTCTTTGAGCAGCGTCGTAATGTCGTAAAAAAGGATCCCGGGCTTCGGAAAATCCGGTACTTCGCGAATCATGCGCTTGAGTTGATCTATAGTCAGCGTCAAGTTTGGGGACATTTACCACGCTCCTTCAATACGAAATGAATTAATGGCTGAGCCCAGGCGGGCTTCGGACTCTTCCACAGCATCCACGCGCGCGGCGCGCGGGCCTTCACGCAGGCGCGAGCGCAAGCCGAGAAGCTGATCGCGAGCACCCTGGGCAAAAACTTCCACGCTTCCGTCCGAGTTATTGCGCACCCAGCCGGCAATGCCGAGCATGTGCGCTTCCCGCTCCACAAACCAGCGGAAACCAACTCCCTGAACTCGGCCGCGCACTACGAAGCGGCGAGCTTCGATTAATTGGTCCGCGCTCACACGCACCGCTCCTCGAAACTAAAATCCATGCCGCTGACTTGCCTCTTTTTGAGTAATTAGACGGGACTAACTTGGACTCATATAGATTATTGCCTAGAGAATAGCTCCGTGGCAAACAAAGACGCAGCGCAGAAATAGCGACCCTGACGGCCGCTCTCCAGCGCTGCGTTGATTCACGAGTAGTGTCTTTTATTCTCTCAGTCAAAGATCCCGATTTTTGTCCCACCTTGCCCGTATTTTGCGTCGAGCGGCAAAACCTAAACTCAGTAACCCCGTCCCGAGCAGCCCGAGCGTCCCCGGTTCAGGAACTACAACAAAGGTGCTCCCATTCGAAAGGGCGAGCGACCCGGTGAAAGGCTTCTTAGTCTGAAAAGTAAGCTGAGTTGTCGCACCGGTTGCGGTCATGCCGCCTTCCCAGGTTCCGGTAAGGTTGCCGCTGAGCGTGTAGGTGCAGGACGGAACACATGTTTCCTTTCCTTTTACCACCTCGAGCCCTGACACGGTCCAGTTTACCGGGCTCGAGAAAGCGCCTTGGAACAATACACCCGTAAAACCTCCTGACGTCTCGGTGATTTCAAAACTTCCACCCGGAGCAAACGTGCCACCTGTCATCAAACTACCGGTAGCCAAGGCGCCAGTGGTCAAGGTGAGACTGCCCAGATTGCTCCCCTGAAGGTTGCCGATCTGAGTCACTACGGAACCAGTTAACGTTAGTCCGTTCGAATTTCCGGATATCGTTCCCTGATCATTGGCGACGCAGACCTCTCCCGCCAAGCAGATCGAAGGCTTGATGCCGTTCGCTAGGGAAGCGACCGGCAAGAGTAAAGCCAGCACTGCCATACCCAGGACTTGCTTAGCAACCGGGGACCGAACGAAACGCGTAGCGCAAGCCATAATGCATAGTCCTCCTAGTAGCGTACTTTGCGGGAAGAGGCAATTCCTGTAATCCCCCAAATAGGGTATTTGCGGAAAAACGCTATATTTCTCGAAGGGCGGGTGCCGGAGGTTAACTGGACTTCATCAGAACTAGGCAGGGAGGGGGCGGCAAGCAGAGGCAACATCGAGGACTGCCGCGCTCCGTAATGTGAGGTTATCTCGTCCTACGCTCGCGACAGATAGACGCCTTCAGCCGTATCAACCTTGATCTTTTCGCCTTCGTTGATGAACGGCGGCACCTGCACGACAAGGCCAGTCTCAGTCTTGGCAGCTTTGGTGACGCTCGAAGCAGTCGCGCTCTTCAGTCCAGGCTCAGTCTCGATTACCTTCAACTCCACAGTCTGCGGCAACTCGATGCCAACAGCCTTGCCGTCAAAAAACTCTACTTTGATTTCCAGGTTCTCGATCAAGTAATCAACGGCGCCGCCCAAAACGTCCCGGGTAAGGTGCGTCTGCTCGTAGTTCGACGTATCCATAAAGTAATAGT
>JBAPOI010000307.1:0-3731 GCA_049279555.1 Candidatus Sulfotelmatobacter sp.
ACTCAGTACTTCACAATCGCCGCAAACGACTTCGCATCCAGCGATGCCCCGCCCACCAGCGCCCCATCGATCTCTTCTTGCGCCATCAGCGACGCCGCGTTCTCTGGCTTCACCGACCCTCCATAGAGAATGCGCAACTTCTTGGCGAACTCTTCGCCAAACACTTCCGTCGCTTCCCGGCGGATCACCGCATGCGCCTCGGCGGCCAGCTCCGGAGTCGCCGTCTTCCCCGTGCCAATCGCCCAGACCGGCTCATAGGCAACCACCATGTTCGCGCCTTTTTTTGCGGAAACCGCATGGAAAGCCCGCACACACTGCCGCCGCAGAACATCGTCGGTCAGTCCGGCCTCGCGTTCTTCCAGCACTTCGCCGACGCAGCAAATCGGCGTGAGCCCCGCTTCCAGCGCCGCCTTCAGGCGCATATTCACCGTGTCGTCGGTTTCACAGAAGTATTGACGGCGCTCCGAGTGCCCGATGATCACATGCGTCACGCCCAGGGCCAGCAGCATCCCCGCCGAAGTCTCCCCGGTGAATGCGCCTTCGTTTTTCCAGTGCACATTCTGGCCGCCCACTGCCACATTCGATCCCTTCGCTGCTTCCAGTGCCGCCGCCAGATCGACGTCCGGCGGGCAGACCACAATCTCGTCGCGGTCGTGGCCGGAAACCAGAGGCAGAAAGTCGTGGAAAAATTCTCTAGTCTGCTCCGGCGTTTTATACATCTTCCAGTTGGCAGCGATCAGCTTTTTTCTCATGATGGGGTCTTTTCGATTCGGAACGGAGACACAAGGTTGGAAAGGTTCGGATTTTCAGCCGCGCTCGTGTACGCGCGCAAAGTCGCAACGTCAAACAAAACGAAGCGAACCTTGGTGACGTGTTGTGCGATGGCTAATCCCTCGAGTGCAGACGACACTGCGATTGGCGCAGCTTCTGCCAGCGGATATCCGAACGCACCAGTCGAGATTGCAGGGAATGATAAAGACTCAACGCCGTATTGATCGGCCAGACGGATCGATTCGCGATGACAATTCGCCAGCGTCTCGGCTTCCCCGCGCTTTCCGCCGCGGTAGATCGGACCCACGGTATGTATCACATACTTTGCCGCTAACTCTCCGCCCGTCGTGATCACCGCTTTTCCCGCGGAAAGGCTGCCAATCTCGTTCACGATTTCCTGGCATGCGGCAAGAATCGCAGGCCCGCCGGCTTTGTGAATCGCGCCATCGACGCCTCCCCCTCCCAGCAGGGAAGAGTTTGCCGCGTTCACGATTGCCCCAGTCGTCTCTCGCGTGATGTCGCCCGGACCATGGAACTCAACCGTCCGGCCACGTTCCAGCACGAGTCGAATGGTGAAGTCCTGCACGACTGAATCCTGGCCGCTCACTTCTTGTCCGTCAAAGCTTCGACGCCCGGCAGTTTCTTTCCTTCCAGAAACTCCAGCGATGCTCCGCCACCGGTGGAAATATGCGTGATCTTGTCCGCGACCCCGGCCGCGCGGACCGCAGCCACGGAATCTCCTCCGCCCACGATCGAAGTAGCACCCACGTTTTCTGCGATCGCATGAGCGATCTTGAACGTCCCGCGCGAGAATCCCGGAACTTCAAACACTCCCATCGGCCCATTCCACACAATGGTTCGCGCCCGCGAAATTTCCTCCGAAAACAATTCGATCGTCTTCGGCCCAATATCGAGCGCCATACGGTCGGCTGGAATCGCCTGTCCTTCGCCGATCTGCTGCACTACTGCGTTGGTCTCTGGCTTCATCGCGACCACGTGGTCGATGGGCAACAGCAACTTTACATTCTTCTTCTTCGCTTCCTCCAGCAGTTGCCGCGCCAGCTCTACCTTATCGGCTTCCAGCAGCGACTTGCCAATCTCGTGCCCTTGCGCCTTCAAAAACGTATACGCCATTCCGCCGCCGATAATCAGCGATTCCACCTTGCCCATCAGACTGCGAATGACTTCAATCTTGTCGCTGACTTTTGCCCCTCCCAGAATCGCCACAAACGGCTCCTCGGGATGCTCCATCGCCTTGCCCAGGTATTGCAGCTCTTTCTCCATGAGCAGCCCCGCCGCCGATTTCGACACCGATTTCGTAATCCCGACAGTGGAGGCGTGCGCCCGGTGTGCCGTGCCAAACGCGTCGTTCACATAGAAGTCCGCCAAACTCGCCAGCTGCTTCGAAAACTTATCGTCGTTGGCTTCTTCTTCGGCATGAAAGCGCAAATTTTCCAGAAGCAGAGTCTGGCCCTTTTCCAATTGCATGGCCACTTCTTCCGCTTCCGGACCAACGCAGTCCGGGCAAAAGCCAACGTTTTCCCCGCGCGCCAGTTCTTTGTCCAGCACCATGCGCAGCCGCTCGGCCACCGGCTTCAGGCTCATCTTAGGATTCGGCTTTCCCTTCGGCCGCCCCAGGTGCGAAGCCAGAATCAGCCGCGCCCCGTGCCGCAGGGCGTACTCGATGGATGGCAGGGTTTCGCGAATGCGCGTGTCGTCCATCACCCGCCCGTCGTCGAGGGGCACATTGAAATCAACGCGCATCAGAACGCGGTTGCCGTTAAGAGGGAGATCACGAATGGATAGCTTGGACATTTTGGCTGGTCGTCCTTATTTAAGTTAGCGACGCGTCGGAGCGTCATGAAGAAAACGACGCGTCCCAGCGCCGCATTAAGAATAGCGCCGTCTCGCCGGCTGCAGCGCAGGCTGCTCGCCCACGCCGCACAAACCGGCGAAACGCCGTTGGTTCCAAGACCTACAAACCGACCTACAGACCCTTGCTCGCAATGTAGTGAATCAAATCTCGCACGCGGCAGGAATATCCCCATTCATTGTCATACCAGGAGATCACCTTCACGCAATTGCCCGCGACCACGAGCGTCATCGGCGCATCCACAATCGACGAGCGCGGATCGCCCTTGAAATCCGATGACACCAACTCGCCCTCCTCGAAGCCCAGATACCCCTTCAACGGCCCGCTCTCGGAGGCTTTCTTCAGCGCCGCATTCACTTCTTCCTTCGTCGTTTTCTTTTCCACCCACACCACGAGGTCCACCACCGAAACGTTCGGCGTCGGCACGCGCATCGCGAAACCATCCAGCTTTCCCGCCAGCTCCGGAATCACCAGCTTCAACGCCTTCGCCGCGCCAGTGGAGGTCGGAATCATATTGATCGCCGCCGCTCGTGCCCGCCGCAGATCTTTGTGGGGGAAATCCAGAATCACCTGATCGTTGGTGTAAGAGTGAATCGTCGTCATCGTCCCGCTGACGATCTTGAATTCGTCATTGATGACCTTGGCGATGGGGGCCAGGCAATTCGTGGTGCATGATGCGTTCGAAATAATGTGGTGCTTCGACCCATCGTACTTCTCATGATTCACGCCCAACACCAGGGTGATGTCTTCGTTCTTCGCCGGGGCTGAGATGATGACTTTCTTCACCGAGCCGCGCATGTGCTTCTTGGCGTCGTTCGCGTCGGTAAAATGTCCGGTCGATTCAATTACCACCTGAGCACCTACGGAATCCCACGGCAGCGCCCCTGGGTCTCTCTCTTTAAAAACCTTGATCGTTTTGTTGTCGATCGTAATGCTGTCCGCGCCCGCGCTGATCTTGTTCGGCAGGTTGCCCAGAATCGAATCGTACTTAAGAAGATGCGCCAGAGTTTTCGGATCGGTAAGATCATTCACCGCCACGAACTCCAGGTCAGGATCCTTCAACGACGTCCGCAGAACGTTACGGCCG
>JBAPOI010000308.1:0-3554 GCA_049279555.1 Candidatus Sulfotelmatobacter sp.
TACACGCAAAAATTGGAAACGATGGGATTCGACTTTCAAGAGGCTATTCTGATGGCCAACAGCACACGAGGCGTGGATCGTAGCCAATGGCTGGAGCGAGCCGATGGCAAACTCGTCTGCTTGCGGGCCCTGCTGCGGTTCGCATATGATCTGCAGATACTTGCAGGCAGCCAAGTGCAGCACGCGGCCGAGCTGGTTGATGAACTGGGCCGACTGCTGGGTGCCTGGAAGAAGGGGACGGACCGAAAAGCGCCGGCGCCAACCGCGTGATTCGTGGCGGCAGTTGGAACAATCAACCTATCAACTCGCTCGTCGAACCGTAACAACAACACGCCGACGAATCGCAACAACAATGTTGGATTTCGGGTGGTGTGTGGGCGGTAGGCTGTCTGGCCGAATCGTCAGCATCGCCCGATGCCGGGTCTGCAGCAGCTTTGCCTGTAGGGCACGCCCGGCCTGTGCCAAGAGGACGACACGGTCTGTATCCTGTGCACCCGGCCTAGTTGTGCTAACCACAATTCTGGCGCTGGGGCCAAAGCCGCGGCGGCGCACCGGGGCTGGTAGGCCGCCGGTGGCGGACGAACGTCCCGGAGCGCCATTTTATTGATCTGCTTGTTGAGGCCCCGATGGCCAGGTCCTACGCCAATCTTTGGCCGCTAGTAGTATCCTGGGAAAACCTCGTGGCAGCCTACCGAAAATGCCGCCGCCGCAAGCGGTACAAACGGGGAGCGGCGGAATTCGATTTCAACTGGGAATCGAATCTGTTGTCGCTGCGGCAAGAGTTGATTGACGGCAGCTACCGGCCGGGCACGTATCGGAATTTCTACATCGTTGATCCCAAGCCCCGGAAAATTAGCGCCGCTCCGTTCCGCGACCGAGTGCTGCATCATGCCGTCGTCCGGGTGCTGGAACCGATCTACGAGCGGCGGTTCATTTTCGACAGCTACGCCTGCCGGCGCGGCAACGGAACGCATCGGGCCATTGTCCGGGCCCAGCAACTCTTGCGGCGGTATAACTATTGCCTGCAGACCGACATCGTGCGGTTCTTTCCCAACGTCGACCACCAAGTATTGCTCCAACTCCTGGGGCGAATCGTTCGCGATTGGCGATTGCATGCTCTAGTCAGCATAATCATTGAGTCGGGGCGCTGCGTACTGGAGGAAGAGGCTTCGCACTGTTACTTTCCGGGGGACGACTTATTTGCCGCGTCGCGCCCTAAGGGCTTGCCCATCGGTAACCTCACTAGTCAGTTCTTCGCCAACGTGCTGCTGGATCAGATCGATCATTTCGTCAAGGAACAATTGCGCGTGTCCGGCTATGTGCGATATGCCGACGATCTGCTGCTATTTGGTTCTTCGAAAGCCGAACTGTGGCGGATGCGGGATGAATTGGTGAAGCGATTGGCGGCACTTCGGCTTTGTCTTCACGGGGACAAAACCCAAGTACGGCCCTGTCGCTGCGGCGTGAAATTCCTCGGATTTATACTGCAGCGATCCGGCCGTCGGCTACAGCAATCAGCCTGGCGAAGATTCAATTCCCGTTTAAAGCATCTGAAATGGGAATGGGGGCACGGTATGGCCAGTTCGCAAACTGTGCGGCAATCACTTCAGGCTTGGCATGCCCACACTAGTGAGATCAATAGCCGTGGGATGCAGAAAATGGTCATGCTGAGACTTTGCTTTCGAAGAAACTGAGGGAAAAGGTAGCGGATTCTTCTGGCCCACCCATGGGGAAGCTCCCTTACCACTTATTTTTCACCGACCGGGGAAGATTTCCGCCCCCTGTCCGTTCTCCTTGGCGAAGGGCAAGCATGGTTTGCCTAGCAAGCAAAATTCAACGCAATCAGGAACATCGCCACAAAGGGCACCGCGATGTTTTATCCTCGGCCGGCGGGTACTCACGGAACCGTCAGATCAGGCGGCCATGTAGAACCATTGAGTTGTGACGCATTGCGGCGATCATTTGTCGGAGTTGGCTGGATGACACGCGGGAGGATCATTATGAACGCAGCCTACGAAAAACTGATCCAACATCTGGACACCCGGAACATTGGTTACCAGTCGCGTGGTGAGGACCGATCGATCTGTGCGGACTTCCGTGGAGAGTTCGGCACCTATCGGGTCATTGCCAAGGTCGATGAGGATGACAGTCTTTTCCAGGTCTTTGGCTATTCGCCCGTGCGAGTCCCCATCGGGTCCCGCCCGGCTGTTGCCGAGACGGTGGTCCGGGCCAATTACGGCCTGAAGGTGGGCAAGTTCGAGATGGACTATGACGAAGGTGACTTGCGTTTCCAGGCGGCGCAGATTCTGCCCGACGACAATCTGGAGGACCAGACGATCCATCGTTTGATGGGTACGACGATAAATGTGTTGAACATTTACCTTCCGGCAATCCTGTCGGTGATCTATGGGAATGAGTTGCCCAAGGCCGCAATCAGTCACGCAGAGCCGAGACGCTGTGGCGTTGATAGAAGTGAAGGCGGTGAGCGGAGCGCCAACGAGTAAGGCGGATCAAATCGGGATCTGCTGCGCGCGGCTCTCCCTAATGGGGTCCTTGGGACTTGCCGGATTTGTACACGGCCCTGCGAAGGTCGAGGAGCATGTTCAATTCCTGGCAAGGACACTGAAGGTGACGCTTGCGCAGATCGCTGCCACCCGTTGTTTCAACGCTATCTCCTACCCAATCCGACATTCAGGCGGGTCCAAGTTCCCACTTCAGGAAACGCACCGGTGACAGCTCTTCTTACTCTATTGATTTTCTTTGCCGAAGTTCCTGCCCCAACATCTGCCGAGCCACCATCGGTCAAAAGCTCCTTGACACGGGCTGGTTCGGCCGTCTGATCCCCGGGCGCGGGAAGGTCCGCAGGCCAATCTGATAACGGCAATAAATAAAGCGCCGCGTTTCAGATTCAGGAGCAGGTCGGCAAATCATTCCGGCGTTTCGTGGAAAGATTTCAGCGGCAACTGCGTTTCCCTAAGCGAGGGACGATTAATTCGCCGCCCCAGACTTTCTTTGCAACGGATGACCTTGCCATGAAACGCTTTCCCATCGCACTGTTCATAACCTTGACGTTGTGCTTGCGGACGTCGCCGCAGATTTTGGCGGCCACAGACAAAGACGCAGCTACTGAGGCACAACTTGCAACCACAGCCGACGTGACGCTGATTGCCGAAGGGAAAATGTCCCCCTTGGCACCACGTACTTTTGTGATCACGCACGGCATGGGAGGCACCACTTCGGGCGATCGGTTTGAGCTGTTGGCTCGACAGTTAAAAGAAAACTTTCCCGAAGCCAACGTCTTCCGGATTGATTGGTCTAAGCCGGCCACGGCGACTACTTTTTTCGGCCTGCCCAACCCTTGGATTGTCGCGGGCCGAATTGACGGGGTGGCAGCGCAGGCGGCGCAGCAACTTCGCGCTATCGATGTAGACCCGCAGCAAGTGACTTTGATCGGTGAAAGTTTCGGCGTATACGTCAACCAGCGGATTGCGCGCGCTCTGGGGGGCGTGCAAGGCATGCTGGCCTTCAATCCGGCCTCGGAGGAGGGCGGGTAC
>JBAPOI010000309.1:0-1957 GCA_049279555.1 Candidatus Sulfotelmatobacter sp.
GCGGCTGGATACGATCTTCCGGAGGAGTACGCCGCCACTCGGGATAGGCCGCCGCCGCAGATTCAACCACCGCGGCAACCTCGGCAGCACTGGAAAGTGGCACCTTGGCGATGGTCTCTCCAGTTGCGGGATTGGTAACATCAATCCATTCCGAAGCCGTGGATTCGACCCATCGGCCATTCATGAAGTTGGAAAGTCTGGTGAGTGGCGGCGCTGCAATTGTCATATGTAAGGACCTCGGACATCCATGCAAGGACTACACGGGTTGCGCGACTGCTCCGGTTTTCTCGTAAACCGTCTTAAGGGCGGCCCCCAATACGTCGAGCGCTTCATCCATCTGCGCGTCGGTCACCACCAACGGGACCAGAACCCGGATCACGTTGGAATAAGAACCGGCGGTGATGGTGATCAATCCGTGTTCGTAACAATACCGCGTGATTTCCTTGGTCTCCTCAGGCGCCGGCTCCCGCGTCTCGCGAGACTTCACCAGTTCGATCGCCTGCATCCCCCCGAGACCACGAACATCCCCAATGATAGGCCATTGCTTCTGCCATTCCTTGGCGCGCCTCTGGAAATGCTCCCCTACCTCTTTGGCACGGGTCAGCAGATTTTCACGGTCAAACAAATCCAGAACGGCCAGAGCGGCGGCGCAGGAAACCGGGTTTCCGGCAAACGTTCCACCCAAACCGCCCGGACCCGGCGCATCCATGATCTCCGCGCGCCCGGTAATCGCGGCTAAGGGCAGCCCGCCACCGAGTGATTTGGCGAAAACCAGAATGTCCGGCTCGATCCCATAGTGCTCCGACGCGAACAGAGTGCCGGTGCGGCCGAAACCGCTCTGCACTTCGTCGGCGATGAACAACACGCCGTGCTTTTGACAAATGTCGATCAAGATGCGGTAGAAATCAGGCGGAGGAACCACAAATCCACCTTCACCCAAAACCGGCTCGGCGATTACGGCGGCCACGTCTTCGGATGCGACCACGCGTTTGAACGTGTCCTCCAGATGACGCGCGCAATACAGGTCGCAGGATGGATACTTCATCGAATACGAACAGCGATAACAGTAGGCGTAGGGAATCCGGTACACATCGCCGGGAAAGGGCGCAAAACCAGCTTTATAAGGATGCGTTTTGCTGGTCAGCGCCAGGGTCATCATGGTGCGCCCGTGGAAAGCGTCTTCGAAAGCGATGATGCCGGAGCGTCCGGTGTGAGCGCGGGCGATCTTCACGGCATTCTCGACCGCCTCAGCGCCGGTGTTGACGAATAGCGTCTTCTTGGGGAACTTGCCCGGAGTGACCTCATTCATCCGTTCCGCGAGGCGGACGTAGTTCTCGTACGGCGTCACCTGCACGCACATGTGGAGGAACCGGTCAAGCTGCTCACGAACCGCGTTAACCACCGACTCTTGCCGATGCCCCACATTGAGGCATCCGATGCCCCCGGCAAAATCGATGTACCGGTTCCCGTCGACGTCCTCCATCCACGCGTCTTCAGCCTTAGCCACATACACCGGAGTTCCGTGCGACAGCCCGCGCGGGACGGCAGCGTTTCGCCGTTCGGCGATCGCTTTCGATTTCGGACCAGGGATACTGGTTCGCAGTTGGATTGTTGCCATAATGGATCCTTTTTGGAAAACCAAAAAACGAGTTGAAACACCTGTTGTCGGTTTCTGGTTCTCAGTTCTCAGTACCAGCCAATGGGCTGTTCGTTCAACTTTATTTGCACTTGTTTGGTTTCGAGATATTCTTCGATGCCCCAGGGACCCAGTTCGCGTCCGAAGCCGGATTGTTTGTAGCCGCCCCAGGGAGCTTCAACGTAAGTCGGCTGCATGTGGTTAACCCACACAATGCCGGCGCGCAGCGCTTTCACGGCGCGGAATGCCTTGAAGATATCGCGGGTCCAAACTGCGGCAGCCAAACCATAGGGAGAATCGTTGGCGATCTTGACTGCGTCT
>JBAPOI010000310.1:0-2916 GCA_049279555.1 Candidatus Sulfotelmatobacter sp.
AAGGTGGCCGTGCGAGGGACGATCAGCAGCAATCCGCCTGTGAGTTCGGCGCAGCCGGTGAAGATTTCGTAAGCCGGGGCCGAGCCCATGGAGGTCCAGATAACCCCCATGGGAGAGAATGTGCCGAAAGGCTGCAGCAGCCTGCTCAATGAGGGATACGGCATCTGTATCGGGATGACTTTAAACAAACCGTAGCCAATCATCTGTCCGGCAAGGGCGAAGCGAACGAAAAGCCGAAACCACTTATGCAGCCCAACGTAATTCTCCCGGCTGCGGTCGAGAAGTGACCAGACGACAGTCGCGGCAGTGGCAATCATCAGCAGGCAGAAGGTCATGACCCAACCGAACATGCAGTCGCCGCTGCCGCTGTTGCCGCCCCAGAAGAAGGACAGGGGCGCATTCACGTGGAAAATATGGGCGGCGGTCCAGAAGATCACGGGGCGCAGCGGCCAGCGAGTGGCCAGATCGGGAAAGACGGCTCCCTCGGTAGGGGTGAACAGGCTGGTGATGATTTGCGTGGCCAGACAATACAGCCCCAAATATACCAGCCAGAATCGAAAGGCAATCCGCAAGGCCGGGCTCCACCTCGGAATGTTCTGCTGGAGCTGGATCGGTTCGGTCTGGGGCTGGATCGGTTCGGTCTGAAGCTGTGCGTTCATTCGAGACCTCCGTCAGAAAGCGGCTTGAGAATAGGCCATGAACTATCGCTGCGATGGCATGAGGCTCCAAGTTGTAACAATCCTCGCAGTTTCACGGCACATTATGAACCTCTATTGTGGATTTCAAGGACTTTCTGGGTGATTTCCAGAAACCGAACAAAAACCAAGATAAGCAACCAAGGTATAAGGCGCTCTCCCGCTAAGTTAATGATGGTATTAAGATTTCCTTGGCAAACCCGTAAAGTCGAAAATCACCCAGTCCGAACGCCACAAAGTGCTGGTAGGTTAAGCTTGTTCTGCGATCGTAACAGCGACTTAGGCGGCAACTTGAGCCCTTAGATGTGGAAACAAATCAAGTTATATCGGGCTATAAGTAGACTGCACCCCAGGTTCAGTGAGGTTCCATAGATAACAACCGGGCAACAGCGAATTTTGCGCAAAGCTACCGCTAAAGCAATTCTCCCAGTTTGCTCGTGGGCCTGCTGCAAGGATGCAGAGGGCAATCGATTTCACTCCGTGCCACACGTCGAAGGTAGAAGACGCTACCACTACTATGTTTGCCCAGCGCTTTGAGACCATTCCTGCGCCCCTGGTGATCGCTCTTAAGCAGAGCCTGCCCGGTCCCATGACTCCCGTGGAACAATGGCCGAGTGTTCTTCGGGGTGGTGCTGTCCCCGGTGGGAAATCTCTCCCAGATAAATGCGGTTCTTCAGGATCTGATAGAGCGCGCCTCGGTAGTACGAAGTTCCTCCCGATTCGACTTTATAGACCACGATGGTGTCGACCTTGTTGGCTTAAACATCGTCGAGCGGAACGCTGAAGGGCTTAAGAAACATCCTCCCGCACTGCGCCGGAGAAGGTCTTCGGTCCGACGTGTGTGTGTAAGTGACACTCAAGGCGATGGTGGAACTTCCTGGCCCAGTGTGACGCCACTTCAGTTCCAATTCCGTAACAACAATCCGCCGATTCGTTATTTGCGTCGAGATTCGCGTATGATTCTGCACGCTGAGCAACTATCCGGTTCCGGCAAGGTGAGGGATAGTTTGTACGCCAGATCGGCGAGCGGAAGGGTGGGGCTGTTCCAGGCTTCACCTCCGAGGGGCTCTAGTCGCCGACCTCCGTAGGGAAACAACTGCATCTTCTAGGATCGCGCCAGAGTGTGCGCCTGTGCGCGTGTTTCACGTAAATACTCCGAGGTCAACATGAGTTCTGCTAACGACCCGACCAGAAACTCCAAGGAAGGTCCTCCTCTTCCTCCGCGAGGCGAAACAAGTTCGTCCGAGCAAGGTCTGCAAGAGATGGGCGACAGCCGCAGCAAGAAGAAGCCGACAGGCTACGCGGGAACTTCACGCCAAGCCGACGTCAACCTCAAAGATTCCGGAAATGGCAAGATAACCAATCCTCTTATAGACCCTGTGGTACTGAGACGTCTCAACTATTATTCACGGCTGAAAAGACTTGTGGCTCACATGAGCATGCACCCAATGAAACAAATCAGCCTAAACTTGGCTGCGACAGTAGCTTGCATGGAGAAAACTGCGTTCTCTAAGTTTTTCAAGCGAAGTGTGGGGATCACTTTTCGTGAATTCGTTCAGCAATGGCGCACCGGGATGGCTGTGCAACTTATGCTAGAGTCGGATCGCGGTCTTTATGACGTGGCGTGCGAGGTGGGTTTCCACAACTTGGCCGCTTTTGAGCGGACTTTCAAGAAGGTTACGTCTTTCAGCCCTTCAGAATATCGACGTCGGCTCTTGGCCGAAATGCAAGTCCAAGTGAAGTCCAAGAACTGAGGTGCAAAGAACAACTTGTGACGACATCTGACCAACATTCGACTAATAACTCGAGCGGCGACTGCGTTAGAGTGCTCATGTAATCGTGAAATGGATTTATTACAACGATACTTTGTAGGCATACGATACTTCACTCCTAGGCTAGTGGAAAAGTGACAATGCATTAAGTGGCGGCAGCCTGCCTAGATCTGGCCCATTGTACCTTGCAGGTACACCTATCCGATACTTTAACTGACATTCGCAAACTGCACGGGTAGATGCCATCTGCCGGCGTTGGCGGGCCTTGTTCATGGACCCGGCTTCGCCAATCTCAGTTGTCTTGGCCGATTGAGTGATCTTATCGACGATTTTCCGAAACTATCGTCGGGCAAGGCGGATCGTAAGGCGCTCACATCCATTCTTACGGTTCGCATGACAAAGGAAACTGAGGAGGTGACAACTGCACATGGACACTGAAGCTGTCGTAA
>JBAPOI010000311.1:0-15987 GCA_049279555.1 Candidatus Sulfotelmatobacter sp.
AGCATCAATAGAGAAGGAGTAAATCCCGTTGGCCAAGTTTGAAGAGTGCCTTCAGCGGCTGGAAAAAATCGTTCAGGAATTGGAAAAAGGAGAAGTACCTCTGGAGAAGTCTCTCACTCTTTTTGAAGAAGGAATGAACCTTTCCTCCGCCTGCCGCAAAGAATTGGAGCAGGCCGAGAGCAAGGTCGAGATCCTGCTGAAGAAGAACGGGAAGCTCCAGGCCGAACCGTTTGAACCCATGACGGAAAGAACAGCTGCCCAAAGGTAGTCATCGATCTGTCGCCTGGTACTTTGTTGTAATGTCTGTGGAGTAGAGTCTTCGAACCCTTCCCCGCAGCCCTAGTCCACCGCTAATGGCGGTTAGTCAGGAGGATCTATGGGCTTCAGTGTTGTTGTTCTTGAACAAGACCCCAGGGTCGCAAAATCTCTCGCCCGCAAACTTTCTTCCCACTTTCGCGATGTTCACTTGGCGCGCTCTGGTGATGAACTTCGCCAGCGCGTCGCCCACAACAGGCCTGAAGTCGTCGTGCTTGATGTGGAATACTCCCGTCTCAGCGACGTACGCAACTTGCACAGCGATTTTCCTTCACTGCCGATTGTGTGCACTCATCGCATTCCGGATGACGATTTGTGGATCGCCGCGATGGAAGCTGGCGCCAGCGATGTGTGTCCATCCGACGACCCGCAGAAAGTCTTGGCTTCGGTCTTGCAGAGTCTGGCAATCGCACAGGGCGCCATTGCGTAAACTCTTCCCGGAAATCGTAAGTGGGCGAGGAGACTTTCAACCTCCTCGCTTTTTCTTATACAGGCTCTGTTCTTCGATCAGATTGGCTTAGTGTAATCCAATCTATTGACAGGGACTTGCCGAACTGGAAGGTGCCAACAGGCTCCCAACTTCGCTCAGCAGTTTCTCCGCCGCTTCTCCGGGATCACGAGTCGCGAAGTTTTCCTCCAAAACCAGAAGGCCGACGCTGGGATCAATTTCGTCAAGCGCCTTGCGGATTGGCTTCCCTGGCGCAGATTGGATGCGCGAAGAAACCACCACCAGCTTTGCCTTGGTTGCCTTTAGCAGGATGCGGGCGTCGTCGGTCGTCGTTGTGGTCATGGCGTTATATCCAGCGCCGCATAAAACCTCCCGCAGGAACGCGCAGACGTCATTTGAGGCGTAAATGCAGAGCATGCTCGGCCTCGCGTCCCCGGCTTTTCTCCGCGAATAGCGCGACCCTAAGTAGGCTGCCGTGATCGCTTCTTCGACCGACTCGTAGGTTTCGAATTGCGCCAGCAGATTCGTCGACTGCAGCACCTTGCGAATATTCGGCGGCAGTCCACTCAGTTTGAGGTCTCCGCCCTTCGATCGCGCGGCCTGCATCAGACGTACCAGCGCACCCAAGCCGCTGCTGTCGACAAACTCCACCTTGTCGAGTTGCAGCACCACATCGCCGTACTTTTCAATGGAGTCCCCAACCTGAGAATGCAAAGTAAACACTTCGTTCCCGGCCACAATCCGGCCTTGGCACTGCATGACCAACACGTCTCCAACCGGCCGGCTTTCCAGGCGCAGTTGCATCCCGCCTCCTCAACATGAAAATTGCCCGTTTGCGCGCTCACGCTGCCTCCGGATCTATGAGAGGGCCGCAATCCGGCGTCGGGGTAAATCGTTGCGGAATCTTACGTGGGTGGACCTGGCAAGTCAATCAGGTTACGTCAATCAATGCCACGCAAGATTAGAAATCGTTCCTGCGAGAATCCGATCCGCTTGCCGCCTTGCTATACTCACTGCGCGATGCTGCAGGAAACTCTCGAACAAGGGCGTGCGCGCACGGATGCGGCGCTGGACCACCTGATTCCGCTGGAGACCCAGCATCCTGTATCCATTCACAAAGCGATGCGGCACAGCGTATTTGCTGGCGGCAAGCGGCTACGGCCAGTGCTATGCATGGAAGCGGCACGCATGATCGCGGGATCGTTGCCCGTAAAAATCGAGGAACTCGGCGCAGCGCTCGAGATGCTGCACACTTACTCGCTCATCCACGACGATCTGCCCGCACTCGACAACGACGACCTTCGCCGTGGCCGGCCCACCTGCCACAAGGTCTTCGGCGAAGCGATCGCCATTCTGGCTGGAGACGCCCTGCAAACTCAAGCCTACGAAGTTCTTTCACGGCTGGCTTGTCCGGCTGAGGCGCGGGTTCGCATCATAGAAGAGATCGCGCGCCGCACCGGCACAATCGATGGCATGATCGGCGGACAGGTCGTCGATCTCGAGGCCGAGCAGACGCAGCCCACCGCAGAAATGCTGGAGTATATCCACCGGGCCAAGACGGCTGCGCTCATCACCGCAAGCCTGGTAAGCGGCGGCCTCTACGCCGGAGCCAAGGATAGCGAAGTGAAAAAGCTACGGGCATTTGGAAAGTCGATTGGTCTGGCTTTTCAGATTGTCGACGACGTGCTCGACGTCACCCAAACCTCGGAGCAACTGGGCAAGACCGCGGGTAAAGATACCGCTGCGCAAAAAGCGACCTATCCGGCCCTGTTTGGCATTGAAGAGTCCGGGCGTAAGGCGGATTCGCTGGTGAGCACTGGCCTTGCGGAACTCGACAGCTTCGGTGACCGGGCTGGTACGCTGAAGGAACTCGCTCGGTATCTGGTGGAACGAAAAAAATAGGACAGCAAATTCCCCATTTGGCCCCCACAAAAGTAATCCCTCTGCAGAATTCCTTGATCAACGTCGAGGTCTTTGTGATTAAATGACTTCAACGGCGATGGAGTTCGCCAATAACTGCCTGCGGTGGCTGTTAGTTTTTGGGCTGATAACTCCTACAAATTAAATCTTCGATTTGTAGGGAGGACTCCGTCTTGAAGGACTACCTTGCAATCTCTCTTGCTGCCATTGTGGGGGCGAACCTGCGTTACCTGCTGAGCCGTCTCGCTGCCGCAGAACTAGGCTCTGCCTTTCCTTATGGCACGCTGTTCATTAACGTCGCGGGCAGCATAATCGTTGGCTTCTTCGTCATTTGGACCAGCGAACGTGTCCTCGTCGATCCGCACTGGCGGTTGCTGGTCGTCGTTGGCTTCTGCGGTTCGTTCACTACTTTCTCCAGCTACGCCTTCGAAACCATGGCCTATTTCGACCAAGGCCAGTGGGGACTCATGCTCACCAACATTTTCAGCAACAATCTCCTGTGTTTAGGAGCGGCGTTGGCGGGGATGGCCTTGGCACGCGCGATTTAACCCTGTGCATGACTCCTACTCTCGAAACCGCGCGTCTCAGGCTGCGCCCGTACCGCGAATCCGATATTGCAGAACTTCTGCCTCTTATCGGCGCACGCGAAGTCGCGGCCACCACGCTGCGTATACCGCATCCCTATACCGAGCAAAATGCAAAAGATTTCCTGGTTCTCATACAAGATCCCGGAAGGATATGGTTGGCGATGACACTACGCGGCGATGGCAGTCAGATCGGCGGCATGGGCCTGACCGTCGATCCGCAACATCAACACGCCGAACTTGGCTATTGGCTGGGCGTGGCGCATTGGGGCAAGGGCTACGCCACTGAAGCCGCGCGAGAAATGTTGCGCTACGGATTTGAAGACCTCCGCCTCCACCGTATCTTCGCCTCGCATTTCAAACACAATCCCGCCTCCGGGCGAGTTCTGAGAAAGCTGGGTATGCGCTACGAGGGCTGTCAGCGGCAACATCTGCATAAGTGGGACCAGTTCATCGATTCCGAGCTCTATGGCATCTTGCGACAAGAATGGCAGCTTTCTCGGGAGGTTCACGAGTAAAATGCCAAGTGCGATGGCAGTGCAGGTCACAATTTATCTGAACGCCGGCGATAAGTGGCAGCGTCGGCCTCTGCATATGGAGATTCTCAATTACCTGCACAAGGAAAACGTCTATTCAGCAACTGCTTTTCATGCCGTCGCCGGATTCCTGGGACGAAGCCGCGTGGAAACGGCGCGCTTGATTGAGGCCGGCGGCAAGCTCCCAGTGATGATTGTCTTCGTCGATACAGATGAGCACGTGAGCCGCGTCCTACCTACCTTGAAAGAAATGGCTGCGAATCGGTTGATCGTTCGCGAGAACGTTGTGATTGAGCAGGGGAATCTTGACTGACATGTCGACTGCCCCTCTCGATATTCTCGCCATCGCTGCGCACCGTGACGATGTTGAACAAACCTGCGGCGGAACGCTGCTGAAGGCAGCCCAGCGGAGCCAGCGAACGGGCATTCTCGATCTCACGCAAGGCGAAATGGGCACCCGCGGCACTGCGGAAGACCGTGCGAGAGAAGCCGCGGATGCAGCGAAAATTCTGGGTGCGGGCTGGCGCCGCGCGCTCGATATTCCGGACGGACGAGTCGAGAATACCTGGGAGAACCGACTCAAAGTTGCCAGCGTGATCCGTGAGACCCGCCCTCGCGTGGTCATTCTTCCCTATTGGAAGGGACGCCATCCCGACCACTACATGGCTTCGATTCTAGGGTACGAGGCCTGTTTTCTTGCGGGGCTGTCGAAGCTAAATCCTAGCGAAGCCGCGACCGCAGGTGTAGATACCACAAAACTCCCGCCGCATCGTCCTTTCAAAATCATTTATGCCACGCTTTACTACGATGTCCGGCCTAGTTTTGTCGTGGATATAACCCAGCAGTTCGAGCAGAAGTTCGCCTCGATCCTGGCGTACAAGTCGCAGTTCAGCGACCAGGAGGCTGGCAAGGACCTCTTCCCTGCCCATGCCGAAATTCACGCGCGAGTCGAATCGATGGCGCGATTTTACGGCGCTCTCGGCGGCGTTACCTACGCCGAGCCGTTCGTGCAGAAGGAAGTCGGGCTGGTGGAAGATCTGCTAGCGATTCCCGTCAAATCGATCTAGGCTTCGCCGGTTCGTGGTTCTAGGTTGCGCCGTATATGATCGAGCGCAAGTCGGGCGCGAAACGCGCCGAGTACACGGTACCCTCCTCAAACGTCAGACGGGGCATAAGCTGGAAATACGCTTGCTTTACCTAGCAGGAGCAGCTGGAGTAGCGTAGCAACCAGAAGCACTGCTACCACCCATGGGAGAATTGGCCCTTGGAATAGCTGGCTGCATTAGCGCAAACCTGAAATTACATAAAGCACGGAGAAGACTTGGTAGTAGCTGTAAGCGAAGAGCGAACCGTCACGGGTCACAGCCATGTGGGATATGGTCACCGCGCCAGCGGCCGTCTCGGGCCGCAGTTCCTGGATGAGAGTCTTCTCGCCAGTCGTTATGTTGACCTTGTAAACCTCGGCCGGAACTTTGCCGGGATGGTATCCATAGATCGACGCACCGTCCTCGGACCATTGAACAGAGATAAACCCCGGTTCGAGGCCGGAGATAACCCGAGGCAAACCGCCATCAAGCGGATAAACCGCAACTTCGGCAGCAGTATCCATTAGAAGAATATAGCGGCCATCCGGCGAAACTAAGCCGCCCTGGATTCCTTCGTTCGTGACCGGTCTGGGTTTTCCACCGTTCAAATCCAACACATAGCAACGTACGCCGTGATCGGGCTCGTTGGCATTGACTGTGATGGCCGTTCCGTCGGGCAAGAAGTGCGCGAAGTCATTTTGGAGTTCCAGATCACCAATTTCGATCTGGCGAGATTGGCCAGGCCCTACAGGCAACAACGTCACGCGTTGAGGATGTCCCGTGAACACGGAGAAGGTCCACTTCCCATCTGGGGAGAGTCCTCCGGCAATACCTGCGCCAAGCCGCACGGGCGGCGTGCCGTCGATCTTCCGAATGGCGACGGCGTAGTTCGGCCCCGCAGTTTCACTGTCATCGTCGAACAGAACCGACTGGCCATCGCGTGAAATGTCACGCACAATATTCCAATCGTGCCAGGACAGATCCAAAGTCTGGCCGTTCTTTGCAGTAGTCGCCATAGCGAGACGTTCGTCGTCCAGGCTCACTAGCACCCGGCCATCCGGAGCCACGTCCTCCAAGGTCATGCTCGCGGGCGAGGCCAGGATTTTGCGAGCCTTTCCGGACAGGGTCACCGCGCGTAGTTCGCGGTGGGTGCCCTCTTCGGTGGCTGTAAACCAGACCTCTTTTCCGTCAGGACTCCAGGCCAGTCCGTCTTCGGATTCCCACTTCGGTGACAAAACGCTTACGTGGCCTTGAAGATCAACGATGTCAACGGACCCGCGATCATCCCAACGAGCGGGATGATCCATAAACGCGATTTTGTCGGATTGGGGAGAAAACCGAAGGTGGCTGATCCAGCCGCTGCTCTGGTACAAAACATGACCGATCGGATATTCGATTCGATCGCGACCTTGGGCGTGGTGAACCACCGCAAGGTGATCCGCCACCGCGAGGTTACCGCGGGTAGGATCCCAATCCGCCCAGGAAACGTCCTCCAGCAGCTCCCGCGGCGAACCGCCGGCAAGTGGAGCACTCGCCAATGTGCCGTTTGCCGTTTCCAGATGCACCTTGCGATCGCCGTGCAATACCAGCGCCAGTTCTCGAGTGTTGGAAATTGCGAGCAGGCTTGCATCTTGGAAGTTGAGCGGCTGTGACAAGAGAGAATCCCCAACCGCAGAAAAGAGGCGTAGTGGCTGTCCGTTCCAGGCAGCGCCGTACACGAAGGAACGTCCGTCCGGTGAGAAACGGGCGGAATAGATTGTGCCGTGCTCAAAGGTTAGACGCTGATAAGTTGGAGACGGCGGAGACGGTCTAAGCAGCAGCCATAACGAAGCAACCAGAAGCACTCCAGCTAGCGCCGCCCAAGGGAGAATAACGAAAGTCGTCGCTTGCCACCCTCGAACCCTGAGATGCTTTGGCCGTCCGCCCGAAGCATCGGACAGAGTGTCTAACGCAAACGCCAGATCGCGCGCCGATTGAAAGCGATTCTCCGGTTCCTTCTCCAGACAATGGTCCACGATGTGTCGGATTGTTACAGGAATGCCAGCCTGCTCCAGATCGATTTCGAGCGGACGTTCCTGAGCCACTGCGATCATTCCCTCAGTTTCGCCCTTGTAGGCTCGGTGGCCGGTCAACATCTCATAAAGAATCGTGCCGAAGCTAAAGATGTCGCTGCGGTGGTCCACTCTCTCGCCTCGCAGTTGTTCGGGCGACATATACGGCGGCGTCCCGACTAGCGTGCCAGCCCTTGTAACCGTGGTTAACTCCTCGACCGAGCGTTCCGAGTCTTCCTGCAGCTTGGCGACTCCGAAGTCGAGAATCTTCACCCGGCCGTCGTTCGTCAGAAATAGATTTTCCGGCTTGAGGTCACGGTGAGTGATCTGGCGATCATGAGCCGCGATGAGCCCTTGAACAATCTGCGATGAGTAGTCAACGGCGAGGCGAACGGGCAGTGCTCCTTCCGAAAGCCGTTTACGCAGGGTCTGGCCTTCCAGCGATTCAGAAACGATGTAAGGCGAGCCTTTGTGAAAACCCACATCATAGATGGAGACAATGTTGGGGTGATTCAGCGATGCGGCGGCACGCGCTTCCAGTTCGAACCGGTGGCGATGATCGGGGTTATCGTTCGAGGCTGGCTTAATCAGCTTCAAAGCGACATCGCGCCCCAACTGTTCATCACACGCCCGGAAAACCTCACCCATGGCTCCCGCCCCGATTTTCTCGAGGATTCGGTAGTGACCTATGACTTGGTCAGGCATAATGCAAGATTGCCCCACTGGAATGTTAGGGCGGATATCCGTTGGAATGTTAGGGTGGATATCCGTTGCGGTCAATAGTAGAGAAGAACTGGTAGGGGCTATTTTTCGCCCAAAAATGGAAGCCAAAATGAAAGGGTAAGCTCTACATACGGCTTTTTGTAGCACCTTTCACAGATGGCGGCAGTGTTGCTCGATCCCTGAACTCTGATCCTAACTACTGCTGCTCCCTCGCATGATTTGCTGCCATGTTCGTGACTCTCGGATACGCAGGCGCATTTGCTTTCTTCCATGGATAGGGTGATTCTATAGATAAGGCGACTCTCTAGATAAGGCGATCCTCTCTCCATCTTTTATCTCCACACACGGCAAATTCACTACCGAAGAGTCACCCCGATCTTCTCTTACTTCTTCAACGCCACCGCCAACCCGTCTCGAATCGGCAGGATAGTAGTGAAGAAATCTCCGGAATTGTAGAGCAGACGGTTAAATTCGATGATCGCCTTGGTGCGGGACTCCTTAGGATTTTTCTCCGCGACCCTGCCACTCCACAAAACGTTGTCGGTGATGAACAAGCCGCCCTTCCGCAGGCGCGGTGAAATCAAGCGAAGCACGCGCGGGTAATCTTCTTTGTCGACGTCATTGAAGATGACGTCGAACTGCTGCTTTTGTTCGGAAAGAACTTCGAGCGCGTCGCCCGTATGAAGCGTGATGCGATTGGAAACGCCTGCGCGGTCAAAGTATCCGCGCGCCCGCTCGGCATTTTTAGGATCACCATCCGTGTAAATGACGCGTCCCTTTTCGCCGACCGCCTGCGCCCACCAGATGGTCGAATATCCGATGGCTGATCCCAACTCGAAAACAGTTTTTGCGCTAATGGTCAGCGCGAGTTGCTGAAGCACGCGAGCAACCGCCGGGCCGACGATTGGAATATTGTGCTTGCTCGCGTAGTCTTCCATCTCCTGCAGCACCGGCTCTCGCTTCGGCAACAGGGAATACATGTAATCGTCTACCGGCCCGGCGGTGGCGAGATCAAAGTGTCGCCAACCTGGTCTGGTTTCTTCTTTCGGCTTAGCTTGCGCCATATGTCTTTCTCGACTCCCAGTTTACGAATGATTTTCTGGTGTTAGTTGCTAATGGTTTCGCCGGGCTTCATCGCCAGGATCTCCACATCCGGCACCAACTTTTGCAAATCGTTCGGAGTTCCGGTCAAAACCGGGAACGTTCCAAAATGCATAGGGATCACGATTTTCGGTTTGAGCAGTTTGCACGCGTAGGCCGCCTCTCGCGGTCCCATCGTGAAGTGGTCGCCAATCGGTAGCATCACGATTTCAGGAGCATAAAGTTCGCGGATAATGGCCATGTCGCCAAACACATTCGTATCGCCGGCGTGATAAATCTTGACTCCGTTCTCGAACTCAATCACGTAGCCAACCGCCTCGCCGCCATAGATAAGCTGGTCGCCATCCTGAATGCCGCAGGAGTGGTCGGCGTGCACCATAGTGATTTTGATATCGCCGATTTTCTGCGTGCCGCCCTTGTTCATCATGGCGATTTTTTTTGCACCCTTCTTCTGCAGCCATCCGCACAACTCAGGAATTCCGACGACTTGCGGATTGTGCTGCTTGATGACCTCGACCGCGTCTCCAATGTGGTCGCCGTGACCGTGCGTGCATAGAAGCAAATCGACGTTCTTTACCTTCTTCTCGGACGACGGGCACATCGGGTTGTTCATGATCCATGGATCAATGATGACGGTTTGGCCGGCTGACGTGACGATGCGGAATGTCGCATGCCCCAGCCATGTAAGTTGAACGCCTTTCAGATTCATAAATGAAACTCCGGTTCTTGCCTTCGCTTTAAGACACGTACTCCGCACCCTAACGAGGGTAGCCGCTTTAGTTTAATATGAAACGCCATGACAGAACTCAAGGTGCTGATTTCGCGCGATGAGATTGCGAAACGAGTCGTGGAACTGGGCGCGGAGATCACCCGCGACTTCGCCGGGCAACCAGTGCTCTTTGTCGGCGTGTTGAAGGGCTCGGCAATTTTTCTCGCCGATCTGGCACGGCAAGTAAAGCTCGATGCGACCTTTGATTTCATTGGCGTCTCCAGCTACGGAAATCGCCCCAGCCCCTCGCAAGAGCTCAAGAGCGGATGGGACTCGACCGGCGAGGTGAAGCTCACGAAGGACGTCGACCAATCTCTGAAAGACAAAAACGTAATCGTGGTCGAAGATATTCTTGATACAGGATTGACGCTCACGGTCCTGAAGAAATTATTGTTGGCCCACCAGCCCAGGTCGTTGAAGATCGCAGCGCTCCTCGACAAGCCCTCACGGCGCAAACTGCCTCTCAAGGGCGACTACGTTGGTTTCACGATCCCCGATGAATTTGTCGTCGGTTACGGTCTCGATTACGCCGAACGTTATCGCAACCTTGCCGACGTGTGCATCGTACCGAGGGAGTAACTTCCAGTACCTAGTACCGAGCAAAAGAAACTGGCCGACCGCCGACCCTCAGATCCGCAGTGATCAGGATTCAGCATCTTTACTGGGTACTGGGTACTCCGGCACGGCTGTTATCATAGAAAAACCAAATGGGATCTTTGAACAAGCAACACCATCTGCACGTCGAGCCGTTCTTGCTCGAGGTTGCCGACGTCATGTCGACGTCGCTCGACCTGGATACGACTCTGCGCCGAGTCGCGGGAATCGTTCAGAAAGTCATCGACTACGAGATTTTCGCCATACTCCTGCTCAACGAAAAGACTCAGGAATTGCGCATTCGCTTTCAAGTGGGATATCCGCCGGAGTTCGCCGAGCGCGCCCGCGTCAAGGTCGGCGAAGGCGTGACCGGACAATCTGCCCAATTGCGGCAAACGATTTTTGTCGATGATGTCACCAAGGATCCGCGATACATCGCTGCGATCCCCAACGTGTGCTCGGAATTGGCCGTGCCGCTGATCGCCAAGAATCGCGTCATTGGTGTCATCGATCTGGAGGCCCGCAAGCTAGGTTATTTCACTGAAGAGCACAGCCGACTGCTGACTCTGTTGGCTTCGAGAATCGCCAGCGGAATCGAGAATGCGCAGCTTTACACTCGCACCACGCGGCAAGCCCGCATCCTCGGACTGCTGAATGACATTGCCCGCGAGTTATCCTCCATCTTGAATCTCGACGAACTGCTCAGCCGGGTCGCCGAACTTTTGCGCAAGCTGATCGACTACCAGATGTTCAGCATTCTGTTGCTGGATTTTTCCGGCGAAAAACTGCAACATCGTTTTTCGCTGCGCTTCCACGAAAATATCCATCTCAAGCACGAGGTGCCCCTCGGCCGCGGACTCGTCGGCCACGCCGCGCAAAGCGGACATGCGATATTGGTACCCGATGTGACCAAGGATCCGCGCTACGTCGAGAGTAATCCTGAAACGCGCTCGGAACTCGCTGTGCCGCTGATTTACAAAGATAAAGTTATCGGCGTACTCGATCTAGAGCACACCCGTCGCAGTTTCTTTACCGATGATCACCGGCGCACCATGATGACGCTGGCATCGCAAGTTGCGATTGCGATTGAGAACGCGCGCCTCTACGAAGAAATTGCACGTCAGGAACGCCGCCTGGAGCGGGACTTGGCGTTAGCTCGCGAGTTGCAAATGCGCCTGCTTCCACAGACGCGCCCCAAGCTGGGGCATTTGGATGTTGCCGCGAAATTTGTTCCGGCACGCGCCATCGGCGGGGATTTGTACGATTTTATCCCTTACTCTCTCTCTCGGTTGGGAATTGTCATTGGCGACGTGAGCGGCAAAGGAGCGCCTGCCGCCATTTATGCCGCGCTGGTCAGCGGCATTCTGCGTTCACATGCGCCCATCGAGCCTGGTCCTGCTGAAATGCTCAAGGCGGTGAACATGTCGCTGGCGGAGCGACGGATTGAAGCGCAATTCGTTTCGCTCATCTACGCCGTTTGGGAGGATGAGCAGAGCACCCTATTGGTGGCCAACTCCGGCCTGCCGCGCCCAGTCTACGTGCACGATGGCAAGAATCAAGTGATTGAGGCCACGGGCCTGCCGCTTGGCCTTTTCGATGATGCGGACTACGACGAATTTACCTTTCGAATGAAGCCCGGGGACATGTTTGTCTTCTTCAGCGACGGCATCCTCGACGCTCGGAATCGCAAGGGAGATCTGTTTGGCCGGGGACGGGTAGAGAAAATTATTGCGGACTGCGCCGGTAAATCCGCAGACTGCGTGGTGGACTCTCTTTTCAAAGCGGCGGCTGAACATTCTGCCGGGGTGGAAACGTTCGACGATCAAACGGTTGTTGCCATCAAGGTAAAAGATGGTCCCGCCACTGGATCTGCCAAGCGAAAATGACCCGGTCCCACCGAGTTGCGCAATCGCCGAACCTCTATTCCCAACGGCCGCCGGGATTTGTTTTTCGTCGGCGCGTGAAAGCCCGGTCGAGCCCTACTGCAGACCTCGATGAATTGCACTGCGACGACGTGCCGTTAACGACGCTTGCCGAGCGTTACGGAACTCCTCTCTACGCTTACTCGGAGACTGCAATTAGGGAGCGCCTGGCTGCATTTGAGAAGGCTTTTCGGGATGTCCCACATACCGTCTGTTACTCCGTAAAAGCGAACTCGAACGTGAATATCCTTCGCCTGCTGGCGCGGCAGGGATGCAGCTTCGACGTTGTCTCAGGCGGAGAACTGGAGCGTGTGCTGGTTGCCAATCGCCGTGCCGCGAAGAAGGTCGTCTTCTCCGGTGTAGGCAAATCCCGTGAGGAGATGACCGTTGCGCTGAAGGCCGGCATCCTCTTGTTTAATGTCGAGAGCGCATCGGAACTTACAGCCTTGGCGGAGTGCGCGACGAAGCTGCACAAGATACCGCGCGTCGCTCTCAGAGTCAACCCCGACGTGGCCGCAGATACGCACCCTTATATCTCTACTGGTCTACATAAACATAAATTCGGAGTACCAATCCGCAGGGCGCGCGCCCTTTACGCTGAAGCTTCCCGATCGCAATATCTGAGAGTTGCAGGCGTGAGCGTACACATTGGATCGCAGATCACCGACGTCGCACCCTTCGCGGAGACTGTTGCGCGCCTTGCTGATTTTGTTCGCGACCTGCGCGCCGACGGGCACAAGATCGACTATGTCGACATCGGCGGCGGCCTTGGCATTGCTTATCAAGAACCCGCCGCAGACCTTGCCGATTATGTTGCAGCCTACGCGCAAGCTGTGACGCGTCCGTTGCGCGGTTTGAATGTGCACCTGTTGCTCGAGCCGGGAAGGTCGATTGTAGGCTCAGCCGGCATTCTACTCACCTCGGTGATCTATAAAAAGGAAAACGACGGCAAGCACTTTCTAGTTGTAGACGCGGCAATGAACGATCTGATCCGGCCGGCGCTCTACAGTGCATACCATGAAATCGTTCCCGTCGCTAGAAAGCCACAATCGGCAACTGGAGACTCGTCAGGCAAACCGGAGACCGTCGATGTCGTAGGTCCCGTGTGCGAATCCGGAGACTTCTTCGCACGTGATCGCGGGTTGCCGCGAGTCGAAGAGGGTGACTTACTTGCGATTCTGGATGCTGGAGCTTACGGAATGGCGCTGGCGTCGAACTACAACACGCGTCCGCGACCTGCGGAAATTCTGGTCCGCGGCAAGTTGGCCAAGGTCATCCGGAGTCGAGAGGAAGTACGTGACCTGTACTCGGCCGAACTTTAATCGATAACGCGACCTGAACATTAATCGATAATCCCTTTCTGCATCTGCATTTATCGTTCTCCCCACTTAAGCTTTGTGCGCAGAACGTGAAAGAAGTCGGTGCTGGTTCGAAACAAGCTAACCTTGTGCTCGGACCGGCGGCACCGAACCCTGTCTCCATCTCTCAAATCGAGGCCCGGTTGGCCATCCATGCTGAGGTACGCAACTTCCTCGTCGCTACGGAGCAGGATTTCGACCACGGCTGAGTCCGGCACGACCAGCGGACGGTGGGTAAGAGAATGCGGGGCCACCGGGGTGATTACGAAAGCATTCACCGTCGGCATGACTACCGGACCGCCTGCCGAAAGCGAGTAAGCGGTCGAACCTGTCGGGGTAGCAATAATCATTCCGTCAGCGCGATAATTTGTGACGAATGCACCATCGACGAACAGTTCGTAAGTATTAAGCCGAGCCAGCGCAGTTTTGTTCACAACAACGTCGTTAAAAGCCAAGTAGCTTCCCGGCGTGGCGTCGCCGCGCAATAACTCGCAGCGCATCAAAGTACGCTGCTCCACAGGCGCGTTTCCCTGCGAGATAGTGTCGAGCATCGAGAACAGCGATGAAAGTGGAACGTCTGTAAGAAAACCAAGCGAGCCAAGATTCACGCCGAGCAAAGGCGCGTCCATGGCGGCGGTCGCCCGCACTGCGGAGAGCAGAGTACCATCGCCGCCCAGGACCACCACCAGATCCAACGATTGTGCTGACATTTGCGCGCGGGGCACTTCTTCCCGTTGTCGATCACAATACTTCGCCGTCTCTGGATCGACGACGACACGGTAATTGTGAGCGTCAAGCCACACCAAAAGTTCAGGGATAACACGCTCGAGCTGCGGCCGCGCCGAACGCGAGATGACGGCTGCAGTCTTTGATCGGGAAGAAGTTTGGGAGACTGTCATAGGCAAAGGGAAATTGTACAGAATCCAAGGTAAGAAACACTCGATCGAGTGAGACGGGAACACAAAAACATCAAAAGCTCCCTAGAAGCAGAAACTCGCGATTCCCTTCCGCGCCTAGGATCGGTGATTCTATGACATCGGTGTGAGTACAACCGAGGTTGAGCAGTGACGCCTTTACTTTCTGAACTGCGGCGAGTTGCGCCGCTTCGTCCCGCACAATGCCGCCCTTACCGACAAATTCCCTTCCCGCCTCGAATTGCGGTTTCACCAGGACCACCATCTGACTGCCTTGGCGTTCGCCAAGAGATTGAGGAAATGCGGCGTTCACAACCGGCGGAAGAACGAGTGTAGCGGAGATAAACGCAACATCCATGACGATGAGGTTCACGTTCTCGCCGATCACTTCTCTTGTCACATACCGGGCATTTGTTTTTTCCAGCAGGCGCACGCGGGAATCCTGGCGCAATTTGAAATCCAACTGCCCGTATCCGGTGTCGATTGCAATCACTCGGTCAGCGCCACGTTGCAGCAGGCAATCGGTAAATCCGCCGGTAGAAGCACCGACATCGAGACAGGTTTTATGATCGACATCGATCGACCAATGTTCGAGAGCTCGTTCGAGCTTAAGACCGCCGCGGCTGACATACTTCAGATCTTCGCCGAGCAGCCGGACTTCTGCGTCCGCGACAACCTGTACGCCAGCTTTATCAAGTTTCTGATCGTTGACCAGAACCTTTCCTGCGAGAATGAGAGCCTGTGCCCGCTCGCGTGAAGCCGCGAGTCCGCGATCAACCAGGAGTTTGTCGAGTCTCAGTTTCAAGTTCGGCCTGAAGAAATCTCTTTGTGACAAGATGCGAGCCTGCATCCGCACCACGAAAGTGCCAGCACCCGATGCGGTGCAAAATGCTGAACCATCTCGTGCTTAGTCACTTACAAAGATACTGTCGTGCTTTTCCACAGAATTTTCCACTCCTGTGTTGAAAACTTTTGGACGAACCCGAATCCCGAGATATGAGACTCACTAAAAAGAAAAGGCCGCCCAGGAAAGGGCGGCCTCAACACGAAATCTTTCCAGATATCAGACTATCCGGCAACTTCTTCCAGGAGTTTCTGGTCGATATCAAAATTCGAGTGGACGTTCTGCACATCGTCCTGATCTTCGAGCGCTTCCATCAGCCGGATCATCGTGTTTGCAGCCTGCCCCTCCAGTTTGATGTAGTTCTGCGGAATCATGGCCACGCTTGACGACGCAGGCTCAATCCCAGCTTTCTTCACCGCTTCGAGAACAGCTTCATAAGCCGACGGCTCGGTCAGGATCTCCCAATTCTCGCCATCATCATTCAAATCCTCGCCGCCGGTTTCGAGAACGATGTTCATCAGGTCGTCCTCTTTCGCGGCGCTCTTCGGAATAACAATGTCGCCCTTCTTGTGGAACATCCAGGAGACCGCGCCGGCTTCGGCCATGTTGCCGCCGTTCTTCCCGAAGCAATGGCGAATTTCACTCACCGTGCGATTGCGGTTGTCGGTATTGATGTCGAGCAGAACCGCAACTCCACCAGGACCGTAGCCCTCGAGAGAGAATTCTTCGTAAGTGGCTCCTGGCAGCTCGCCGGTACCGCGCTGAATTGCCCGTTTGATGTTGTCGGCCGGCATATTTTCAGCTTTGGCGGCAACGATAGCGC
>JBAPOI010000312.1:0-3071 GCA_049279555.1 Candidatus Sulfotelmatobacter sp.
CTGGAAAAATATATCGATCAGACAACTGACAAAACTTCACCCAATTACCACCATTGGCTGACTGCGGTTCAGATAGGCCGAGACTACGGACCTGCGCAACAAGATATTGATGCCGTAACGGGCTGGCTTAAGGCGCATGGCTTAAAGGTCAACGCGGTTTATCCGAACGGCTTTCTGGTTGATTTCTCGGCCACCGCCGGACAGATCCGTGAAACATTCGCAACCGAGATTCACAATCTCAGCATCAATGGCGAGCACCATATCGCCAATATGCGCAATCCCAGCTTACCTGCAGCACTCGCGCCTGTAATCATTGGTATTGTGTCGCTTAATAATTTCATGCCGAAGCCGATGTTAAAACACGCTGGCCCAAACTTTACGGGGGCCAGCCCATGTTTTCTGTATACAGGCACAGTTTGTGAACTCTTGGTTCCGGCCGATCTCGCCACCCTGTACAACTTATCGCCCCTGTTTACTGCAGGGATTACGGGAGCAGGACAGACCATCGCGCTGGTGGAAGATTCCGACCTATATAATCCAGCTTCTTGGACAATACTCCGTTCGACTTTTGGTCTCTCCGCCTATGCTAGCGGCTCGCTAATCACTGTTCACCCAACCCCCGGCACTGGCGTAAACAACTGTGCCGACCCTGGAACAGGCTATACGCTAGCTGGAGAAGAAACAAACTTGGACGCGCAAGCAGCGACAATGATGGCGCCGGGTGCTTTCATAGAGATCGCTGCCTGTCGTGATTTGTCAACCGAGTACGGCTCTGATGTCGCATTAGCAAATATCGTCAATTCATCTCAACCTCCATCCATAATCAGTATGTCCGGAGGAGAAGCCGGTTGGCCCGGGAGCCCGCTAAACAGTTTCTTTTACCTTGTGTTTCAACAGGCTGCGGCAGAAGGCATCTCTGTTTTTCTTGCGAGCTCTGACGCAGGCGCGGCCAATGATGGTCCCACCGATGGATTGGTGGTCAACGAAGCGAACACCACACCCTATGACGTGGCTGTCGGTGGCACGGATCTCGGCGATACCTATTCACATACTAGCAACCAATACTGGTCACCGACTAACGGCTCTTATTATGGATCCGTGCTTTCGTATATTCCGGAAATTCCGTGGAACAGTTCGTGTGCGAGCGTTCTCTACTCCGCCTATTTCTCAGGCTCGCCAGTAACATACGGCAAAAATGGCTTTTGTAATTCGATTTTTGCCTCCAATAACGGCCTCGTGAACGATGAAGCGGGAGGGGGAGGCAAGAGCAGTTGTGCAACAGGAACGCCGTCAATTCCTTTCGTCACGAGCGGCTCGTGCGCCGGCTACCCGAAGCCATCTTGGCAAAAAGTTTTTGGGAATCCGAATGATGGGGTACGCGACATTCCTGATATTTCGCTGTTCGCGAGTCCGGGAGCTTGGGGGAATTATGTCGTTATTTGCAACCTTGATCCCAATGCGGCCCCTGAACCAGATACATGTACCGGCCCGCCAAACACCTGGGCGGGGTACGGGGGAACCTCACAATCGACGCCTTTGATGGCGGGTATCCAAGCCCTCGTGAATCAAAAAAAGGGTACTCGGCAAGGGAACGCAGCACCCATTCTTTATCAGCTTGCCGCGGCGGAATACGGTAAGAGCGGGAACGCCAATTGCAATGCATCGCTCGGCAAGAGCGTCGCTTCGTCGTGTATATTCTATGACATTACGATGGGCGACATCGATACTGTTTGCGCTGGAAAACTGGACTGTTACTTGCCGAGCGGCTCGGCCGGGGTGCTATCAATTTCGAGCCGCAATTATTTACCCGCCTATAACGCGGCAAAGGGTTGGGACTTCGCTACGGGGATCGGAAGCGTCAACGCCACGAACCTGGTGAACAATTGGCCGTGAGGGCGGGTCGATTCCATGTGTTAGCCGTTCGCTCTGAGCATTCTATCGACTGAAGTGCGAATAATCCGGAACGGCCAAGCGAATTCCCCCTTTTGGCGAAAAGCGGACATTCGCCCTTCCCAAGCCATTCTCTCTATCCGAGTGGTCCGAGAGACCTCGGACTGGTCACTTCTTATGATCGTGAAGGAAACGAGCAATTTGTTCCTTCAACTGAACGGCATCGCGAGATGGATCGCCGGAAAGGGCGTGTCGAAAAAGCTGCCGCTGGATGTCTGTCGGAAGGTTATTCCACTGCGAGAGCACTGCTGCCCCCAGGCATTGCAGGATATGTTCTTCCTCGACGGCCAAGCCTCGAAGCTTGTCACGATCATTCTGCCTCGTGACTTGAGGAGCCCCGCCCTCATTCTCCCAGTCGGAGACCTGCTCTCCGTGTTTTGAGCGATCTGGAGGCTGCGTGGCCATATATGTAGTATCGCATGGAACCGCCCATCGGAGAACCCGCGCCCTCTAACCGGAGACGATCAAGCGAAGAAACCGCTACCGACCTGATGGGTTCTTTGTACTAGCCGCACAGAGAATATTTCGCCTGGGCACGCTGATCGACGCCCTGGGGTCAACTCGTTGCCAAACCATTCTCGCTTTCCGCTTAGTCCATCTGCCGCCGCTCAGATCGGATTACCAGAGATGCACGCGTTGGTCAGGCGGCAGATAATACTTGTCTCCGGGTTTCACATCGAAAGCATCATACCATTCGTTCTGGTTACGCGTGGCGCCGATGGCGCGGAATTGCCCAGGACTGTGCTCGTTGGAGAGTACCTGTTGCCTGAGCGCGCCGTCACGCATCTTCGTGCGCCAGATCTGCCCGAACGAGAGGTAGAAGCGCTGATCGCCGGTGTAACCGTCGATCTTCGGCGCGCGGCGGCCAGCTAGCGAGATGTGATAGGCCTTTAGTGCGATCGCAATACCAGCATTATCCGCGATGTTCTCGCCCATAGTGAATGCGCCGTTGATGTGCAGACCTGGCAGAGGCTCATAGGTGTCGTATTGCTCGCCCAGCATCTTGGTTTTTGTTTCGAAGGCCGTTTTATCTGCGTCGGCCCACCAGTTATTGAACGCGCCGGACGAATCAAACTTAGAGCCCTGATCGTCGAAGCCATGGCTGATTTCATGGCCGATCA
>JBAPOI010000313.1:0-3283 GCA_049279555.1 Candidatus Sulfotelmatobacter sp.
CGTGAGCGCAGTGCCCACATATCGCTGATCGGAAACTTCGCTCACGACGGCAGAGAACTGGGCGGAATCGGCAACGATCGCAACACCCCAAATCATGGAGACCGCGACCAGCACAGTGAAGTGCCGAATCAATCCGGCAGCGAGCAGGCAACAAGTTCCGCTCGCCGTCATACAAATGATGGTCACACGGGCCCGGGCCGCAATGCGAGACGAATTGTCCGCAGCTTGAAGAGTGTCTCCAATCCTGTCCGCGAAAATTCCTGCTGCAATGCACCCTATAGCGCCGGCCGCAATGGCACAAAAACTGGCCGCCTCACGCCACTGACGGCTGACGGATTGCGCCGATGGAACGGCGAAAATCACGGCAATCCAAGTCCACATGGAGTACAGCTCCCACATGTGGCCCAGGTAGCCCAGATTTGCCAGGCGCAAACGCCGGTTGCGAACAATTTCTCCAACTTGCGAAAGATTGAAAGGAGGATTCGGAAGCAGATATGGACCTTCTCTTACAAAAGCCCAAACGATCGCGGAAGCAATCAACGTAAGCGCCGACGCCGAAAAGATTATCCCTCGCCATGGAAGCTGGCCGGTGGCGTATAAGGCGTGCGGCAAAGCGGACCCTATGGTCAAGGCGCCTACCAGAGCTCCGAGGGCAAATCCACGGCCATTGCGATACCAACTCGCCATGATCTTCATGCCGGTCGGATAAACGCCTGCCAGAAGCATTCCGGTCGCAAAACGCAGGACGATGCCGGTTCGCATGTGGTCCGCCGCAACCCAGGCAAAGAGGGCATTCGCCAGCGCAGCCATCAGGCTTGCCACGACGAAGATGCGAGGCGCGCTGAAAACATCGGGGAGGTTCAGAGTGGCCGAGAGGAGGGCTCCCGCTACGAATCCGAGTTGCACCGCGATGGTCACCCAAGCCGCCGTGGCGCGATCGGCATGCCAAGCCGACTGGAGTTGAGAGACCACCGTAGATCCAGCGAACCACGGCGTCATGGCGAATAATTCAGCGGTACACAGCAGCAATAGAGTCTTACGCTGAGAATCCGCAATTCTTCCCGAGGAATGGCCGGCCATTGGGCTGAAATCTTAGGGCCTGACGCAGGGCGCGTCAATGAAAGACCGTGAATCCAAAAGGGGCTGAGCCAGCCCCCGTCAGTTATGATTAGCGAGCGTCTCATCCGGCAACACTGAGCGATCCAACGTCAGATACTGTAAGGACAAGCGATAATGGCGTTCCTGCTATCTTTTCTGCTTGGTTTTGTGGATGGTTTACGCTCCATGACCGCTCCTGCAATCGTGTGTTGGGCGGCGCATTTCGGCTGGTTGCATTTCGCCGGAACGAAATTTGCCTTTATTGATCATCGGTCTACGCTACTCGTGTTCACGCTGCTGGCCATGATCGAGCTGGTCCTGGACAAGCTCCCCAACACCCCGGCGCGCACAGCAGCTGTCGGCCTGACCGCGCGGATTGTCCTTGGAGGGGCAAGTGGTCTGGCCCTTGCTACCGGATCTGGAATATCAATGTCTTTGCCTTTGGCGGGAGTGATCGCCCCAATCGGCGCAATCGCTGGGGCGTTTGCCGGGTATCACATCCGGCATGCGGTAGTGTTGAGAGCACACGTGCCGGACTTCGTTGCGGCAATTGCAGAAGACGCGATCACAATTGCAGGCGGATTGCTCATCGTCTCGCACATCTAACAGATGGTGGCACCTAAAAGCCGTGGTGGGCTCGGATAGCGAGCTCACCCTAGTCACGCTTGGTTCGCCACCAACCCAATTCAGGGGGTCGTGAGTATGGCTTCGACGAGATTGAACGAATCCATGTTATTGCCTGCCAATGCGGAGAACGACGAATTCGTCGGCGCGAGCCCATCCGATGAGAAGACAATCTGCAACGTCTTGCCGTCCGCGCTCGTCCATGCGCCCACGATATTATGACCGAGTGTGTCCATGTCTACGTACGTCGATCCATTCCATGTGCCTGCACCTAAATTACCCCATCCGCCAGTACCGCCATTGGCGACATTAATATTGGTGTAGTAAATGACCGACCATGGTCCCCATAGATTGGGGGCTTCGTAGAAGGCAACTTGACTTTCCTTTGCCCCTTCGGCGACAGCGATATAGCGTTTTAGCGGTGCATCGTAAACGGGCTTTCCAATGTTCATCAACATCGGAAAGGTGTAGTTGGTCCCGCTATAGGTCTGTGAAGGGGTGTTGTCCACAAATACCGGACGAATCTGATTGATATTCGTCGTCCAAATCGGATTCCCGTTGAAGTCAAGACCGGAGTAAAATTGATAGGCGGACTCAGTAGTAATTTGACTGCTTGGGACGCGGACAAGATAAGTCACGTTCGCTCCGGTCGTGGATCCATACCCATTCCAAAAATATGACGTATTGGCAACGCCGTAGGCATAAATGTATCCATCCGCACTTGGGATTCCCGCGCCAAAATCGGCGAAGCTATTGACGCACAGACCGGTTCTGCCCCCGAGACCACCGGAAAGAGGATTTCCGTTGGAGTCTGCGCTACAAAAATTCCATGCGGTATCCGCCCAGGAGTAGGCGTTACTTGGTGATGACACGACCTCATAATGGTTGGGCGAGTCATATGGGCCTCCTTGATCCGTCGATCTCCAGACGCCCCCCAGCCCATAGAAGTTAGCTCCGATGGCTATGATCGATGACATTTTGCCGTTGAGTAACCCGTTCTTGTTGTCATTGTAAGGGTGCGACGAGTTGTATCCACCATAGATGTTGCCGTTCGTGAATTGCGATGGACACGACTGACCGAGCGGTCCGGTAGGAGGACCTCCTGTGATCTTCGATACACCAAAGCTTGTTTTGTCATTCGTAATTCCAGCGCCACTGTCGAGCTCTCCGCACAAGCCCCATCCATCGCCGAAGGAAGTGTATACATTGCCGTCTTGCCCCCATGTTACCGGCCACAAATCGCTGCCGTCAGAATATGGCGGGTTGTCCGCCAGGTTTGAATGCGTCTCACTCAGCATCGTAGAGTATTGAAAACTCATGGATGAGATTACTGTGCTCGGACAGTAGGCCGCCTCGCCATTGGCCAGGGGTGCGGCTGTTGTGACGTTTAAAGATGCCGGTGCCGACACGTTTCCGGCTTGATCAAATGCACTCACTGCATAGGTGTACTCGGTAGAGCCACTCGCCGTGGTGTCCTGAAATGACGTCTGGGAAAAAGGAATCGTAGCGACCGTCAAACCAGTTCGGGCGATGCGATATCCCGCGATAGCCGCTCCACTTG
>JBAPOI010000314.1:0-1910 GCA_049279555.1 Candidatus Sulfotelmatobacter sp.
GGACGCCGAGGACGCGGAGAGGAAGGACAAAAGAAGATCGAAAGCCGCGGAAGGTAACTAACCGCCAGAGGCACGCATGCTTCGAGCAACTGTAACATTCTTGACGACAGCAGAGGGTGGACGCAAAACCCCCGTCACGACAGGTTATGATGGCGGACGCGAAACGAACCAGACGGCTGCCGCGATGGCGACAATTGTGCCGACGGTCAGAAATACGCGACGCCAGTTGATCATGGTGATCACGAGAGACCTGAAAAGGCAGTGGGTTAATTTTCAGATGAGGACCGACTTCGTGACGAGGCGTTCCCGCGACCTCAGTATAGCGGAATGAGCGTAGGTTGGGTGAGCCGCGGGTGTTTCCCGCCTTGGGGCAAGAAGAAAGCAGAAGGCAGAAAGCAGAAGGCACAGACAGGGAGCGGTCGTCAAGAATGCCGTGGAGGATGGGCCGGGGATGCCGTACCCGGATAGGGTGCCCTTCTACAATTCATCAATCCGCGCGCACGAACCTTGCCCGTTGCACACTGGTCAACCAAGTGATGGCGACTTGGACAGACTGTGCTAAACTACAAGAAGGAGATCAAACCCAGTGGCCACAGTATCTTTCCAACTTCCCGAAAGCATCGAACAGCAGCTTCGCGCCCAGCTTGGCGATTTGGACGCTGTTGCCAAGGAGGCGGCGCTCGTGGAAATGTACCGCCAAGGCCAACTCACACAGTTTCAACTTGCCACGGCACTTGGGATTACACGGTTGCAAGTTGATGGCGTTCTCAAGCGCCACCACGTCACCGAAGATCTCGTTACTGTTGAGGAACATAACGCCGAAATGGCTACTTTACGCAAACTGATGGGCGAATGATTGTCGTTTCTGACACAGCGCCGCTCAATTACCTGCTGCTGATTGGCGAGGCAGAGCTTTTGCCCAAGCTCTTCGGACGTGTGATTGTGCCTCCCGCAGTGCTCGATGAAATGATTCATCCAGCTGCGCCAGAAATCGTTCGCGCTTGGGCTGCTAATCCTCCCGCTTGGATTGAATCGATGCGGCCCGCCGCGCCCATCTTTGCTAAAGAGTTAAAAGCTGATTTGCTGTTGATCGACGAGCGCCGTGCAAAGCAAGTCGCCATCGCCAATCATGTTAAAGTTACTGGAACGCTGGGTGTGCTTGAGTTTGCCGCACAGCGGGGCCTGATCAACTTGGCTACCGCTATTGATGCCTTGTGCCAAACTACATTTCGTCGCCCAGATTATCTTATCGATGAAATTCTCAAGCGTAATCGGCCCGATTAGCTGATTAATGCAAGCCGCCGAGCCGCCGACGAACTGTGCCGCTGGCAGACGTTGCAGTCTATTGACACACGAGCGAGCTGGGGGCGGGAGCGGCTCGGAGTAGCAGAACGGATCAGCTATCTTCTGGCTGATGTCGGATGAGTTGCCGCCGTATGGTCGGGTGTCGTTAGGGTCTTTACTGAATTCCAGACCCAAACCCCGAAAGTAACTGCCGCTACCAAAACGGCCAGCAGAAACAACCTGACCACCGAACGGGGCAAGAAGTGCCGAGCAAATTTGGCTTCGGGGGAATAATAGCCAACCTCTCGTTTCATCTTACGCTTTTCGTTCCCCCACCAACGAAACGGCTTCAGAAGCGCGGTAATTCCCAATTCGCGCTTGATCCGTTTCTCTTCCTTGGTGATGCCTAGTGCGGTTCGCACAGAGGTGCGACGGTATCGGATCGGGGACATGTTGGCTCCTTCTGTGCCGACGAACAATTCGGGATTCGGGAACTGTTTGCTTGACCTGCAAGGGGGCGAGTTATACCTGGAATCGTAAGACGGCAGAAGGCGAGAATAGGGAGGAGAGGGTAGAGAGTAGGGGGCAGAGAGTGCGGAATGGGGAGTGGGAAATGGGGAGTGGGC
>JBAPOI010000315.1:0-2342 GCA_049279555.1 Candidatus Sulfotelmatobacter sp.
TGGGAGAATGTCGGATTCCATTGCCTCTGCAGAACCTGCATCACCGCTTGCTGGATAAAACGGTCCAGCACGGTTGGCACGGTTGCTTCGAACTGCACATTGGCCTGGTCAGCCTTTGGGATCGGCCGAGATAACCCACCCCTTTCATCCCCTTCGAGGTCATCAGTTTGTTGTGCTGAAGGTCAGGAAGGTCTCAGGCGTAGAGACGTTGAGCCTGCGCCATGCCGAGAGGGGCTCGTTTGGAGTCCCACGCGAATGGACTGACTGGGCACCTCCTGGCACTCCGAGTGGGCCTTTCAATGGCCCACAGCCATTGCTCTTCGATGCGGCCGGCGCGCTGGCGCTTAGCGAACTTGTCTGTTCGTTGAGACACAAGAAGTGAGGCTTGACCGATGACTCGATTTCTGAATCTATCGGACATAGTATTGATTCGGTCCGGAGAACATGAAGAACTCTTCGTCCGCGGCTCTACGCAGACGCCGCCACCAGCTGGTGCGGGCGTTGCCACCAATCGAGCAGGTGATACGTGGGTCACTGATCGAAACCTACAAGCGTTGTGGTCGACCCAGTTGTCATTGCATCGACGGGCCTGGGCACGGGCCCAAGCGATATTTGTCCACGGTTGCCCGAACCGGCGAACGCCCGCGCCTCGGCTATGTGCCAAACGCGACTTACCCCCAAGTCGCCGCGTTTCTCGCCAATTACCGCAGACTCCAGGAGATGCTCAACGAGATTTGCGCGATCAATGCCGAGCTTCTGCGTCGCCGCGAGAGTCTCGACTAAATGGATCCGGCGGTCGCAACGCTCGATTTTGCCGAGGCGGGCGCCATCATCGCCAACATGATCGAATCCTATCTCGCTGCAGGCGCCCCGCCGTTCAATGCGGAAGGAGCCGATCATGCTGAATCCGAAGATTGCCGATCATCATCTGATGCGAAACGCCTGCATCTACATTCGTCAGTCGACGATGGCGCAAGTGCGATTCAATCAGGAGAGCACAGAGCGCCAGTACAATCTAGCGGACCAAGCAAAGTCGCTTGGCTGGATGCCAGAGCAGATCCGAATCCTCGACGGGGATCTTGCGCAGTCGGGACAACTGACGACCAAACGCGACGACTTCAAGACCCTTGTAAGCGACGTGGCGATGGGGCAAGTCGGTGCGATTTTCTCGCTGGAGTCCTCGCGCTTGGCACGCTCGAACAAGGACTGGCATCGATTACTGGAACTGTGCGCTGTCACCAAGACATTGGTGTTCGACGGAGATGGCTGCTACGATCCGTCCGACTTCAACGACAGCCTTGTCCTCGGCATGAAAGGCACGTTCGCGCAAGCAGAACTGCACATCATTCGCGCGCGCCTCCACGGCGCCAAACTCAACAGAGCCCAGAAAGGTGAGTTACGTTTTCCATTGCCAGTTGGTTTGGTATTTGACGGCGACAAGATCGTTCTCGATCCCGACCAGGAAGTGCAAGGCGCCGTCAGGGCGGTCTTCACGCTGTTCGAGCAAGAGAACAGCGCTTATGCTGTGGTTCAACGCTTCCACAAACTCGGCCTTCTCTTCCTGCGTCGCTCGTACGGCGGCGTGTGGGATGGTAAACTCATCTGGGGTCGGTTGACCCATTCACGGGTGATCGGTGTTCTTGCGAATCCATCTTACGCCGGCACCTACGTGTTTGGTCGGTATCAATCTTGCAAGAAGATCGGCCCCACCGGGGAGATCTGTACTCAATCGCGCCAGATGCCACGAGATCAGTGGCGTGTTGTTATTCCGGACCACCATCCGGGTTACATCACCTGGAATCAATTCCTCGCCAATCGTAGTCGCCTCGCAGCGAACCGGACCAACAGCGAGGTTCTCGCTGGGCCTGCTCGCGAGGGACTCTGCTTGCTGCAAGGCGTGTTGCTTTGTAGCATCTGCGGGCGGCGTCTGAGTACACGCTATACCGGCAACGGCGGTCTTTACCCGAGCTATGACTGCAACTCGAGAAGTCGGGACGCATCGCCGTTTCGCCACTGCATGTCTTTGCCGGCAAAGCCGCTGGATGACGCCATTGCTGCGCGTTTGTTGACCGCCGTTACGCCACTGACAATCAAACTTGCACTCGAAGCACTGACCAACTTGGAAGCGCGCGACAAAGCGATTTTTGCGCAATGGCGCCGAAGGATCGAGCGGGCCCGCTACGATGCCGACTTGGCAGAACGCCGCTATGAGGAGGCCGACCCCAGCAATCGCCTGGTTACCAGCACGCTCGAAAAGCGCTGGAACGACGCAATGCAGCGGATAATCGAACTCGAGGCGGAGATCGCCAATTTTGAGCGTCAGGCAATGCGCAGTCTCACAC
>JBAPOI010000316.1:0-19934 GCA_049279555.1 Candidatus Sulfotelmatobacter sp.
GCCCTGCGCCGTGTTGAGAGCGCCCATTGATCCCGCAACCGAAGATTCCGCTGCCACATCCTTCGCACTAAGATCAGTCAGTTCGCTCAGCGCTTGCTCGAAAGTATTCCGAGTCCAATTGGTATCCACCGGAATGTTTTCTTGCACGAGCAGCGCGGCGTGATCTGTTGTCAGCGCCGGAGCATCGACTAACCTGCCAGCCTGCAGGACGGCTGCCGCTGCGAATGATGCCAGCAGCAATGTGTTGCGTTTTTTTCTGGGCACCAGAAACGCTGCCGCCACCGCGACATTCACCAGCATGATCTCGAACGAGACGCCGTAAACTCCCGTCCATGTAGTGATGCGGCTGAGCGAAATATTGTCCACCTGCGCCGTCCCCAGCAGATTCCAGGGAAAGCCAGTAACCCGCGTCCGCGCCAGTTCCACCCCAACCCATAGAAATGGTGTTGCTAACAACGCGCGCCGGTCGTCGCGTCCCGGACCAACCGCCAGACTTAACAGCAAACCGAACAACCCGTGGTAAAGGCCGAGATAGAGACAGAAGAGAAACAGCGCCAACACCGCCGCGGGCGCACTAAGACCGCCGTGGTCGTGCATCGTGTCATAAATCCAGTAACACGTGCCCGCATACCAGAGAATTCCGGAAGTGTAAGCCAGCACAAATGCCTGCCCCGGCTTTGCCGCTCGCAGGTTTGCCGAGCCCTCGATCTCCAGCGCTCCCGCAGGCCGAGCCCGCAAAACAGCCACGATCAAGGGTGCAAACGCCACCCATGAGAGCACATACAACCCTGCTAGAGGAAAAACCAGGACCTGCAAGACCGACGAAAGAAGGACCAACAGCCAAGCGCTGAAATGAATTTGCCGCACCCGGAAGGATAACAAAACTATCTTGTCATTCCGAAAGGGCTTCAGCCCTTGAGGAATCTGCTTTCCCCACGGAAGCCAGCGAACTCCGCACAAACTCGACAATCTCTTCCGTCACATACGGCGGAGGTGTAATCCGGAATACTGGTCTGCCACTGACCGGTTTCAGAGAAACTCGTTGCCATGCCGATTCCCCGGCCTTCGAGTCATGAAGAATCACCGCGCTTGCCCGATCCAGAAACTCCCGCGCCGAATTCTTGAAATCTTCTGTGCTCGGGTCCAGCACCGTCAGATATAAGTGCGGCCGCATAAACTTCAATACGCTGTTCGATTCCATCACAACGTTGCGCGAATTTTCGAGCCGCTTCCGCAGCGCCGGCATCGCCTCAGCCAGCCTTCCCTGCTCCGTGCGTATCCATAGCGCCCGCACCGCCCCAGCCGCCAGAAAACGTGACGTGTCCGATTCGCCCCCGCGATCTTTCTCTTCTGAAATCGCCCAGCTGTGATCGTCCGTCGCACAGTCGCACGGCGCTCCGTTGGCCGAGCACACTCCGTGTCCATACTGCGTGATCTTCACCGCAGTCCAATCGTATTCGCGTAGTGCGGAGATCAATCCCGCGACCACGCTGGTTTTTCCCACGCTTCGCGAATGCCCGCCAATCACCACGATCGCCACATCTACCTCTTTTTCTCTTTTTTCCCTTGCCCCAGCCGCGCCAGCGTCGCCAATTGCTTCAGATACTCCCGCACCGGCTGCGCCGGAGTTCCCCAGAAAGCCACGCCCTTGCCGCGCAAGACTTTATTCGGTAGCACGCCACCCTGCCCGCCCAACATCACTCCTTCTTCGATGCGCGCATGTTCGCCAATGCCCACCTGCCCTCCGAGCACCACATCGTTCTCGATGACGATACTTCCGGAAAGCCCGGTCTGTGCCGCAATCACTACATTTTCGCCAATCCGGCAATTGTGGCCGATGTGTACCAGGTTATCGATCTTCGTTCCGCGCCCGATGCGCGTTTCGTCGAGCGCCCCGCGGTCAATCGTCGTGTTTGCGCCGATCTCTACATCGTCTTCAATCACCAATTTGCCAACCTGCGGGAATTTTTCGTAGCGCCCGTTCTGTGGGTCGCGCACATATCCGAAACCGTCGCTTCCAAGAACCGCGCCCGCGTGGACTGTCACACGATCACCCAACTTCGTCCCCGGATAAATCGTTACACGCGGATAGATCTCGCACTCTCTCCCGATCTTCACTCCGCGCCCAATCACGGAACCAGTGCCGATTCGCGTATTCTCGCCGATCTCCGTATCTTCTCCAACGGTGGCATGTTCCTCCACCGATACGCCTGCCGCGAGATGAGCCGTCGCATCAACGACCGCAGTCGCGTGAACCTCAGAGTCGCGGCCTCCGCGATTCCCGTCCTGCAGAAAACGCGCCGCCCGCGCGAACGCCAATTTCGGATGGCGGCAAATCAGCAAAGGCTTGCTGCTCGAACTCGCCGCCATTGCGCTCGCAGAAGACGATGCCGCAATGAATTCTCCCGCGATTACCGCCCCTGCCCCAGACTGCAACGCCTGCGAAAGATTTTTCTCCTCCTCGACAAACACCAGGTCGTCCGGAGTAGCGGACTGGATGCTTGCTACGCCATTCACCTGAACGTCTCCGTCACCCTGCAAGCGGGCTTCAACGGCCTCGGCGATCTGCCGCACTGAGAACGACTTCCATGAGTATGCCCGCTTCATCGCTCACACTCTATCTCAGACTATGGATGTGACGAAAGTGTTTGGCCGACCGCACCGCTGCCTTCCGGTGCGCGCCAGCATAGAATGATTCAATGCAAAGGAAAATCTTCTGGACGGTCTTCACCGTGCTCGGCCTGCTAGCCGATTTTCTGCTTCCCATATGGTGGGGACTCGCCGCGACCCTTCCGGCGCTCTACATCGCGTGGTGGGTAGCGTACCGCAGCGACTGGTTCTAGGCCCAGCTTTTAGGCCTTCGTCGTAGTCTCGCTTGTCATTGTAAAACTGCCACCTCCGCCGGTGCAGCCGGTGCCTCCGGTGACCGCCCAGGTGCCCGTTACCGAGCCGTTTGAAAGAGTCGTTCCGGTCAGCGTTCCGGTCACTCCGTCAGGGCTCGAGAGCGTAAGCGTGTTGCCATTGGATGCTACCGTTAGCGTCATGCTGCCGGTCACCTGGTCGGTGGCCATGTTTTCCGTCAAGCCCATCGACCCACTCACTGCGCCGCCATCCAAGGGAAAACAATTTCCCTGATTAATGAATTGGAAGCGCGAGAAGCTGAGCGTCCCGCTGCTATCCACCGTGAACTGTGTGATGAAGCTGAACCCGGAGGCCGATCCCTCACCACCGCTCAAACTCGCCGACCACACCCCACCGGTCACGCTCTGCGCCGTAGGCCTGCTACTGCCGCAACCATTCAGCATGATCGCCACCAGCAACAGAATTGCCACTTCCTTCATGAATGTTCCTTCAGACTGGGATCGGATCAGTTTCGAACGCCAGACGCCAATCGAGATTAAGATGCGGATTACGGATTCAAACCATTTCAAGAGTATAGAGATGCGCCCCGCGGGGTCAATGGATGCACTCCACGCCGTCGTTAGAAATGCATTGTCGCAGCAGACACGTCAAGAAAGCGGTTGCGACCTCTGTTCCTTAGCCGCTCTTGCACAGACTCTTCCCTTTAAGCCAGAATGTCACGTCCGGAGAAAACCACTTCATGTATCTGCAGCCAGTCCTAAAGTGCAAGAATCCCGATTGCCCTCTTCCCACGGCGACACGCATTCGCCTGCCTTACCCCAACCCACCGAACTCTGGAGAAAATCCTCCCAACTGGCCCCAGGACGGATGGCAACTCCGCCTCATCTGCCGCGAATGCGACCATTGGTATGTCTACGAGAAGAAGGATGTTCAGTGGGCCTCCTACACCCGCCCGCTCGCGGAAGAGACCCGCGTTGAATTCTTGTGCGCCGAACTGGAATGTGCCGAACCCGGCTGCGGCTCACGCACCCGATGGCACGTCCTCGACAACAGCCAGCTGTCAGAAACCGAACTGCTCGAATTCGTTCTCCGCGCCGACCCCGTCGCAGTCTGCGAAAACGGCCATTCGTTTTCTATCTCAGGAACGGCATCCAACTCCACGCGCAAAGTGGATTCGGTGTAAGGCGTTGTCGTCCTGTGCGAAGCAGTCAGTTCGCAAAGCGAAGTGGCTGCGGAATCGAAGGATCCGCTTTCGAGCTTGTGACAGCTAGACTCACTTGCCCTTTTCAAATATCGACGGATAGAGCTCATGCACAAAGGCAGCAATACCGGAGCGGGGTAATAGCTTATCGAGAACGAATTGATCGAATAGTGTGAGACCCACTGCGGCGGGCACAGCGTGTGGAACGAATCCAATGGCGGTCGTGACGAGGCATCGGAGAACCCTTCCGACATTTCCGCCGACGTTTAATCCCGCAACAGCCCTCAACCCTGAGGTTCTTTCCGCGATCTCCGCATCAGTCGCCATTCCAATCCCTAGGAGCCAGTCCCTGAACTCGCGGACCTCTCTCGATTCCCGGACCTTAAGGAGTCGCTCGATGCTTATCCTACCCTCATCACCCGACGCCCCGGGGAAGCCTGCAATATCTAGAACTCTTTGAAAGCTCTGCTCTCGGGCTTGCGAGGATGCTGTATCAGCGAGGAAGCTCAATTTGTGTCGGAATAGAGGAAGTTCCTCGTCACGGAAACCGGAAATCGCCGAATATTCTCTCATCTCTCCGACAGCCTGTATAAGCCCCGCTACCCCTAGAATCCCGATTTCAGCAATTCTATGGCCCTCCATCTCATCTACTCGAAGGCGCTGAGCAATATCAGTTTCAATCTTGAATGTACTTTCCGCTTCCTGATGAACGACTAGGTTGAACGGCAGATTTTCCAGGCCAGTCCTCCGCCGAACCTCCATCTGTAGAGATTGCTTCAAGAGTCGAGGATTGTGTAACAGCTCATCCCGAAATGCTGGGAACAACTGAGGCCTAAGATCGTCGGACAGTGGATGAATAGCCTCCGCTATTAACCGTTTGAGTTTGAGAACCTGTTTGTGCGTGAGCCCAGCAACGCCGTGCATCTGCTGTAGACTGTCGTGCAAGTATCCTTCCTTATCATGAGCGTCGATCCAATGAAACTGGTAAGAGAAGGGCGGCAACATGGGGTCTCCGAACATTCCTGACTGGCCTGTCTGCACGAGTTGGAGGCACTCATGCCTTATTTCGATAAGACCCGTGGATAACAAGTCGCGCAGCTGTTCGTATCCCAAACGCCTCGCTAGTACTGGGAATTCGCCAAGCCTGACAGACACCATCACGTATTTATCGAATAGAAGAAGGCGGCGAACGAGACCTTCTAGGTCTACGTCACCGACATCATGGTTATTCGCCGCCATTACTGCGGAGGCGCCAATCAGCCTCCTCCCGATGTCACTCATTCAGTATTACGCTCCCCGTTTTGTCTTCAACTCCGCCAGCAACTGCTCAATGCGATCCTCTTTCTCGAGCGCCGCCAGACGGTCCTCCATGTTATCGCCGGCGATTTCCGCCTTCGCCTGACCCAGCGCCTCGGAGTGCGCGACCTTGCGCTTCATGCGATCGAAAGCCGCTGCCTTCGATCCGTCGCCCATGGCTAATCGCGCGTCGCTGGCCTTGCCCACGGCGCGGGCGCGGCGATTCTGCGCGATCAACAGATCGGCCTTGGCCTGCGCCTCAGTCAACTTCTGCTCCAGCTGCCGCAGCGCCGACTTCAAATTCTCCACCTGCGCCTTCTGATCCTCTACCTGCTGCGCAAAGCTCTCGCTCATCTCCCGATAACTTTCCACGCGCTGCAGCGAAGCCCGCGCCAGGTCGTCTTGTTTCTTGTCGACCGAGAGTTCGGCCTTGCGCATCCACTCGGCCACTTTGTCTTCGTTCTCTTTCTTCTTCTTCTCCAGCAGATGCTGGTCGGCGATGGCAATCGCCACCTGTGTCTTCACCTGCAGCAGTTGATTCTGCATGTCGAGAATCACCTGCTTGATCATCTTCTCCGGCTCTTCGGCCTTATCGATCAGGTCGTTGAGATTCGCCCTTACTAACGTGGAAACGCGCTCTAGTAATGCCATGGTGGACTCCTTTTTCTTATTACAAATTGTCATCGTGAGCGGAGTGGATGGTGCGCGAAGCGTACCATCCGCGGAGTCGAACGATCCCTTTCAAGTCAACGCCGCCATTGACTTCGCAAGGCATTCTCACCGCTCTCTCACACAGTCGCTAGCTCTCTATTTCTGTAACTGCCTTCCTCCTTCATGCTTCTGATGGATCGCCGCGCACTCCGGGCACACGTTCTGTTGGCGCGGAAACGTTGCGCCGAGCGCCATGCCAATCGCTACTCCGACGCCCAGCCAGATCGCCACGTGCCCGGCCATTACTCCAAGAACCGCGCCTAGGGCTGCTCCCAGCGCGATTCCCAACCCGGTGTATTTCGAACTATTTGCCATAAACAGCTCCAGCACCTCGCTACGCTCGGTGGGACGGGCGAAGGCGCCCGTCCCCACACGGGCCAAAGAGAACTATTTCCCTGCCTCTACCACCGGCGGCTTCGGCGTGTGGTCGCCGATTTACCGCACCTTGCCCAGCAGTTCCGACAGCGGCATGCCCGAGAGCGTCTCGAACAGCGCCGGCACCTGCGCCGCCATCTTGGCGATGTCACCGGTAATCTTGTTCATCCCGGATGCGTCGCCGTTGCCGGTTGATACGATGGTGATCTTGTCTACATGCGCCAGCGGACTGGCCAGCGCCCGCACCACCTCCGGCATTGCGGTGAACAAGCGGTCGATCACCGCCGCCTGGTTGTATTCCTGATAGGCCTCGGCTTTCACGTTCATGGCCTTGGCTTCGGATTCGCCCTTCTTGAAAATGATCTCCGCTTCGGCCTCGCCCTGCGCCCGTATCGACGACGCATGACCTTCGGCTTCCGCGATCAGGCGCTGCTTTTCGGCCGCCGCCAGCGTCTCAATCCGCTGACGCTCGATTTCAGCGCCCTTCAATACAGTCGCGATCAGTTCTTTCTCGCGGCGATTGATTTCGGCTTCCTGCACTTTCACCTGCTGCTCTTTCTCAATCTGCTGCACCTTCACCTGCTCGGCGATCACCTGCTGCTGCATGATGTTGGTCTGGATGTCATACGCTTTGTCGGCCTGCGCCTGCTGGCGTTTCGTGACCTCGAGAAATTGCGCCTTCTTCACTTCCAAGTCACGTTGCGATTCGGCCTGCTTGGCCAGAGATAACGTTTCCGCCAGCACGCGCTCCTGATCAGCCTGCGCTTTGGCCACTGCCGCTTCCCGCTGTGCCAGCGCGCGCTTGATCGCGGTGTCGCGGTCGGCTTCGGCGGTCGCAACATCGGCATCGCGCTTGATGCGCGCCACATCCGGTTTGCCCATGTTGGTGATGTATTCGTTCTTGTCTCGAACTTCCTTAATGGTGAACGAAATCACTTCCAGCCCCATCTTGTTCATATCCTCAGCGCAAGTGGACCGCATGCGGTCGGAGACCATTTCCGGCTGCTTGACGATCTCTTCCACCGTAAGCTGACCGATGATTCCGCGAAGATGCCCTTCCATCACCAGGCGAATCAGCCCTTCGCGCTCCTGATCGGTTTTGGTCAGGAACTGCTCTGCAGCTGTGAGCACGGACTCACGATCGGATTTCACCTTGATTTGCGCGACAGCCTCCACCGTCACCGCCACGCCTTGCTTGGTGTAGAGATCCTGCTGCGGCGCCACGTCGAACGACATAAGTTCCAACGACAGATCGCGACAAATCTGCACCATGGGAAGCACCAGCGTGCCGTGTCCCTGTACCACACGCGTCCCGCCCAGGCCGTACACGATGAGTGCCTCGTGCGGCCCCGCCTTGCGATATAGCCTGGCCATTCCGCTCATCAGGAACAGAAGAACCATCACTCCCAGCCCGGCAAAAATCCAAATCTCAACCATGCGTGACATTTCCGGCATAAATCCCTCCCGTTGCGAACCCTTCTCAAAAAACCTTTTCAACGAACCTTGCGTGGAGAAATCACAGCTCAACCGCACCCGTGGCGTCGGGGCTGTCTTCCCCCGACATCTCGCTCCACAAGCGCACGTAGGCGATTCCCTTCTCGTAGCGTGTGACCACAACTTCAGCTCCCTTCGCAATCGCGTTGCCGTTATCGCTGCGCGCGCCGCAGACCCGGCGAGTTCCCATTTGCGTGTAAATGATCTCGCCAGTTCCGCCGGCGCGGACTGAACTCGAAATGCGGCCCAGCACTCCCACCATTTCGTAGTCAGCCGGATCCATGTTCTCTTCGTCCGAAATCAACACCCGGCTCAGGAAGAGGAACACAATGCCTCCGCCCACGAGCCCGCTTGCGGTCGACACCAACAATCCAAAACCAACCCACACGCCGGAGTAGCGCGTAAGCAAATATCCTGTGCCACCAAACCAGGCCAGAAACGCCGTTAATGTGACGAAGTTGAACGGCGAAACTCCCGCGTCGTGTAAGTGTGCGTGACTCGGCGCTGCATCAGTTCCAACCGAGGCGTTCCCTGAGGCGACGGAAGAATGCGCGGATACCCCACCATGCGCTGCGCCAACATGGCCGCTGCCCACGTGCCCGTGGAAATGCGGCAGATGCAGACGCCCGGTGCGCACCCCTCCAAATACAAACGAAAAGAAACTAAGGCAAAAACCGACCGCAAAACAGATCAAATAGAAATCCGCCCACGTCATGGTATGGTTCATCGGGTTCGCCTCCCCTCCGTGCTGCTTTCGCGAGTTCGATTCTCGCCGCGAGGATTTTTGCGATGCCCATCACGTCGCCGCGCGCCGTTCGCCGTTAACTCCGGCCGCAAAGCTTCGAGCAACCGCTCGGCCAGTCCCGGTGTATCCAGAATCGCGCCCAACAGCAGCAAACAACGGCGCGTATCTTTTTCCCGCGCGGCCTTGATCAGCACCTCGCTCACTTCCGGATCGCTCACAAAGCGCTCCGAGCCCTGCAGCAGCCAGACATCGAGCTGCCCTTCTGTTGTCCGCAGATCCGAAGTGAGCTCCGTGTGATAACCCTCCGGATCGTCCACCAGAAATCCAGGATGCACCTTGAAGAACTTCGCCAGCAACGAGCGCGAGGACTGCGTCATGTGAGGCCGCGCGCCGCTCTCGATCTGCGACAAGTACGACTGGCTGATGCTCTTGCGTAGTTCCTGGCGCACCGCCTTCACAATCTCCTGCTGAGTCATAGGACGGCCCAGGTCGCGCAGCGAGCCTTCGATCTCCCGCAGGTAACGGATTTTCTCTCCCAACTTCATATTCCGAATCGTGATATTTATATTGCATATTGCAATGTATGTCAAGAAATCGATCTGACTTGTTTCCAGCAGCTTAGGCGCCGCATTCGTTCTTCATTAGCAAATACTCTGGACTGAGGAGCTGAAATGGTTTCGTGTATACTCTGCGAAAAGTAAAGGCACAACAGCACCGACTGCACCACATTAGGCAACAGCCTGGTGTCAGCGCACGAGAATCCGCAGACGTCAAAAGATTTCGCGATAGAGTTTTTTGCATGGAGATGCTCGGATGAATGCAGCAGCAACCGCCGGAAGCCTCGTTGTTCCACTCGCGTCTCAAGCCCATACCGAGGTGGAGCTCTCAGTGGTGATGCCGTGCCTCAACGAGGCGGAAACGCTGGGAGCTTGCATCGCAAAAATTCAATCCGCATTCGCCGCCGCGAACATCGCCGGAGAAATCATCGTTGCCGATAACGGCAGCACTGATGGCTCGCAGTCAATCGCGGAAAATGCAGGCGCACGATTGGTGACGGTGGGACGAAAAGGCTACGGCAGCGCTTTGATGGGCGGAATTGCCGCGGCGCGTGGCAAATATATCGTGATGGGAGACGCCGACGGCAGCTACGATTTCGGCGACATCCCGCGCTTTTTGGAACAGCTTCGCGCCGGAAACGATCTGGTCATGGGCAACCGCTTCCAGGGCGGCATTCAACCCGGCGCCATGCCTCCGCTTCACCGTTACGTAGGCAACCCGGTGCTCACCGAGATTGGAAAACTTTTCTTCAAGAGCCCGTGCGGTGACTTCCACTGCGGACTTCGCGGTTTTACCAAGGCCGCTTATACGCGGATGGGATTGCGAACCACCGGGATGGAATTTGCCAGCGAGATGGTCGTCAAAGCAACACTATTCCGCATGCCCATCTCTGAGGTCGCGACCCCGCTCATGCCGGACGGCCGCACCCGCGCGCCCCACCTGCGCACCTGGCGCGACGGTTGGCGGCATCTTCGTTTCCTTCTGCTTTACAGTCCGCGCTGGTTATTTTTATATCCTGGCCTCGCGCTCATGTTCATCGGCTTGCTGGTTGGTGCGTGGCTGCTTCCCTCGCCACGAAAAGTCGGCGGCGCGGTTTTGGACGTCCACACTCTGCTGTATGCGGCCATCGCCGTGCTCTTGGGATTCCAGGCGATCGCATTCGCGGTCTTTACTAAGATCTTCGCCGTCCTCGAGGGTCTGCATCCGCCCGATCCCGTGCTGGACAAGATGTTTCGTTACGTCACTCTAGAATGGGGCCTTGTGCTGGGCACCTTCCTTTCAGTGCTTGGTCTCGCAATCTCAGCCTACGCCGTACATCTCTGGAGCGCTCGAGGCTTCGGGCCGCTCGATATCTCCCACACTTTGCGTCTCGTCATTCCAGCAGCTCTTTGCCTCACCTTAGGCGTCCAGACGGTTTTCTCAAGTTTCTTCCTCAGCATCCTGGGGCTTCGGCATCGATGAGTGGCGCAGAGTTCGATCTTCACGCCGATACCTACGATGCCGATTTAAACCAGGCGCTCTCGCTAAGTGGAGAAGACAAAGACTATTTCGCGAGCCGCCGCGTTCAATGGACCGCACAATGCCTTCACGAATTGCAAGAGAACCCGTCCCGAATTTTGGACTATGGCTGCGGAATCGGAGACACCTCGCAGCTGCTGCAATCAGCTTTTGCGGCGCAGAGCGTTATAGGAGTTGACATCTCACTGCGCTCGCTCGATTTAGCCTCGAAGCGGAATGGAACCGCAACCCGCCAGTTCATGAGTTTTGCGGACTATCACCGGATGGAATCCATCGATCTGGCTTATTGCAACGGGGTCTTCCATCATATTCCAGTGTCGATGCGAGGTTCTGCCGTTGAGTACATCTTTTGCCGGCTTCGTCCCGGAGGACTGTTCTCCTTCTGGGAGAATAATCCGTGGAATCCTGGCACGCGATACATCATGTCGCAATGCGCCTTCGATCACGATGCCGTGATGATTCCGCCGCCGCAGGCAAAAGCACTTTTACGGCACCATGGGTTTGAGATTGTTCGAACCGACTACTGCTTCTTCTTTCCGCGATTTCTGAAAGCGCTGCGATTCCTGGAAGGCAGTTTGTCGAGCTTCCCTCTTGGCGCTCAATACCAGGTTTTGTGCCGCAAACCGTTAGGCTGAACTACTTTGCCAGGAAATACGCATAGTAATTCGTATTCGCAATTTTTTCCCAGCCCGGATCGACTCCGTTCGGCGGAGACCACACCACAACCACTTTTGCTCCGGCGCGGCGCAAACATTCATAGGCAGCTTTTCTTCGCTCCCACGGTTCGCTCCAGAATTGCACCTGATTCGCCTCCGGAGAGAAAATCTCCGCAACAATCTTGAAGCGGTCGAGGCGCGCCCAGTAGTCGACCGTTCCGTCGCCAATGACTGCCACAGGGTCGCCCGCGCGCAATCCCATACTTTGTAATCCTTCTGCCGCTCTCATCTCGTCCTTCTGCGTTGGAAGCCCGTAAACGGTATTGGTCACATAGGCAGTCTCCGCCAGATGCGCTGTCACTGAAAACAAGATGGTGCCCGTCACGGCGATCGCCACGTATTTTGTCAGTGGCAATGATTCTGCATTTCTCGGCAAACGAATTCCGGCCAGAAGAGCCACGCACAACAGCGCTACGAAACCGCCCACATATCGTGGCCGCACGAGGACGATCGAGTAGAGCCCCATGTTCAGCGCCGCCGCCGCGATCAGCGGCCAGTTTGCAACGATTGCTCTACGCATCGGCGCACCCCCCCAAAGAACAAAAATGCCGATTCCCGCGAACAATCCCAATTGATCGAAGAACATCTTTGCGTAATTGCGCGTGCTCTGCGCAAGCACTCGAATCTGCGCCCGCAGCCGAAATGTCCCATGCGCTCCTTCATTCCAATACGAGGGATCGAACCAGGGCGGGTAGGTTCCACCGACCGGCTCGGCAAACTCAAAGACAGCAGGATGGTCAAGAAGTTGCCTCGTCGTGTGCTTGGGAACTCCGCCTTCCGGCGGATCGCCCTGCCAATGTTTCTGCGGGACATTAGGATTCACCATGCTGGCATAGGCCAGCTTCCCGCTGTCCCCAAATGTGAGTCGTCCTTTTTGCCTCGAAAGTGCGGCGATAAACGGCAGGCTCACCACCAGAAACATCACTGCGGCCAACATCACTCCCAATACTCGACGCTTCGAAAATTTACCCGAGAAGAGCAAGATGACGAGCAAGCCCAAACTCACCAGAAACATCGCGGCCTTGGTCAAGTAAGCTGCTCCGCACAGCATTCCGAACACGGCAAATTTCGGGTAAGATTCGGGATAGCGCAGATCGACAAGATACCCGCCAATCAAAAACACAAAAGCAGCAACGAGAAGGTCCGGAGTAACATCGGCGACATCGATCAACACCAGCGTAGCCCAGAGAAAAATTCCGTACCCCAACCAGCTAACAACCCAGTCGGGCAATGGAGGCGCGTCGTCCACCTTATTTGCCGCTTCTTCTCTGAGCGCGCGAATTATCGAATGAAGGAGAAAACGAAAGCAGAACAAGGCAACGAAGTAAATGATCAGGTTCACCACTTGGACGGTAACAAACTCCCACCAAATCGCGGGTTTCACCACATGCAGCGCCAGGCCGACCCACCAGCAGTACATGGGACTCCAATAGCCGCTGATCGCCTTCGCCCAGTCGCCACCGAAAAACGCGTCGCCCACATCGAGGTAGGACACGCCATCCTGATTCATCGCATAGCGGCTGATCCAGGCCTGAGCGGTGCCCAGCAGAATGCAGAGAATGAGCGGCGAACGCTCACTGAATCGCTTATCGTTCATGCCTTCTGACAACTTCGACCATGCATAACAGTCAAGAGACTGCCGTCGCAGCGTTGGGAAAGTGCGGCCTTTCTAGGATGGTTGCAGAGCATAGTAGCAGAAAGTTGTTGCGGAGCGCCCGGTCGTCGGCGTCGTCTCGCGTGCGTCCGTGACGAAGGCCAGATTCGGCCGAAGCAGATAGAATGATTCCCTTCTTAGATTCAAGGGGGCGAGATCTGATTGACGCTGGCAATCGACAAAGCACTTGGTAGGACTTCACGTTTTGTTAATCCCGCGGACGCGCAGGGCACAAACGAGATTACAGCGGCGGAATCTCGCTGCATCAAGATTCGGTGGCTCTTTCGTTCCGTGGCTGCGATCCTGGCAATCGTTGAGATCACGTACGCACGCAACACCTTCGGTCCAGATCCCAGATCGTACATGGAACTGGCGCGCGCCATCCTGCGCCATGACTGGTCGATGGTACCCAATGCCTATTGGAGCGCGCTTTATCCGTGGTTGTTGGCTGCGGTTCTCGGAGTTGTCAAACCATCGCTTCGCTGGGAATTTCCGGTTGCGCACGCCTTCTCTTTCCCAATGTATTTGGCTTGCATGGCGACCTTCGAATTTTTCTGGGTATCTCTATTGCAGCACAGGCAGGCAAGCATTACGGGATTCGATTCGGAGGGCACACAAATCCCGGCCTCTCAAATGTGGATTTTGGGCTATTCGCTCTTTATCTGGACCACGGTGGGCGAGTTGGTTCTGCTGGTCAATCCTGACTTGCTGGTGATGGCAAGTGTGCTCCTGGCAGCAGGGCTCTTGCTGCGTATGGAAATGGACGGAAATTCCTCGCGCACCCTGTACGTGTGGTTTGGAGTTTGCCTGGGATTTGGCTATCTGGCGAAAGCGATCCTTTTCCCCATGGCATTTGTCTTCCTGACCATGATGCTCTCCGTTTCTCGTCGCGCTCTGCGACAGCGTGGCCCGTACATAGCGTTAGCCTTGCTGATATTTATCGCAATTGCTGCGCCGGAAATTGCCCTTCTGTCGCATGCGAAAGGCCGCCTCACGTACTCGGATACCGGAAAACTCAGTCTGGCGTGGCTAAACTACAACATTCCGGCGCGCAATTGGCAGGGCTTGCCTCCCGGGAGCGGCACCCCAGCACATCCCACCCGACAAGTTTTCGACCATCCTGCCGTCTACAAATTCAACGGACCACTCCGCGCGAGTTACCCTCCCTGGTATGACCCTACTTACTGGAACGAAGGATTGTCTCCGAAATTTTCGCTTAGGATCGTAGTCGGACATTTTTTTCACGATCTAGCGATGCTCGGCTCTGCACTGGCGCATCCTGCCGCCTGGATCGTAGGTATTTTCTTGCTCCTTCTTGCGTCCGGGCCCTGGGCGACGTTCAAAGGTATCGCTGGCTATGGTTATTTAATCGTGATCGCGGCAGTTGCCATGGCAATGTATTGCCTGACGCTAATCCAAGACCGATACTTGCCTCCATGGGAGTTCCTGATCTGGGGATCGGTTCTAGCCGGAGTTCGACTGCGGCCACGTCTCGAACTTTTGTCTCGCGGAATCATCGCGCTGGTATCTTTCGCAATGATTGCTGCCATGGTCCACCTTGTATACGGCGAGTCCGTTCAAGTTTTTCCCAGCGACGCGACCCCCGAATATGTAACCGCCGAGGGCTTGCAGCGAATGGGCCTGCAACCGGGCGAAAAGGTAGCGGCAATCGGCTACGATAACGACGCCTATTGGGCCTATCTAGCGCGGTTTGACATTGTCGCCGAAATCAATACCGACGAGACCTGCCTTTTTTGGAGCGAACCTGCAGCGATTCAAACACAGATTCTGGAGAAGTTCGCTCAAGCCGGCGCGAAGGTGGTGGTAGCCAATATTGGCGGGGGTGTCAAAACCACTTCCCGCCTCGTACCGATCGATCTTGCCGGATGTTCCCGCCCGAGTGCCGGATGGCGCAAAATCGAAGGCAGCCCCAACTATGCGTTCTTTCTGAAGTGATCCGCGCGCTGCGTGCACGGGGAAATTAGGAACTCAGATCGCTCTACAGTCCAGCTTCAATGCGAGACCGCGGATCAAGGTAGTCGCGTAGAGCGTCTCCAATGAAATTGAATGAGAGCACGGCCAGCATCACAGCGAGCGCCGGAAAGAGCACGAGATGGGGAGCGTCGAACAGGTGGGCGCGACCGTCGTTGAGCATGGCTCCCCAACTCGCCGTCGGCGGGGGCACGCCAAGTCCGAGGAAGCTCATGGTGGCTTCGGCAAGAATGGCACCAGCCATGCCGATGGCGGCCTGCACAATTACAGGCTGAATAATGTTCGGCAAAATATGGCGGACGACGATCCTTAGATCGCTCGCGCCCAGAGCGCGTGCTGCTTCGACAAATTCCCGCTCTCGTGCCGCGAGAACTTGTCCGCGAACTAGGCGGGCATAACCGACCCAGCCACCCAGTGAGAGCGCGAGCACCAGATTGAAAATGCCGGGCCCGCGAAAGGCGACGAACGCGATGGCGAGAAGAATTCCCGGAAACGATAGAAATGCGTTCATCAGGACAACATTGACGAAGCGGTCGATACTTCCGCCGTAGTAGCCGGCAATCGAACCGATGATGAGACCGAGGGCAAGCGAAGCCGCAACCACACAGCTTCCAACCAGCATCGAGATGCGCGCCCCGTAGATGATGCGCGAGAGAATATCGCGCCCGAGTTCATCGGTACCAAACCAATGCGTATGCGATGGAGTATCGAGACGCGCTGGAAGATCGATGGCGGCGGAATCCTGCGGTGCGATCCACGGCGCGAACAGGGCGAAGATGACGAAGAGGATGACCAGCACCACACCTGTGGCTGCCAGCGGATTGTGGCGCGCGGTTCCGGCGATCGAGCGGCGGAACGAAATAGCGACGGTCGACATGGATTTATTGTCTGATCCTCGGGTTCGCCACCGAATACAGCACATCCGTCAAGAAATTCACCGCGACGTAAGTCAATCCAATCGCCAGAATGCAGCCTTGCACCAGATAGTAATCGCGATTCGAGATGGCTTGAATTGTGAGCCGCCCGATGCCGGGCCAGGAAAAGATCGTCTCGGTCACGATCGCGCCGGCCAGCAGCGCGCCGAATTGCAGTCCCAACACCGTGATTATGGGGATCATCGCGTTGCGCAGGGCATGACGATAGACAACGGTTCGCTCGGGCAGGCCTTTGGCGCGGGCGGTGCGGATGTAGTCCTGGCTGAGTTCTTCGAGCATCGAGGTGCGGACCATACGAGTCAGTATGGCAGCGAGCGCGCCGCCCATCGTGACGGCAGGCAAGATTAGATTTGCGAACGATCCAGCGCCCGAGACCGGAAGCCATCCTAATTTAATTGCGAATAAAAGAATGAGGATCGGGCCAAGGGCAAAATTGGGGAACGACAAACCGAAGAGGCTGATGACGCTGAGCAGGCGGTCGTCCCAACGATTGCGGCGCTGGGCCGAGCGTACCCCTGCGGGGATCGACAGGATGATAGCTACGAACAGCGACGCCAGCGTGAGTTGCAGCGTGTAGGGATAGCGCTGGGTGAGCAGGCGCGTCACGCTTTGGTTGTAGCGGAACGATGGGCCGAGGTCGCCGTGAAGCACGCCTTTCCAGTAGTGGATGTATTGCTCGACGAGCGGAGCGTCGAGGCCATAGGCGTGGCGCGTAGCTGCAATGTCGGCTGCGGGCGCCCCTTCGCCGAGCATTTGTTGAATGGGGTCGCCGGGGACGAGATGGATTAGTAAGAAGACCAGGGAGACGACCAGCCAGATGACTGGAAGCGTGTAGAGGACGCGTTGGAGGAGGGCTTTCGACACCGTCGTCAGTCGTTCGTCGTTAGTCGTTTGCTGAGCACTTTAATCTCCCGCTTGCTTCGCACTCTCCACCGCCCGGTTCTCGACATTCTCCACTTTCTCGATCTTCACTTTCGCGATGCGGTGCGCTTCCATTTCGTCAACCGTGTAACGGTGGCCTTCATACTCGAAAGACTCGCCGATGTGCGGAATCTGTTGCAGGCGGGCGAGCATGAATCCAGCGAGAGTTTCAAATCCCGCGTCGCGGGGCAGAAGCAAGCCATGCTGAGTTTCAAGGTCGCGAATGTTGACCGAGCCTTCGAGCACCATGACCGACTCGTTTTCGAGTGCCGGCTCCGGCGTCGCCACGTCGAACTCATCTTCGATGTCGCCGACCAGTTGCTTGAGTATGTCCTCGACCGTGATTACACCCGCCGTCGAACCGAACTCGTCGACGACAACCGCGAGATGGCGGCGGCGCTGTTTGAATTCGTCGAGCAGTTCGGCGAGGACTTTGGTTTCAGGAACCACCAGCACGTCGTGCATGATCTGGCCGATCTGCATGCGGGCGATGCGCGCGGCCAGAGGCTGATTCAGATTGACCAGGCGCAGGCGGACCCAGCGAATTAATTCTTTGTAATAAAGGACGCCGACAATATGCTCGGGCCCTCGCTGCGGGTCGTACACCGGGATGCGGGAGTGCTGGCCTTCGACCACCCGGTTCACAGCGTCGTCGAGAGAGAGATCGGAGGGCAGCGAAAAAATGTCGGGACGAGCGACCATCACCTCGCGCACGATAATGCTGTCGAGTTCGATGGCGTTGTGGATCATCTCTTCTTGCGATTCTGGAATCTGACCGAATTGGCGGCTTGCCGTGACAATGAGCTTGAGTTCGTCGGGGGAGTGGACGGCGCCGCCGCGCCGGGTATCGCGTGCCCCGAAAAGACGCAGGACCAGACCTCCCGAGCGGCGCATGAAAAACAGCACCGGTCGCGCGATCGTGATGAACGCTTCCATGGGAGCGGCCACGGCAAGGGCAATCTGCTCGGCGCGCTGCAGAGCCAGGGTTTTCGGCACCAACTCGCCGAGAAGCACGTGCATGTAGGTAATCAAAGTGAAAGCAATGGCAATGGCGATGCCGTTCGCATAGATGGCCGCGTGCGGAACTTCATGCACAAAACGGAGGTTTCCCACCAGGCCGGCGACCATGGGTTCGCCGATCCAGCCTAGCGTGAGACTGACGATGGTGATGCCGAGTTGCACGCCATTCACAACTTCGTCGAGGTGCAGGTGAAGGCGCTGCACGTTGCGGGCGCCGATGCGGCCGGATTCGATCAGCTGCTGGATGCGGGTGTCGCGGACGCTGATTAGAGAGAATTCCGCAGCCGCAAAAAACGCATTTGCTGCCACCAGGAGAAGGATCAACAACACCCGGAGCAGCACAAAGGCGATCATGGATGGGTAATTCTAGCATTCTAAAGGCAGTGGCTAGGGGGCAGCGATGATTGGTCAGTGGGAGCACGCCCGCATCGCACGAGGAGCAAAATAAAAAAGTTCTTAGAAAAATTGCTTCCGGAGAGCTAACCATTTGTCCCAAGGCGCGGTCTAAGTAACGGAAGGTAATTGCTTTAATCGGGCGGGGCGACTGGTCCCAAGTTCATTCCCAGGATTTAAGCCAAGGGGCGGAACAAAAGTATTTGTGATTGCGTACATGGAAGTGAGGGCACGGGACTGGCTTATTTCAGTCTCCGGCTGGTGAGAGGTTTTTTCGATTCTAGGAGGCGGCCGTGAACGGAAACGGAAATAATAAGAAGAAGCGTCGCAAGCTGTTTATTTATGGCGGCATTGGGCTTGCAATCGTCCTGCTGATTGCGATCGGCGTATTCGCGGCCACCCGCGGCGGCACCAAGATCGATCCCACCAAGCTGGCGAAGGTTGAAAAGGGCGACCTAGCTAAAAGCGTGGTGGCCACGGGCAAAGTGACGCCCATCACCAAGGTCGAAGTGAAGTCGAAGGCCAGCGGCATCGTGAAAAAGTTGCTGGTGGATTACGGCGACCGGGTAAAGCAAGGCCAACTGCTGGCGCAGCTCGACAAGGTCGAGATTGAAGCGCAGGTGGCGCAGTCGCGTGCCGCGTTGGATGCGGCCCAGGCTAACCTTAATAGCTCCGAGGCCGACTTCGAGCGGGCCAAGGTGGATGCCGAAGGTCCGGACGTTCCGCTGTTGAAGCGCGCCTATGACCGAGCCGTCGGCATGGCGAAGGATGGCGTGGTATCTGCCTCCGCTCTCGATGACGCGGAAAAAAATTATGAGATGTCGCTGAACAAACAGAATGTGTCCAAAGCGCAGGTGACGGTGCTGAAGGCGAAAATTGCGCAATCGCGCGCGCAGGTGGCGCAGGATCAAGCCAACCTCAAGCAGTTGGAGGAGCAGCTCAGTTATACCGATATTATTTCTCCCATCGAGGGTATCGTGCTCTCCCGCGACGTGGAAATGGGCGATGCAGTGAGTTCGATCCTGGTGTTGGGTTCGTCGGCCACCCTCGTAATGACTCTAGGCGATACCAGCGAAGTTTATGTAAAGGGTAAAGTGGATGAGAGCGATATCGGCCGCGTATATCTCGGGCAGCCCGCACGGATTAAAGTGGAATCGTTCAAGGACAAAACCTTCACCGGCAAGGTCACAAAGATCTCGCCGATGGGCGTGGAAAAAGATAACGTCACCACATTTGAGGTGCGCGTATCCATCCAGAATCCGGGCGGCGAACTGAAAGCTGAGATGACCGCCAACGCGGAAATCATTCTCGAAGAACACAAGAACGTGCTGCAGATTCCGGAAGGCGCAATCCTCTACGACAAGGATAAGAAGGCTTCCGTGGAGATTCCGAATCCAAAGGCCAAGGACGGCAAGGATAAAATCGCGCTCAATATCGGAATCTCGAACGGCGCGAAAACCGAAGTGTTGAGCGGGTTGAAAGAGGGCCAGGAAGTAGTCCTGCAGTAAGAATCGGGTTGGGTATCGGGTTTTAGGTCCTAGGT
>JBAPOI010000317.1:0-1881 GCA_049279555.1 Candidatus Sulfotelmatobacter sp.
GCCTTGAATAATCTGGCCCGGCAAGGCTCCGATGTACGTGCGACGATGACCGCGAATCTCAGCCTCGTCGTGCACTCCACCCAGCGATAGCCGCACGAATTTCCGGCCCAGAGCCCGCGCGATCGACTTGCCGAGTGAAGTTTTGCCGACGCCCGGAGGGCCAACAAAACACAGAATCGGTCCCTTCATGTTCGGCTTTAAGCGCCGAACGGACAGATAGTCTAGAATGCGATCTTTAACCTTCTCGAGATCGTAGTGGTCGGCATCCAGAATTTCTTTGGCCTTGATGATTTCGATTTCCTGGCCAGAAGTTTTGTTCCAAGGCAACACCGCCAGCCACTCGACGTAGTTGCGCGTCAGCGAATAGTCCGCGGCCATGGGAGACATGCGCGAGAGGCGGCCCAATTCCTTAAGCGCTTCTTTCTTCACTTCGTCGGGCATGCCCGCTTCGTCAATTTTCTTTTTCAGGTCATCGACGTCGCGTGCACCTTCATCTTGCTCGCCCAGTTCTTTCTGGATCGCCTTCATCTGCTCGCGCAGATAATACTCGCGCTGAGTCTGCTGCACGCGATCCTGTACTTCGCTCTGGATCTTGTTGCGCAACTGCTGAACTTCGAGCTCCTTGGCAAGATGCTGGTTGATTTTTTCCAGGCGAATCCGGATGTCGAGGGTTTCCAGCGTATCTTGCTTATCCGGCGTCGACAGAGACGGAAGAGACGACGCGATGAAATCCACCAGGCGGCCCGGCTCATCGATATTCATGGCTACAGTGGAGAGTTCGTCAGAAAGCGTTGGCGAACCAGCCACAATCTGTTGAAACAACGTAAGGACATTGCGTTGCAGAGCTTCGATCTCAGAACTATCTGGCGGGGCTGCCTCCGGAATCGGCGACACTCGCGCGCGCATGAACGGAGTCAGCTGCGTGAACTCGCCCAGACGCACCCGCTCCAGCCCTTCGGCAAACACAAAAAGGCTCTGGTTGGGCATCTTGACGACTTTATGGACGATTGCGGAGGTACCGACGGTATAAAGATCGCTGGCCTGGGGGCTATCGACGCGAGCTTCGCGCTGCGCCACGACAACGATGGTCTTGTCTTCGCCGAGCGAATTGATTAACTGAACGGAACTCTCACGGCCCACGGTAAGGGGCAGAACGGCGTGCGGAAAAAGAACGGTATCCCGCACAGGAAGCACGGGCAAAGCCCGTACATCGTTTATTTCCCGATGCTTAGGAACTTGCTCGGAAAGCGGTTGCTGGCTCATTGGCTCTCCTTGAGTGTAACTCACTCAAGCTTAGATGATACTTCGCCGGAAAGGTTTCATTCGCGACGGACGACGCACGAATTCTTGTATTCTATCGGTATTTTTCTCAGCCCCACATGATGCCTAAGGTACCGGGGCTAATGCGGCATGCGAGAATGGGCAGTCCTTCCCCTAATTCCACGTTTCAGACGGCCCGGTAAATTCCCAATACCTTCACGAACTCCGCAACCTCGCCCAGATGACGGAGAGCGTTCCTTGCGGGTTCGTCATCGCCGCGCAGGAAATCGACGTAGAAAACATATTCCCAGGGCCGTCCACGCATCGGTCGGGACTCGATCTTGCTCAGGCTGATGTCGCGCAGGGCGAAGACGCTGAGCGACTTGAATAGCGCACCGGCCTGATTCTTCAGCTTGTAGGCGATGGAAGTTTTGTTTGCGCCGCTTGAGATAAGGCGCTTGAGTTTTGTGCTCGATTTGCGAATCAGGAAGAAGCGCGTGAAGTTGCGTTTGTCATCTTCAATGCCGGCCTGAAGAATCTTTCCAGAGTATTCGCGAGCCGCGTGGCGTCCTGCAATTCCCGCGGCGTCAGGAAGGTGATGCTCTACCACGTGCTTCACGC
>JBAPOI010000318.1:0-5750 GCA_049279555.1 Candidatus Sulfotelmatobacter sp.
AGATGGTCGCGCCGGTGCGCGAGTCGTTGAACAAAGTAGATACGCAGATTCAGCAATTGGAGATCGAACGCGGCAAAGCTTACTCGGCACTTTATACCCAGGTGCAATCGCTGATCACGACGCAGAAAGAACTGCAATCGGAGACAGGCAATCTGGTGCGTGCACTACGCACCCCCAACGTACGCGGACGCTGGGGAGAAATTCAGTTGCGGCGCGTGGTCGAGATCGCCGGCATGCTTTCGTATTGCGATTTTGCCGAGCAGGAAACTGTGACCGGCGATAACGGACGTCTGCGTCCCGACCTGGTGGTGAAGTTGCCGGGCGGCAAACATGTGGTGGTGGATGCCAAAACGCCGCTGCAAGCTTTTCTTGACGCCTTCGAGACAACCGATGAGGAAACCCGCCGCGACTGCCTGACCAATCATGCCCGGCAGGTTCGCGACCACATGAACACCCTCAGCGGCAAAAAATACTGGGAGCAGTTCGACGCGACTCCGGAGTTTGTAGTGATGTTTCTTCCTGGAGAAACATTTTTTAGTGCTGCGCTCGAGCAGGATTCCGGCTTGATTGAGCACGGAGTTCTGAACCGCGTAATCCCAGCCTCGCCGACCACGCTAATCGCATTGCTGAAAGCCGTGGCTTACGGCTGGAATCAAGAGAAGCTGGCGCGCAACGCGCAACAGATCAGCGAACTCGGCAAAGAATTGCACGACCGCCTGCGGAATCTCGCAGGCCACATTACCTCGGTCGGCACCGGGCTCGACCGCGCGGTCGAGTCTTACAACAAAGCCGTAGGCTCGCTCGAGAGCCGAGTGCTGGTCTCTGCGCGCAAGTTCGCAGAACTGGGAGCTTCGGTGGCCGACGACATTCCTCAACTCGAGCCCATCGAAACCACCGCGCGGGCGCTGTCATTTGAGTGGGACGAAGACGACGTTTCCCCTGAACCGACAATCACCGCCGAACGCAAAGCTGGCTAATGCCGAGCGCCGGTTTGTTTCTCGATTTATCGTTTCTAACTCTTAGCTCTAACTCTTACTCTTTCACGTCTCTCTTCTCACATTCTCTTTAAGGGCAAACGTCTTTCGAGCCGAATGAGTTTCGTTTAACATCTTTCGACCTGAAGAAACACTCATTCTGCACGCATTTCCCGGACCTTGGTGAGCGGAGCTGCGCCTCGATCACGTCCGAAGGCACACTGATCGGCAGTACACCTTCCGCTGCCTCCTTTCGATAGTCCGCAGGCCACTTCCAGAGATAAAGCTTGCCTCAGGCCCGCCGATAACCTGATTGGCAAGGTTGCGCCACGTTGCTGTATTGCAGCCTTCTCACAAACCTTCGTTCAACCGGAGCACGTTCGAGGAGTCGTTCTGTCCGTGAAGCACGCTGTGGCATCTCGCCTCGCCAAAGCAGGGATCGCTGCCCCTGTGGCTGGGGCTTTGCTCTGGATGACCGACAAGATGAGAGGCGTGTTGTCAGTTCGATCCGCCGATTTCATGCCGCACGGCTATTGCTACCTGTGGGACCCGCGGCTGGTTTGGCTGAATGTTATCTCTGACGGCCTGATCACGCTGTCTTACTACTGCATTCCAGTTGTCCTCATCTACTTTATACGCAAGCGACGCGATCTTCCCTTCAACTGGATCTTCTGGATGTTTGGGGGGTTCATCCTAGCTTGTGGCACCACCCATCTGGTGGAAGTTTGGAACATCTGGCACGCGTCGTACTTATTCGCTGGCATCCTCAAGGCGATTACGGCGACGATTTCCGTCGCTACCGCGATCTTGCTGATACCGCTCGTTCCGCAGGCAGTTGCGGTGCCGAACCTAATTCACCTGCAAGAAAAGAATCGCCGGCTGGAAGAGCAGATTGCCATGCGCCAGCACCTTGATGCTGCTGTGGCCGACGCTCCACTCAGGCGCTGGGTGAGCAGCGGAGTCGCTCTAGCTGCGTTCTTAATCGTTTTGCTGGGTTTTCTTTCCTGGAGGAGCAGACGATCGGCATCGGCTGAATCCGACCTCGTTGCCCACTCCTATGCCGTAATGCACGGCCTCCAGGCTGCTCTGCAGCATGTAGCTGAAGCGGAAACCAGCGCCCGGGGCTTTGCGTTGAGTGGAAACGCCGTCTTGCTGGCGCACTATCATGCCTCGAAAGACACCCTACGGCAGGATGTTGAGGCTCTTCGTGGGTCGACCACGGATAATCCGAGCCAGCAACGGCGAATCGATTTGCTAGACCCCCAGATCGGGGCTGCGTTGAGATTCGCCGAGCAAATGGTCACAAACCGCCTGCAGAGGAATGCAGTTCCCACAGCCAATGAGGTTTTTGAGACCGAGAAGCTCATAGAAGCGGTGCACGGCACGGTTCTGGCAATGCAGGCCGAGGAGTCCGCGTTGTTGAGCCAGCGTACGCGGAAGACCGTCGCCGGAAGGCGCAAGACTGACCTCATCACAGTCGCGGGCACATTCGCGGGAGTGATCTTTCTGGTAGTGGCGGGGGCGGCCATCCGTCGCGAGACCGATATCAGCTCCCGGGCACGGACACAACTCAGCACTCTGAACGCCCAACTGGAGCAACGCGTGGAGCAACGCACGGCGGCTCTGGAGTCTGAAATGGCTGAGCGCAACCGGGCCATGGCGATGCTACGGGAAGGTTTGGCGACGAGAGAGACGGCGCTCAAGGAGCTGGCTGACCAAAAGTTCGCGCTCGATCAGCACGCCATCGTCGCCACCACCGACGTTCAGGGGACCATCACCTATGTTAACGACAAGTTCTGCGCCATCAGCAAATATTCGCGCGTGGAATTGTTAGGAAAGAACCATCGCATCCTCAACTCCGGTACCCACTCGCCGGAGTTTTTCCGCCAGATGTACCGTACGATCGCCAATGGGGAGGTGTGGCGCGGAGACATCTGCAACCGCGCCAAGGGCGGATCGAGATACTGGGTGGATACGACCATCGTCCCGTTCCTCGATGGCGACGGGAAACCGCGGCAGTACATGGCGATCCGTGCCGACATCACCGAACGCAAGCGGATGGAAGAGACACGCGAGCGTCTGGCTGCGGTGGTGGACTCCTCCGACGACGCGATTATCAGCAAGGATCTGAACGGCGTAATCAACGCGTGGAATCGGGGTGCCGCGAAGATATTCGGGTACTCGGCAGCGGAAATCATTGGCCAACCCATGCTAGTGCTGTTCCCGCCGGAGTTGGCGAGCGAGGAGGCCGGCATTCTGGCGCGCGTGCGGCGCGGGGAGAGCATCCAGCACTATGAAACCGTGCGCATTCGGAAAGACGGCGGGCGCATCGACGTTTCCGTGACCGTCTCGCCCGTTAGGGACGGCAGCGGCGTGGTTGTCGGCGCTTCCAAGATTGCCCGCGACATCACCGAACGCAAACATGCCGAGGCAGCGCGGCTGCTCGCCGAGGAACGCTACCGGCGTTTCGTGGAGCGCACCGCCGCCGGGGTCCTGCGCAACACGCTGGACGGCCGCATCCTCGAGTCCAATGACGCCATGGTCCGGATGCTCGGCTATGACTCTCGCGCTGAATTTCTAGCTCGACCAACACCTGAGATCCACTACATTGACCCGGAAGAGCGCAGGCGTCTCGTAGCGTTGCTAGAGAAAAACCAAGCGCTTAACAACCATGAAGTTTGCTTCAAGGGGAAAAACGGTAACCCAGTCTGGGTGGTCATGAGCCTGGTTTTGGTGAAGGGCGAAGATGAGGCGGGCGATGTAATCGAAGCCACCGTCATCGACGTGACAGCGCGCAAGCAGGCGGAGCAGCAACTCGCCAGGCAGACGGACCAGCTCTACCTTCAATCCGAGGAGTTGATCCGCTCGCAGCAGTCGCTGGAGACGCAGACCATCATGCTGCAGTCGGTGCTGGACAGCATTGACGAGGGATTGGTCGCCGCCGATGAAAACGGAAAATTCATTCTGTGGAATCCCGCCGCTACGAAGATCGTAGGCATGGGCGCAGAAAACGTTACCCCCGGCGAATGGAATTCACATTACGGCGTTTACCTGCCGGACACCATCACACCCCTTCCGCCCGAGAAAAATCCCTTGTCGCGCGCCATTCAAGGTGAGGTCAGTACGGCCGAAATTTTTGTACGCAACCCGGAGCTCGAGGAAGGAGTTTGGCTCGAGATTAGTGGCGGCCCTTTGAAAGGCAAGGATGGCAAGGTGCGAGGCGGAGTGGTCGCCTTCCGCGACATTACGGAACGGAAGATGGCCGATCGGCGTCTGGCCTCGCAGGCGGAGGAATTGGCCGAGCAAGCCGAGAGACTGCGGCGCTCCGAAAAAGCTCTGCAAGCCCAGGCGGCCATGCTGCAATCCGTCCTCGACAACATGAAGGAAGGTCTGATCGTCTGCGACCAGGCGGGGAAATTTATAATCGCCAACCCCGCGGCTCAGAACATTTTTGGCAGAAAACCGATGGACGTTCCCATCCACCTGCGGGCCCACATCTACGACTTCCATCTGCCGGACGGGAGCGCCATCTTTCCCGTCGACGACTTTCCCCTAGTCCGCGCCCTTCAGGGTGAGACGGCCGAAGTAGTCGCACTCGTACGAAATCCTGTCGCCGGAGAACTGCTGGTCGAAGCCAGCGGCCGGCCCCTGCGAGACGAGCACGGGGCAGTGTGGGGCGGCCTGGTCACGTTCCGCGACATTACCCAGGCCAAAGCGGCAGAGCGCGAAATCAGAAAACTCAACGAAGAACTCGAAGCGCGGGTGGAACAGCGGACGGAAGAATTGAAGGCAGCGAATCTTGAACTGGAGGCTTTCACCTACTCGGTCTCCCACGATCTGCGGGCGCCGCTGCGCCACATCGGCGGCTTCTCCAGAATCCTGCTCGAGGATTTTGGCCCCAAAATGGAGCCGGAAGCCCTCAGTCATCTTCACCGCATCGAGGACGGCACCCGCCGCATGGGACTGCTGGTGGATGAGCTTCTGAATCTGGCGCGGGTAGGCCGCCACGCTCTCAAGCTGGAAGCTACCCAGCTGAACCCGATCGTCGACGATGTCATGTCCCTGTTGCAGCCGGAAGTGAATGGCCGCGCGGTCGAGTGGAAGATAGCGCAACTGCCCGCCGCGATGTGCGATGCCGTTCTGGTGAAACAGGTTTTCCAGAACCTGCTGGCCAACGCACTCAAATTTACCCGCCCGCGCGAGCAAGCCGTGATCGAGATCGGCTACCGGCAAGAGAACGGGCAAATTCTCTTTCTCATTCGTGACAACGGTGTCGGCTTCAGCATGAAGTACCAGGACAAGTTGTTCGGAGTCTTCCAGCGCCTGCACCGCGCCGAGGATTTCGAGGGCACGGGCATCGGACTGGCTACGGTGAAACGCATCGTCCACAAGCACGGAGGCCGGGTGTGGGCGAATTCAGAACTCGATAAGGGCGCAACTTTTTACTTTAGCCTCGGCGCGGACAAACCTGCCGGGGTCATGCCAGCCGAAGTTGTGTCCGGCGGCGCCGGAAACAAGACCATAGTGGCAGGAGCTTAAATATGAACTCAACTGAAGTCGATATTCTTTTGGTCGATGATAGTCAAGACGACATAGATCTGACGCTGCATGCTCTGCGTGCCGAGAATCTTGCCAACCACGTTTTCGTCGCCCACGATGGGGAGGAAGCCTTGGAGTTTTTATTCTGCACCGGACCCCACAGCGATCGCTCTTTCGATCAGCCCCCGAAGCTGGTGCTGCTTGATCTGAAGATGCCCAAGGTGGATGGAATGCAGG
>JBAPOI010000319.1:0-1676 GCA_049279555.1 Candidatus Sulfotelmatobacter sp.
ACTCAAATAATGCCGCGCGCAAGCGTGCGCCGTACGTCGCCAACCGATCGGAAAAATGAGGGCGCACGCCGGTGGCACGGAAAACTCCGCGGACCTTGCCGGAGTCGTCGATGCCGCGGCGCTCGAAGACAAAAATATCCTGCATGGTAATAATGTCGGCTTCCATTCCCGTAACTTCGGAAATCGAAATCACCTTGCGCGTGCCGTCGGACAAGCGGGAGACCTGTACTACGGCATGAATTGCAGACGAAATCTGATGGCGCACCGCGCGCTCTGGAATGTTCAGATTGGCCATCGAGACCATATTCTCGACGCGGGATAACGCGTCGCGCACGGAGTTTGCGTGAACCGTAGTGAGCGAGCCTTCGTGACCTGTATTCATGGCCTGCAGCATGTCGAAAGCTTCTTCGCCGCGGACTTCGCCGACGATGATGCGATCGGGGCGCATACGCAAACTGTTGATGACCAGCTGCCGCTGCCGCACCGCGCCCTGGCCTTCGATGTTTGCTGCGCGAGTCTCCAGACGGACAACGTGTTCTTGTTTGAGCTGAAGTTCAGCGGCGTCTTCAATCGTGACGATGCGCTCCACGTTTGGAATGTAGCCCGAGAGCACGTTGAGCAAGGTGGTCTTGCCGGCGCCGGTTCCGCCGGAGATCAGCAGGTTTAACTTCCCCTTCACCATCGTCGACAATAGCTCCAGCATGGCCTCGGTCAGAGAGTGGTTCTCGATCATGTTGCGGGCAGTTACCGGGTCGCGCCCGAAACGGCGGATCGAGAGACATGCGCCATCGAGTGCCAGCGGCGGAATGATCGCGTTCACGCGAGATCCGTCAGGCAGGCGGGCATCCACCATTGGAGAAGATTCATCGACTCGTCGGCCAACGCGGGAAACGATGCGCTCGATAATCTGCATCAAGTGCTGATTATCTTTGAAAGAAAGCCCGGTCAGCTCCAGCTTGCCGGCGCGCTCCACGTAAACCCTGTCAAAGCGGTTCACTAGAATGTCGGAGATGGTGTGATCCTTAAGCAGAGGCTCAAGCGGACCCAGGCCGAAGATTTCATCAAGAATCTCTCGAGAAAGTCGCTCGCGTTCGGCAAAGCTAAGTGGAATGACTTCGCTGTTGACGGAGTTGCGAATGAGGACGAGAACTTCTTCACGCGCCGCGGTGCTGGTGCTGCGGCCCAGCTTCTCCAGGTCGAGCCGGTCGAGAATTTTGCGATGCAGATCTGACTTTACCTGCTGGTATTCACTGCGCTCGAAGGTTTGCAGATTCGCCATAAAGTCTTACACCGTCTTAAACAGCGACCACGCTGCACGCTTCACATCGACGTCATTACGGGTCAGTTCCTGCGCCAGCCCGGAAAAACAACGGGCAATCTCAGTGTGACTCTGCTCCATCACCGGGGCGCCGCGGTCGATCGCCGACGAGATTGCGAAATATTGGTTTGGAACGCGCCACAACAATTTGACGCCGGCTGCGTTCTCCGCATCCGCTTCGGTGAAGCCGGGAACTTTACGGAAGCGGTTCAGAACCAACCGCACGCGCTCGCGGTTACCAGTTTCCCCAAGATATTGCTGCACTCGCGCCGCACTCCACAGAGAGGCGACATCCGTGCACGCAACTAGCAATACGCACTCTGACAAATTGGAAACCAAGCGGCTCGCTGCATCGAGG
>JBAPOI010000320.1:0-2587 GCA_049279555.1 Candidatus Sulfotelmatobacter sp.
CGGTGAATTTCTTCGGCGCTATCGTGGCCGTGGTCTTTATCTCCACCGCGTATCCAGCCGCCTTTAGTTCGGCGAGTCCTGGGACGGCTAGGTTGATTGGGATAGTGTTGGCAGTAATCTCGGGTAGAATCGCATGGCAGGTGGCTAGGAGCATGAATGCCGAGGCGTTTGCTCGCCCCGCTCAGCTGGCTCCGAGTGCCGACCCCGTTTATGTCGCAGATGCGAACTCCGTCGTATCTGCTGCAGTCCCGCACCCGCCGCTGCATGACCCGGTTCCCATTCCGTTTCCGCAGTCAGCGGCTAAGGGTGCATTCTGCTGCGATTGCGGCGCACCGGCGGGCAACTCGAAGTTCTGCCCGCACTGCGGTCACCCCCATACTCCGAGCAATATATGCTTGCGATGCGGCACTCAATTTCAGGTGGGATCGGCTTTTTGCGCCGAGTGCGGTGCGAAATCGGCCTGAGATTCTGAGGGGATGCCATGAATAAATCGGCTCTGTTTCCTTTTGCGCATTACGCTCCTGGTTTCGGTGCCTAATCTGGAGAATTCCGGTCGGGAGGCTCGCAGCTATGATCAACCTAACAAGCATTACCCGTCAGATGTTGTGGGCGTTCAATACGCACGTTTGAAGGAAAACCGCACAAACAATTCCTCGATTCGCCGTTGAGTGGGACAACGGTGCCCGTTGTGTGCCTTAGAGTCCGAAGTGTCATGAGGTCCTATGCGTTTCAGCGGATGTTCTCTTCGATGGCTGCTGCCAATCCTGTTGATACTCTCGACCGCTACTCAGATGGTGGCTCAAGGCAATCCGTGTTCTCCCGTGGACATTACCGAACTCGTCAGGCAAGCCACGAGCGGAGACCCACAGGCTCAGTTCAAACTTGGCGTGATGTATGCCGATGGCACTGTCAACTGTAACCCGAAGAATGACGCAGAGGCTGTGCGCTGGTTCCGCAAGGCTGCTGTGCAGGGGCTGGCAGTCGCTCAGGAAAGACTGGGCACGATGTACCAATCTGGAGAAGGTATTTCACAAGATGATGTGGAAGCCTGTTTCTGGTTAAATCTCGCTGCCTCAACCGTGGAATCGGCTAAGGAAAAAAGTGATAAAGCAAGCGTTAACCTACCACCGCAGAGTCCCTCAGAGGCTCAGGAGCGATGTCGCAAGTGGGCGGAAACACATCCCCCACTCCCCCGACCCGATGCCAGTGCAAGTATTGCGCCTGAGTTCTTTCTTGATCAACTTACGACCTCTCTGAAGTGCAAGTTCGGAACTCCAATCATTGCGCTCATACTGTTGGCTGCTTTTCTACTTGCAATCGTACCTACAGGGTGCGCTGCCTGGCTAGGAGGCAACAAAGTTTTTTTCAGACGAGACATTCGTGATACGTGTTTAAAAGGAAGGCTCAAGAAGAACGTGAAAAAGGTGCTTTCCAAGCAGGAGGCTTATCAGCAGGAGATAAATGACATCGATAAAAAGCTGAGCAATCCTACCATGTCGAGCTTTATAGACTTGAGAACAATAAGTGCTTTGATTAAGCTCCGGGAGCTTCGAGAAGGTGACCTCAAGAAAGCGGAACGAGAGGTTCAGCTTGTACCGTTCTTCTTGAGCGATCTCATGTTCGCATGGTGCGCCTCGTATCCGCCACTCGCCATCCTTATATGGTTCGCACCTTCAGCGCATGGATCGGGCTCGGACTCAAAGGCAACATGGGCTGCACTGTCGGTGGCTGGAGCTGGGATACTGTACATATCTCTGATATGGTGCCGTAATTGGCTGGGCGGCAAATCGGACGAAGAACGGCGTATCTACAGTTTTGGAAATCGGGACATTTCTCCTTTGTGCTACAGGGTAGCCGTGGGGTGTGAATTCATTATATTCGTTGCGCTGTCTCGAATTTGGTATCGCTGGATCAGCTTCTATGATGTGCTCAATTGCGGTTCTCTTTGTGCTGCACACGTTCTCCATGATTGGCAGGTGTCGTCTGCTTTTCTGGCTGCAGGGTTCTTAGTATTTGCTTGGGTCTATTGGGACATAGTGGTCGTTGCTGGTGATCAAAGATATCTTGTTCAGGCTGTCTTAGTTCAAGTGGTATGGGGTGCCACCTGGCTCGTCATCAGTCTTCCGCTAATAGGGGTTTGGGGGCAGCTTGGTGGTCAGGGGAAGCCTAAGCTCGTTTCTGCGCTTGCAGGCGTCGGATCATTTTTCTTGCCTTTCCTCAAAGCTGCCTTAACCCCCAAGGAAGAATAGCGGCGATCTCAGAACTGGTATCGACCACGAGTGCGAATCCGTAGGGCCTAAGCCCACTCATCCCCAGGCGATTCATCTTTTTCCGTGACGAACAATTCGTGACGTTCAGGTGGCGTCAAAAAGTTGGGCACCTGCCGCCGCCGCCACTGCCGTACCAAAAACGTCCTCAAAAATCGCCACCTGCTTCCGCCAGGAATCAACAACTTAGCGAAGTGGATTTTGTCGGCACAAAAACGACCGTTTTATTGCCGAACTTATCTAATCGTTCAAACTGGTTTGTATACTGCAGCCATGAGGATCGCTATTTACAGCCGGGTCAGCACCAGCACGCAGGACAC
>JBAPOI010000321.1:0-4628 GCA_049279555.1 Candidatus Sulfotelmatobacter sp.
GCTGGGAGCAAACATTAAAACTGGAGCAAGAAAAAAAACCGCAATTGCAATCCGCACGCCCTTGGGTCTCATATTGCTAGCAGAATAAGAGAGTTCCCATCGGCAGCGTAGTTACGCTAGTAATCGAATGAAGGCCTTCCACGGTAACTTACGTGCAAGGGGCCGAGCACTGACATCCTTACTCTTATTTAGTCATCGTCACGCGCCGTGTTCTTCCAGAAATTTCTCCACCTCAATGGCCGCCATGCAGCCGCTCCCGGCCGCCGTAATGGCTTGGCGGTAGCGCCGGTCTTGCACGTCGCCACAGGCGAAGACTCCATGCACTTTCGTTCGTACGTAGCTGTGAGTCTTGAGATATCCGTCCTCGTCCGTGTCGAGCTGGCCGTCGAACATCTTGGCATTCGGATCGTGGCCGATGCCCAGAAACAGCGCGCTAGTGGGGAAATCTGAAACCACATTCGTTTTTAAGTTGCGCAGCTTGAGGCCGGTGACTTCGTGCTTCGTCGGATCGTAGACATCCTCAACCACGGTGTCGGTGAGGAAGTGAATCTTTTCGTTGTGTCGAGCGCGATCTAGCATGATTTTCGAGGCGCGAAAACTGTCCCGGCGATGAATGAGCGTGACCTTAGTGGCAAAGCGAGTGAGGAACAGGGCTTCCTCCATCGCGGAGTCGCCGCCGCCGACCACAACGATCTCCTTCCCTGAAAAAAAGAAACCATCACAGGTAGCACACGAAGAAACGCCGTGACCAATCAACTTTTGTTCGTTGGGCAAGCCCAGCCAGCGCGCGGAAGCGCCACTGGCGATGATCAATGTTTGCGCGTGCACCTGATGCTTGCCGAGATGCAGCAGGAACGGCCGCTGGCTAAGGTCGACGCTGGTCAGGTGGGCCATCCGGTATTCAGCGCCAAATCGCTCGGCCTGTTTGCGCATGTTCTCGACCAGTTGTGGTCCCATAATTCCCTCGGGAAAGCCGGGAAAATTCTCGACGAGTGTGGTGAGAGAAAGTTGTCCGCCGGGCTCGTGGCCTTCGACCACCAGAGGCTTGAAGTTGGCGCGCGCGGTATAAAGCGCAGCAGTATGTCCAGCGCAGCCGGAACCGATGATGACGACGTTACGAGTTTCGCTCATGATTTTTTAGATATCAGCCGTTAGATTGTCGATGTTACGCTTTCGATGCAAGGCCCTTGTTTCAGTCGCGAAAAGTCAGATCTTAGAACGCTACGGTCGCTGAGATTCCGGAAACTCCCAATCATTTCTTGTCTCCAGATTATTTAGGAGAAGCGCCCGCCGATTTCGGTTTCGCCACGCCTTTCGCCGCCGCCGGGATTTGCGCCAGTTCTGCTGCCACCGCGTGCTTAACTCCGAGCAAACTTCGATACTCGGCAAGTACATCGGATGCGCCACGAAACAGCGGTTCGTAGGCGCTCTGATCGGGCGGGGGGCCGTTTTCGGATCCGTTACAACGAGCCAACGCCACAGACGATTTTCCAAAACGCTCTAGCCGGATGCGGCTGGCCGGGGTGTTTGCCGCCACCATGTTCGCCGCGCTGCTGATCGAAGAAGCGCTGTCTTCCATTGAAACCTGAATCAAGTCTTTGGGATCTCGCACGTGCAAAACCAGGGTCTCCACCATGTTTTGGCCGTCGTCACTAAAAGAATATTGCACGCTGGCGAACAAGGCTTGCACGGCGAATTCGCGACGAATGCGGACGTAGCGGGCGACCGATGGCTCGCCCGACATTTGTGCGCCCTGCCCCGGTTGAAGGAAATTCGGCGAGTCGTTTAGCGTGGAGCGGCCGTGGGAGATCTCGAAGTCGGAAGTGAACAGCGGCTGCTTGGGGATGCGAGCCAGGGCGGAGGCGATTTCCTTCTGCTCCTCTGCGGATGGCGAGCATACGTTCAGCATGTTCACTTTTACTTGCGGCTGAGTTGAAGGCGCCGGCTCGGCGGCCTGTTGAGATGTGGCGGGAAGAGCGGCAAGAACGCTGGCTAAGATCAGACTGATTTTTGAGAGCACGGCAGAATTCTAACTGATATGCGCCGTTTGCCCCGATGCCTTTGTGGTGACTAATTAAGTCCATCGTTCGAAACCAGGGCCTGCTGTAAAGAATTTCGCCAGCGCCGGGAACACGATTAGAATTCAATAATGGCGAATCTGACACTGGTTTACGGAATGCGTCTGTTGCCCGCCGAAGATATTGCGGAGGTTGGTGATGCGCCGGTGAAGCTTACCAACGGACACGAGGCGCGGGTCACTATGCACATCCTCGAAGGTAGTAAGGAAGAGATCGAAAAACAGTTGCGCACGAGTCTCGAAGCATTTTTCGATTTGTATCCCGAGATCTAGTGGAGTTGAAAAAGAGCCGGAGCCTGGATAGGGCCACGGCTTTCGTTTCAGGCTCTGACTCAAACCTATGAGGACGTTTTACACGAGATTACGCGCGAGAATGCTGGTGACCGGATTGTGGCCACAGGGATGGATCGCGCGCGGAGCCTGTTATTCGTTGGGTTTGGCAGCCGGACTCTTCGTCCTGCAAATGGTTTTGAACTTGTTTGCGCCCGCATGGGCAGGGAGTATTGGAGGCTGGGTTAAATTTCTGGTTTTCGATGCGGCCTTACTGTTTTCCATTGTTGCCTTCCGCTGGCTCAAACGAAAACTTCTGTGGCGCTTGCGCAACCGCCTGATCGTTACATACGTGTTCATCGGCGTTATTCCCGCCGTGTTGCTGGTCCTAATTGGATTGATAACGATCTATCTTTTCGCCGGGCAGTTTTCCAGTTTCGTAGTTACCTCGGAGATCGCCGCACAGCTCCGCAGTATGCAGGCGGCAAATGCCGCCGTGGGCAACGAGATTGCCGCGCGCATTGAGAAAGGCCAGACCCCCAACGCGGAGTCTTTGGCTGGATTAAGGAAGCGCGACCGTGCCTGGGGCAGGCGGCGAGTTTGTGCCTGGCACGGTGCGAAGATCCTGCCGCTCAGCGGAGGAGAGCCCACGAAAGTCGTATCCTTCCCCGGGTTTTTTCATAAGGATGACAATCCGTACGCAAAGGCAATGCGCGACGGCCAACCATTCAAGGAGATCGTTCGTGACCAAGGCGAATTGGAGTTGCGTGTGGCCTCGGTGTTTACGGTAGGCCCAGAAAGTTTAACCGTCATCACCAGCGAACCGCTGGATAAAGATCTGCTGGCCGACATCGCCGCAAACCTTGGCGAAATCACGCTGTTGGCCAACGGAATCCGCAACGAACCGACCTTCACCGTAGGTCGACTGCCGGCGTCCTCCAGCGTCATGGACCGGGAAATTCCTTTCGGTACGCCGCTGCGCGTCGTCAACTGGAGTACGGGAGAGAACGAAGCCCTCGACACCGATACGTCGCCGGCAGTTAAGATTCGCACCATGCCCTCGGTGCTTTATGGTCACCTCTTCGCGTCGTTGGAGAAATGGGCTAAAGGCATCGAGTCCATTCTCTTGGCGATCCTGGTTTTCTTCGCGATTATCGAGCTCATCTCTCTCCTTATCGGCACTCGTATGACGCGCACGGTGACCGGAGCCGTGGCGCAGCTCTATGACGCCACCAGAAGCGTCGATCGCGGTGATTTCAGCCATCGCATTCCAGTGAAGTCGACGGACCAATTGGCGCAGCTCTCTTTGTCATTTAATTCGATGACCGAATCCATCGAGAAGCTGATTCAAGAGCAAAAAGAAAAGCAGCGGTTGGAGGGCGAGTTAGCCATTGCGCAGGAAGTGCAGGCCCAACTTTTTCCGCGGCAGGCTACAGAGCTAGAGTCGCTTGAGGTTCACGGGTTCTGTCGTCCGGCTCGCACGGTCAGCGGCGATTACTACGACTTTCTCACGGCCAGTTCGCACAAGTTGATTTTGGCCGTCGGCGATATCAGCGGGAAGGGAATTTCAGCCGCGCTGCTGATGGCGACGATTCACTCCGCGGTGCGTGCCTACAGCGTCGAGAGTCTGCCGCAGATGCGTGAGCCCGTGGGCGTGGGTGCATTAGCTGGCGCTGCCAGAGTGATGGCAGCTTGGCCAGAAGGCATCGAGATTTCTCCGGGAGCATTGCTTGGCCTGCTGAATCATCAGCTTTATGAAAGCACTCCGCCGGAAAAGTACGCCACGTTGTTTCTCGCTGTGTACGATGGACGGTTGCACCGGCTGACCTACAGCAACGGAGGTCACTTGCCGCCCCTTCTGATTGCGCAAGATGGCGGCGTGCGGCGGCTCGAAGCTGGCGGCACGGTGGTCGGGCTATTCGATAACATGACGTACGACGAAGATTCGGTGGACATGCATCCCGGCGAAATTTTCCTCGCTTATAGCGACGGCGTCAGCGAGCCGGAAAATGAATTCGGAGAATTTGGCGAGGAACGCCTCATCGACCTGGTCCGCGAAAACCGCCGCCTGCCGCTGCTGCAAATCAGCCAGACCGTCACGCAAGCGGTCGATGACTGGATCGGCGACCAGGAGCAGCCAGACGACATTACGCTGGTGCTGGCGCGGGCGCGGTGAGTCAGCGATCCCTGGGTCAGCTGCGGAATGGTTTCGTCCTCAGGAGGCTGAAGATCCAGGTACCCCCCTCCCCCCGGCTTTGCCCAAAAACCCCGCGTAAGCCTT
>JBAPOI010000322.1:0-6189 GCA_049279555.1 Candidatus Sulfotelmatobacter sp.
CAGCCGACGGCAGCTTTGCCGCAGCCGCTTATTACGCAGGCGGTGAGCGAAGCGCAGCTTACGGTGCTCAAGGGGAACACGCATCCCCTGGCGCGGCCGCAATTCGATCTGGGAACGGCGCCGGCTACTCTGCCGATGCAGCGCATGTTGCTGGTGCTAAAGCGCAGCCCCGCACAGGAATCCGCACTTCGCAAACTGCTCGACGACCAGCAGGACAAGCACTCGCCCAGCTACCACCAATGGCTCACGCCGACGCAATACGGCAAGCAATTTGGACCCACCGACTCCGACCTGCAGACCATCACGACTTGGTTGCAGTCGCATGGATTCCAGGTGGGCACGACCAAAGGGCGCACTGTATTGGAATTCTCCGGTTCGGCCAGCCAGGTACAGCAAGCGTTTCACACCGCCATTCATAAATATGTAGTCAACGGCGAGCAGCACTGGGCCAACTCCAGCGATCCGCAGATTCCGACCGCGCTGACTCCCGCCGTAGCCGGAGTGCTGACGCTGCATAACTTCTTTAAGAGGCCCCTGGTTCGCTATACCAAGCAGACCGTGCCAGCGAAAATTCGACCGGGAAAGCGTCCGGCGATCACATTCGGCGATGGATCGCATGGTCTTGCGCCATTGGATTTTGCCACCATTTACAGCAGCAATGCTTACAGCACCACCACTCCTGGGCCTACGGGCGCCGGAGTGACCATTGGCGTGGTCGGCCGCAGCAATTTGTTCAATGGGGGCGAGGATGTCTCGGATTTTGACTCAGGTCAAATTTTTGACGTCAGCGGAGGCACTTTTAGCATAATTCTCAATGGAGCAGATCCTGGAGATCTGGGAGGCGGCGAAGAAACCGAAGCCACCCTGGACTCCACCTGGACGGGTGCCGTAGCTCCCGGCGCAAATGTTGAGTTGGTGGTTTCTGCCTCGACCAATACGACCGATGGCGTTGACCTCTCCGAGCTCTATATCATCGAAAACAACTTTGCCGACATCATGACCGAAAGCTTCGACAGCTGCGAAGCCGAAGACACAAACGAACTCGGCGTCACGGCCTTGGCCGAGCAAGCGGCGGCTCAGGGGATTACCTATTTCGTATCAACCGGCGACGCTGGAGCGGAGGGATGCGACGATCCTAATTCCGAAACGGTAGCAACAGGCCCTGTTTCAGTGAACATACTGGCAGCCACGCCATTCAACACAGCCGTGGGTGGCACAGTTTTCGATGACACCGCGAACCCGACGCTCTACTGGAGTTCGACGAACACCGGCCAGGAGAGCGCAATCTCCTACATTCCGGAAGATGTTTGGAACGATAGCTGTGCTGCGTCAAGTTGTGGCAGCAACGCCAACATCGCGGCAAGTGGCGGCGGCGTTAGCACTAGCACAATTTTCGGCAAGCCCTCCTGGCAAAGCGGAGTGACAGGCATCCCTGCCGACAACGCCCGTGACATCCCGGACGTATCGTTATCGGCTGCGCCCCATGACGGTTACGTGCTCTGCCTGGATGCCTCCTGTGTGCCCGATTCTTCGGGCGAGTTCTTCCTGTTTCTCATCGGCGGTACGTCGGCGTCGGCTCCGTCCTTCGCCGGCATCATGGCGCAGGTCGATGAACAGATGGCCACGCTGAATCCAACCAACGGCCCGCGACAGGGCGTTGCGGGTTATGTTCTGTATCGCCTGGCGGCTACGGAAAATGCCACTCTCACGCAGTGTAACGGATCGAGCACCACGTTGCCGGTCAACACTTGCATCTTCCATGATGTAACCGTCGGCAATAATGCCGTACCGGGAGAAGTAAACTACGGCTCGCCTACCGCGCAGTACCAAGCTGGGGTGGGCTACGATCTGGCCTCGGGCCTAGGGTCGGTTAACATCAACAATCTTGTGACGCAGTGGAACTCGGTAACGTTTAGTCCGAGCACAACGACACTTGTCCTGAATAACAATGTGGCGGTGAACATCATTCACGGCCAGTCCGTGACTGGCAGCGTAACCGTCGCGCAGACCACGGGTTCGGTGGTTCCTACCGGCGATGTCGTGTTGATGACCTCCAACACATTGTCGCCAAGCACGCTGGACCTTTTTTCGTTGGCTGGCGGGGCTGCGGCCTTTTCCACTACCCAGTTGCCGGGAGACGGCCCCAGCCCTACGCCTACCAGCTACAACGTTTGGGCACACTACGGCGGCGACGGGACGTTCGCGCCCAGCGACTCCAACCTAGTCCCAGTTACTGTTGCCACCGAGACCAGCACGACCGTACTATCAGTGCTCGGCTTTGATTCCAACGGCAATCAGTTCAACTTCAGCAGCGGACCATTCGGAAGCTTTGTCTATCTGCGAGCCGACGTGAAAGGCCAATCCAACTCGGGTCGACCAACCGGTGCAGTCACTTTCACCGACACCTTTGGAGCCATCCCTGGCGGCGGCACGTTCGCGCTGAATTCCGGGGACGCTCCGACCGGTATCGGTCCATACACGGGAGGCAGCGACGCAGCGACTCCCAACGGCGTTACGTTTGACGCTGGTAGTCACAGCGTATCCGCCAGCTACGCGGGCGATCCGAGCTTCGCTGCCAGCAGCACTGGGGCTCAGTCGTTTACCATCACTCCGGGATTCTTCGCCTCCATCCCATCGAATCTCGCAGGCATCTCTATCTCTGCGCCTGGCTCGTCCGGTTCGACATCGATGACTGTGGCAAATTCGAGCAACTTCAGCGGAACGATCAGTCTCGCCTGCTCGGGCTTGCCCGCTGAGGCTACGTGCGCATTTAGCCCAGCGTCCATCGCCGCAAGCGGGACTGCCGCTACGACCACTGTGACCGTTACCGTTAGCACCACCGCTCCGCATACCACGCAGAACATAATGGACCGGCCGTACTACTTTGCCGGCTTGATGATGGGGAGCAGCTTGGCGCTCGGCGGGGTTTTCGTTCTAGGTTTTAAAAAGCCGCAGCAACGCGCAGCTTTGTTCATGCTCATGGTTGTCGGGCTGTTAGTAGTAATCCCCGCTTGCGGTGGAGGCGGAAGCAAACCTACGCCTACGCCGGTTCAGGATCCCGGCACGCCCGCAGGCACCTACAACGTTACGGTCACGGCTACAAGCGGCTCCGTGAGCTCTATTACCGGCTTCACGCTCTTCTTGCAATAGGGTTCTGCAAACAAGTTATCTTCCTGGCTGGCGGTGTGGACGGTTCGTATTAGAAGGGTCTGCGCGCACGACCGGCGCCCTGCCGTGGTGTACGATTTATTCGCACTGCATTTCGTCCTATGAAACTTTCCGCCATCGCCTCAGCCCTGAATGCGCGTCTGGAAAACGGTTCGCCTGATACCGAAATCACTGGCCTCAACGGCATTGAACAAGCTGCTCCGGGGGAACTCAGCTTCGTTTCGAATCCTAAGTACAGCACGTCCGCGCGCTCGACCAGAGCCTCGGCGGTCATCGTGTCCGAGGACTTCCCTGCCATCCCCACTGCCATGCTGCGCGCAAAGGATCCGTACCTGGCTTTTGCCCATGCTCTGGAACTATTTCATGAGCCCGTGCGGTACGCCCCCAGCGCACATCCCACGGCAATCGTCCACCCTACGGCGAGCATTGGACGCGACGCTCACATCGGACCTTACGTGGTGGTTGACGAGGGCGTGGAGATCGGCGCAAGAGCCGTTTTGCTGGCGCATGCGGTCATTTATCGCGGCGTGAAGATTGGCGACAATTTCTTTGCGCACGCGCATTCGGTCGTCCGCGAGAACTGCCGCATCGGCAACAACGTCCTGCTCCAGAACGGAGTCGTTGTCGGCGCCGATGGCTTTGGTTTTGCAAAGACTCACGACGGCCGCTGGCACAAAATTCCTCAGCCGGCTCCGGTCATTATCGAGGACGATGTGGAAGTCCAGGCGAACTCCTGCATCGACCGCGCCAGCGTGGGCCAGACTCGCATTGGGCGCGGGGTGAAGATCGACAACCTGGTGCAGGTTGGTCACGGTTCGCAGGTCGGCGAGGACGCACTGCTCTGCTCGCAAGTAGGCCTTGGCGGCTCCAGTGAGATTGGTAAGCGGGTGATATTGACGGGACAGGTCGGGGTGGTCGGGCATTGCAAAGTCGGTGACGCCGCCATCGTCACCCCGCAGAGCGGCGTCGCCAACGACATTGCCGCTGGAGCTCTCGTGAGCGGCGCACCTGCCGTCGATCACAAATTATGGTTGAAGTATTCTGCGCTGCTGCCGAAATTGCCCGAGATCGCACGGGCGGTGAGAGCGAAGATTTCAAAAGAATAAGGTTTTCCCGCGCAGAATCATACTTTCCTGGCTACTCCGTGCTCAGCATTGACCTCGGCGCTTAGAGGTTCCTGTCGAAACTCCTGCGGCAGTCCGCTATCGATGGCCATGCGTACTTTCTCCATCAAACATTCCCTGCTGCCGAAATCCTGCGGCTCAATCGGCGGATGAAATGTCACCGTCGCGGTTCCTGGCTTGATGGCAAATCTTCCCTTCGGCATTACGTCGATCGTTCCCACGATCGTTACGGGAACTACGGGAACGCCACATTCCATCGCCAGATAGAACGGCCCTTTCTTGAATGGCAGCAGCTTGCCGTCGAAGGAGCGCTTGCCTTCGACGTAAATCACCATGTTCAAGTGCTGCTCCTGCACGACGTGCTTCGCGATCCGCACCGATTCGATGCCGGCATCGCGGTTGTGTCGATCGACTGGAATCAAAGATCCCATTCGCATGGATCGCCCTAAAATCGGAACCTTGAACAACTCTGCCTTCACCAGCACCGAGCTTCGCCGCGGAATGAGCGGAACGGTAATCGGCGGATCGAGATTCGATACGTGATTCGACATGAAGATATAGGTGCGTGCCGGGTCGAGTTTGTCGAGGCCCACGGTTTCCACGCGAACTCCGGTGAGCCGGACGCCGTTCCATGCGCCGAACATGAAGATGCGATAGAGAAAGCTGACGTTTCCACTGATGAATGTCCAGGGAAACCCGATGAGCGCGGCTACCGGCAGGGCGAGCGCCCAGAAGACCAGCATCGCTATGGTGCGAATCATTTCGAGTATGCCTCGGCTGACATACGTTTAGTCGTGTGTCCTCTAGTGTGCAAGTGCCTCTTGCGGACCCTGTGCCTCACCCTTGAGCCACGCCGCCCGGCGGGCCCGCTGTTCCGCGCTAAGGTTCTCCACATCCTTGAGATCGTACGTAATATCTTCCCTGCTTGCCATTTTCCACTGGAACTCGTGCTCTGTGCCGCGTTTGTTTCGAATTTTCGCGGAGACTGTTTCGCCTGGCTTTATTCGCTCCAGATCGAGCGACGATTCCCTGCCGGGCATTCTGCCATTAATTTCCAGAACCGTGTCGCCTGTCTGCAGACCGGCGCTCTCGGCCGCGCTGCCGGGATTCACCGCTGACACAATCATGGGACCATCAAAGTTTCGCGAGGCTGCAAATCCCGCGTCGCTGACGGTGGTTTTTCCCTCCATCAGGCGAAGGCCGACACTGCGAAAGAAGTCGTTCCATGGAATTTCTTCTGTTCCGGCAACGTACTTTGCAAAGAACCATCCCAAGTCCACGTGGCTGACCGCTTCGGCGGCTTCGCGCACTCCGTCGGAGTCTGGAAAAAATCGGCCCTTCTTGGCGTAGTTCTGATTCATCCACTCAAACACTTCCCGCAAAGACGCCTGCCCATGGCTGGCTTCGCGTATCGCCAGATCTAAGATGATCCCGAGCAATTCGCCTTTGTTGTAATAAGAAATGCTTCGCTCCGGGCGTCGGTAGTACGCATCACCTTCGAGCCACGCGTCCAGGCTCGCTTCTTCCGCCGATTGCGTCAGGCGCGCCGGACGATGTTGAAGTTCGCTGATGGCGCCCGCCAGGTCTTGCTCGAAGTGGCGCTCGCCAAGCAGGCCGGCACGCAAATCGATGAAATCCGCCGCCGCGCTCGTGCAACCCTCGCTGAACCAAAGTGCGCGCGTGTAATTCTCTTTGGTGTAGTCCACTGGCTCCAGGGTTTGAGGACGAATGCGCTTTACGTTCCACAGATGAAAAAATTCGTGCGCCGTGACCGAAGTCAGCGCTTCGGAAGTTCCCGGCAGCACGTACGCACTCACATCGATCGCCGTTGAGTAAGCATGCTCCATTCCGCCGCCCGCCGGTCCACGCGGAAAATGATAAATGAACAGGTAAGTGT
>JBAPOI010000323.1:0-7863 GCA_049279555.1 Candidatus Sulfotelmatobacter sp.
TCCGATGAACTGACCGGGCAACGCCAACTTCAGCCTGATACAGGCTCGCTAAGTAAAGCCAAAGCTCGCCATTGACATCTTCTCGGATGACGCACCGCTCCTGGACAGTAGCGCGGACAGCCGCTTCCACGATTTGTTGATCGATCTCCACCAACTTAATCGTGTGTTCCACCACGCCGGATTCCGGGAAGCCGCAGTGTCCATCACCGGCCAACTCTTGCAGGGTGTACAGGACGGCGGCTCTCGCCCGGTAAGGGCTGTTGCGGTCGATCCCTAGCTTCGCCGCCAGTTCATCGGCGGTCTTGAACCCGATGCCTCGAATGTCGTCGGCCAGTTGATACGGGTTCGCCTTGATCTTGGCGATGGATTCATGGCCATACGTGCGATAGATGCGAATCGCCCGTCCCGAGGTGATGCCATGCTCCGTCAGAAAGAGCATGATCTTGCGGACTTCTTTTTGCTCCTCCCAGCTTTGGCGAATTCGCTTCAGGCGTTCCTGCCCAATCCCGTGGATGTGTAACAGAAAGTCCGGCGCTTCTTCAAAGATATCGAGAGTGCGTTCCTTGTAGACGGCAACGATCCTTGCCGCCAGCTTCGGGCCGATGCTGCGGATTGCTCCTGAGGCTAGGTATTTTTCGATGCCTTCCGCCGAAGCCGGATGGGTGGTCTTCAGTTCGTCCGCTTTGAATTGTTGGCCATGCTGTCGGTCGATCACCCATCGTCCGGTGGCTTCGACATGCTCCCCCGCCGTCACCGAGGTCGTACTGCCGATGACCGTCGCCAGGTCTGCTCGTCCTTTGAGCTGCACTCGCAGAACGGCAAATCCAGTCTCCGGATTATGAAAGGTCACCCGTTCGATCAATCCATTGATGTTTTCAGGCATGGTGTGGATATTCTACCGTCGCTAATCGTCATGGTCACGGCTTGCTTCTCTTTGCCGACTTCCTCAAAGCTCCTCGATTTTTTGCAATTCGTGACGCAGATTCAGGCTTAGTTCTTCTCCCTTCGATACGATGGATTCAATCAGTTTTCTCAGCCACGAAACACATGGATCGTTGGCCGCGGCTCCGCTACCATCACCCGCCCTAGTGCTTGCGGTGAGCACAGGCGGTAGAATGGTGGCAGACGTTTCGCATTCATGTCGGCTTTCTTTCGGGAGGAGGGAATGCCTTGACGCTCTCCATCTCGCGTCGTCACTTTGTGCAAGGGGCCGTGGCCGGTAGTGTGCTGGGTGGCTTAGGCGATCTTAGATTTTTGTCGCAGCTAGGACCACTGTCGGCCGCGGAGACCAAACTACCGTCCGGCGCCGTCCAGTTTCGACCGGACATCGAACCGCTAGTGCGACTCCTGGAAGAAACACCGCGCGACAAGCTGCTCGAGGAAATCGGTGCCCGCATTCGCCATGGGCTAAGCTACCGCGAAGTTCTGACCGCGCTGTTGTTGGCCGGCATCCGCAACGTCCAGCCGCGCCCGGCGGTGGGTTTCAAGTTTCACGCAGTACTGGTGGTCAATGCCGCGCACCTGGCCAGCCTCCAATCACCCGAGGAGCATCGTTGGTTGCCGATCTTTTGGGCGCTCGATTATTTCAAGGATGCGCAGGCCCAGAACGAGCACGAAGGAAATTGGATCATGCCGACCGTCGACGAGGCGAAATTGCCGTCGGCGTCGAAAGCACAGACTGCCTTCATCGCCGCCATGGATGCCTGGGACGAAGCGCCAGCCGACACCGCGGCCGCCGCGCTGGCACGCGGATCCGGCACAGGAGATGTTTTCGAATTGCTGTTCCGCTACGGCTGCCGTGATTTTCGGTCCATCGGCCATAAGGCGATTTATGTGGCCAACAGTTGGCGGCTGCTGGGATGCATTGGGCAGGAACACGCGGAACCGGTGGTTCGATCGCTGGCGTACGCGCTGTTAAATCGTGAAGGGGATCGAAAAAACGAAGATGCCCCGGCCGATCATCCCATCCAGCGTAACCGCGAACTGGCCGCGCAAATTCCGGCTGTCTGGCAGGACGGCCGCCTCGATGATCACGCCACATCGGAATTGCTGGCTTCACTCCGCCAAGGAAGCGACGAGGAAAACTGCAAGCTGGTGGTGGACCTGTTGAACCGTGGCGTGGCACCGCAATCGATTTGGGATGCCTTGCTTGTGGGAGCCGGAGAGCTGCTGGTGCGGCAGCCAGGCATCGTGGCACTGCACGCTGTCACGTCGACTAATGCCCTGCATTTCGCTTACGGTACGGCCGCCAGCGACGAAACCCGGCGGCTCCTCCTGTTGCAGAACGCTGCGTTCCTGCCCTTGTTCCGGCAGGCCCTGACAAGTCGGGGTCCGTTGAAAGAACACCGACTCGATCAGCTGGAGTCGATTCCGACCACGGCGGCCGGCGCCGGCGCCATCGAGGAAATCTTCGCCGACGTGAGCGGCGACCGGCTGACTGCGGCCGGCAAAGTGCTGGGCTATTTGAACGCCGGCGGTGATCCACAGCGGTTGATTGACGCTGCCCGGCTGCTGGTGTTCCTCAAGGGAAACAATGCCCACGATTACAAATTCAGCTCGGCCGTGCTGGAGGACTACTATCACGTATCACCGACCTGGCGGAATCGCTACCTCGCGGCCAGCGTCTTCAACCTGCGGGGCTCACAGCAACCCGACAATCAGCTAGTGGAGCGCACCCGGGCGGCGTTGAAAGCCTAATAATTGACGGCCGTTGAAAATGGCAGCGGACCGGAAATCTCTGTGTCAGAATAGCACCGCGGCAGAGCCGCAGCGGCGCCCCAAAAGCGCCTGCGAAAAGGTTTTTGTCAATGGCATGCAATTTGCGCCAGAGAACCGGCCTGATAATTAGGCGCCAGAGGGCATGCGGTAAGGCGGGGGCGCGTTGGAAATGCTCTGCCGTGTGGATTGTGCTCGGTTGCGGCGGGTGGTGGCAGATAGCGGGAAGCTTTGGCGGAAGGCACGGTTGCGGCGGCTTGTGAGGTGGCACCGTAGTTCACCGGCGGCATACTGTTGGAATTCGCATAGCCGGTATTGAATCACTGAGTTCATTCGATTCGCTACAGTAACTCCATGTCCGCCAACCGATCAAACACCGCGAGCGCCTCGCCCCGCTGGCCCCTTTTTCAAGGATTTCTCCCCTTGGACCGGGCCAGACTGATGCCCGACCTCATTGCGGGCATCACGCTGGCTGCACTCGGAATACCCGAGGTCATGGGCTACACCAAGATCATCGGCACGCCGGTCATCACCGGGCTGTACACGATTCTGTTGCCAATGCTGGTGTTTGCCCTCTTTGGCTCTTCGCGGCATCTCGCGGTGGGGGCCGATTCGGCAACGGCGGACATCGTAGCCGCCGCCTTGGCCCCGCTGGCTGTTCCCTATAGTTCCCAGTACGTCGCGTTGACGAGCCTAGTAGCGTTGGAGGCTGGGGCCATGCTCCTAATGGCCCGGGTACTGCGCGCTGGCTTTCTAGCTGATTTTCTCTCACGTACGGTACTGGTGGGCTTTCTCACGGGTGTGGGTGTTTACATTGCGCTCGGAGAGCCCCTCAGAATGTTGGGGCTGGGAGAGGAAGGTCACGGCGTCGTTGGGCATTTGCGGTTCGCGCTGCAGCATCTGGCAGATATACAGTGGGCGAGCCTTTTCATTTCGTTGTGTGTTCTAGGCGTGATCGTGGGGTGGGAACGCTTTGCTCCGTGGTTTCCTGGTGCCCTGCTGGCGGTCATCGGAATGATCATTGCCAGTGCCTTCTTCCATTGGGGAGACCATGGCGTCAATTTAGTGGGTGCCGTGCCAAGCGGACTGCCGCATCTGGCATTGCCTGATATTGCGTGGAGCGAGATCCCGTCGGTTGTGCCCGTGGCCTTCTCCTGCTTCATCGTGATCCTCGCGCAAGGTGCCGCGACCTCGCGGGCGTATGCGCTGCGCTACGACGACCATTTCGATGAAAACGTAGACCTCGTGGGCTTGTCTCTCGCTAACGTGGCGGCCGGTTGCAGCGGCACGTTTGTCGTCAATGGCAGCCCCACCAAAACCGCGATGGTCGACTCCGCGGGTGGGCGCAGCCAAGTGTCGCAACTAACCACCGCCACAACGGTGCTTCTCGTGTTGCTGTTTTTCACAAGACCGCTGAGCTACTTACCCAGCGCGGCACTCTCCGCCATCGTGTTTCTGATTGGGGTCAAACTGATCGACTATCGCGGTCTTGCCAAGATCGGCAAGAAGAGTCGCGAGGAATTTATCCTGGCGCTTGTCACCGCGGCAACCGTCGTGCTGGTCGGCGTCGAGCAAGGTATTCTAGTGGCAATGGTCCTGTCGCTGCTCGATCATGTGCGGCACGGCTATCGGCCGCCCACAGCGATCATTCTCAATGATCCGACGGAGCACTGGCGAATGGAAAGCGTAGCCCCGGGCAAGATGATTGAGCCAGGCCTCGTGATGTATTGGTTCGGCGCCGATCTTTACTACGCCAACGCGAACTATTGCTCCGAACAGGCGCGAATGCTGGTCAGTCACTCGCCATCGCCCGTGCGATGGCTGGTCGTGGATACGGGAGCCATTACGGGCATCGACTACACGGCGGGCAACATGCTCAGAGAACTGCAGCAGGACCTGGCGAAAAAAGGTGTTGTGCTAGTTTTGACCCGCGTCAGCGACAGCCTGAGGGAGGACCTGCATCGCGAGGAGTTGATCCAGGTCATTGGGTCAAATCACATTTTTGGCTCGCGAAGAGACTGTCTTGCCGCCTATCTCGCTTTTGCATCAGGTGCACATTCAGCAAGCTGACTCAATCGCGAAGACGATCATGATCACCATCGGGTTCCGTCGCCGACGGTAGATTCCTCTTAATATGCAATTAGCATTGCTTCTCCGCTTCTCGCGCGTTCAGCACCGCTTTTCGATCCTTCGAGGGTTGCAGCGCAGCTGACTGAACCAATCCAGCCAGGCAGCTGGATTGGCTGCATTCAATCAGCGCCCTCAAGTCAGCGATCAATTCGCCGGCGGGTCAATGCCATCAGACATTTTGAAAACTCCGCCAAGCGGATTGGCTCTCTGACCGTTTGAAATCACCTTTCCCACACCGTCAGAAGGGTCCCGGTTATTTTCCGGAAAATAAACACAGGCGACCGATCGCCGAGCGAACTGCGAGCACTACCTACCACGCCGGAGACGGATGAGACCCTGGCCGGGTTCCATCCCTGCCGCAACGGTTGGCGCCGTGCGGACCGATACGTCGTTCCGGCTAACCACTCGTCACGCTGGTCGAGGCACTCGATTGCCAGACCATGGATCCAGCGGGCGTAGGGGATCAGCCGGCCGCCGAAGCGGCGCCCAGTAAACATTTAGCGTATTGCATATTGCGCTAACGAAAACCTTCTGGCAACCCGTTAGCCGCACGCCAGCCCTGGAGGTGTTGCGTTGTCGGACTGAGGGCGGATCGTGCAGCAGGCTGCGAATGGTGGGGCAAGTTCTACAGCCGGGAGTATTTCCCTCGGGTTGTGAACGGGCTATTCGTGCTCCGTGCGGCCGAAAAAATGTAGCCTAACTGTAGCCAAGCGGGTAGACGCCGGTGGACACAGTGGGCACTCTTAGGTTGTTTTCGCTATACTATAGACACTATGGACACCAGCGGACGGGTTTGCGATGAACTGAAAATCCGTGTGTCGCCGGTTCAATCCCGGTGACTTGCTTTGATTTTCTGTACCAGGGGTTATGAAGGTAAGGATTGGGTAATTCCGCTGTGCTGCTGGAGCGCAGGCGTAGCCGGAGCGGAAGCAGCACAGCGGGCCGCAAATTCCACTGGGGTCACGTAGCCCAGGGAGCTGTGCGGTCGGTAATGGTTGTAATCCTCTTTCCACGCCACGGTCAGCTTTCTGGCCGCCGTCAAACTCTCGAACTCTTCCAGTCCCAAAAACTCGTCACACAGCCGGCTGTGGAAGCTCTCGGCATAGCCGTTCTCCCAGGGACTGCCCGGCGCGATGTAGAGCGTTTCGATCCCCAATTGCTTCGTCCAACGCTGGATTGCTGCCGCGATGAACTCCGGTCCGTTGTCACTGCGAATGTGTTTCGGCACTCCGCGCATGGCAAATAGCTCGGCCAGTGTGTCGATCACGTCTTCGCTGGTGATGCTGCGATCCACCTTCAAAGTCAAACATTCCCGTGTGTACTCATCGACGATCGACAACCACTTCAGCGCGCTGCCGCTGACGGTCCGATCGAACACAAAATCCCAACACCACACGTGGTCCTGGTGTTCCGCACGCCGCTGCTGACAACTGTTGGCGCTCATCCCTAAACTCCGGCGTTTTCGCTTCTTTCTCGGCACTTTCAAGCCTTCTCGGCGCCACAAACGGTACACCCGCGTGTCGCTGGCAGGCCAGGCTTCTGCTCGCAACAGCGCTCCGATCCGGCGATAGCCAAACCGCGGACGCTGAACGACCAACTGCCGCATCCGCTTTGTCAAAGCCTGCTCATCATCCCGCGGCTTCACTTGGTAACGCTGACTACTGCGCGGCTGATCTAACACGCTGCACGCCCTTCGCTCGGAGACATCAAACCGCTCTTGAAGCTGCTCGACGGCCACGCGCTTCCGGAAAGGGCTTACCAGTTTCCCTCCGCAATGTGTTTCAGCATCTGGTTGTCCAATGACAGGTCCGCCACCAGTTGCTTCAAACGCCGGTTCTCTTCTTCTAGCTGCTTGAGCCGCTTGGCTTCCTCGGACTTCATCCCGCCGTACTGATTCCGCCAACGCTCCAGCGTCAATTCGCTGATCTCCAAAGCCTGCAATACCGCCGCCTGATCCTGCCCGGCATTGAGCATCGCGTCCGCATCGCGAAGCTTCCGCACAATCTGTTCCGGACTGTGACGCTTCCTTCGTTTGGTCGTCATAAAAAAGTCTCCTTGCCCAATGGGCTAAAGACCTTCATAACAACTGGATCCGTTTTTCAACAGCAGGCCAACCTTGAATAGGTTAGTCCCGAGGGAGTTAATCGTCAGCCGAATCATTTGGCACGATTTCATTAGGTTAATTCGTGACAATGACTGCCAGTGAACCGCGCTTGATGGCTTTCGATAGCAACCGGCGGAAATTTGTTGCGATTATGTGGACATTCTTATCTTTGGGTCGATAGTCTTTGAGTGCCCGAGTGAGCTGTTTTGCCAAAATTTTGGGGGTATTCACCCACCCATGCTCCCACAAATGCACGACCCACTCATAATCTTCAACTGGCAAATCTTCGACCCACCTCCCAAATGAGCGATAACCACTGTTGGTAGCCAAATCGCCAAGATAGCCGGCGTCTCCCTTGCGTTCATCATACAAAACCATCGTCATTGTTAATTCATCCGGAACGGATGTGAGTGCGGCACATCGAGAAAAAATCAGCGATGGGAGATTGATCTTTGCCTGGATTTTATTCTTTATCTTTCATGAGGCGATCAAGAAAAGACTTGAACGTAAAAGGAACCCAGTTTTTTTTGCCAGCTCGACGAACATGGACCAGTGCACCGGTGACGCGCACTTCCGCAATCTTGTCTTGATTGTCCGCTAGCTCAAACCAAACCCCTTTCTTCGATACCCAAGGGATGGTCACTGGCGTATCAATACGCAACGTTACGGAGTGTCTCGGTTCGAGGGTGCGCTTCACCATATTCTTGCCTTTCATCGGATGACTCAAGTTTATCTCTCGCCAGTTTGACTAGCACCCTGGTGAAGGTCAAGCAACCGGGGAGAAAAGAGGATTTTCATTCCCGATGTGGGCAAAGCGGATAAATGCGGAGAATTTGCAGTGGAACCGGCTGATTTGGCACGCCGACACAAGCAGCTTGCCCGACATATCGATGTTTACGGGGCGGTATTTCCAG
>JBAPOI010000324.1:0-2672 GCA_049279555.1 Candidatus Sulfotelmatobacter sp.
GCGCCACTTTATTCAGATAGGTTTGCGAGTAGGCCGATAAGTCGGTTCCCTTCGGGAAGTACTGCCTCAGCAGACCGTTGATGTTCTCATTGGACCCGCGCTGCCAAGGGCTTTGCGGGTCGCAGAAGTAGACGTCGATATTGGTCGCCAACGTAAACCGTCGATGATCCGTAAGCTCCTTGCCCCGGTCCCAGGTCAGTGACTTATAAAGCTCGTTGGGGAGCGTCTTTGCCTGTTTTATGAGCGCGGAGATGACCGTCTGTGTGTCCTTACCGGTCACCTTGGCGAGCATCACGTAGCGCGTATGACGTTCGACCAAGGTCGCGATGTAGCTATTACTCGACCCGGCCAGGAGATCGCCTTCCCAATGACCAGGGACCGCACGATCTTCAATCGCTGCCGGCCGTGCACGGATTGACACGATATCCTTGATTTGCCCGCGTCTATCGCCATTCGGGTCCGTCCGCTGCGATCGGCGGATCGTCCGCTTCGATCGAAGGTAACCAAGCAGCTCTTTCTTAAGCACGCCGCGGGCTTGAACGAATAGGCTGCGATAGATCGTCTCGTGCGACACGTGATAACGCTCGTCTTCTGGATGGGCTCTCTTCAGCCAACCGGCTATCTGTTCGGGCGACCAGTTTAATCTGAGCTTGCCTGCTACCGCCTGCCGCAGCTTCGGATTGTTCGCCAACTTACAGCGTTTCGGACGACAGGCGCGTGTCCAGGCCGTCTCGTCCGCCAGTGCTGCTCGGTATCGATCATAGCCGCCATTCCGGCTAAGTTCTCTGCTTATCGTCGACGGCGAGCGGCCCAGCAGCCTCGCCATCGATCGTGCCGATTGATGCGCCGCAATGCCTCTGGATATCTCCTCACGCTCCGCGAGCGTCAATGCCAACCGCGAGCGCAGTCGTGACAAGGGACGAATCCCTCCGTGCGGGGCCAGCTGAAAATAAATGGACGATGACGGCTTGCCAAAAGCCCGCCCAATCGCATTGAGCGACTCCCCACGCTGCCAGCGATCCCAAAGCTCTGTCTTCTCTGCCGCGGTGAAACCTCGACGAAATCTTCGATCCATCACAAGACACTCCATCTTTAAGTCCAAGATAAAGTGTTGCGTCGATCAGTTGAGACCACCACCCAAAGCGGACATTCAGGTTCCACGGAGTCTCTGCCCTCATCGCCCAGCAAAATCTGGCAAATTAGGATCACGCGCGCTCCTGCAATTTCTTTTCTTGGTCGGCGAGTTTGAGCCACTCCTCCAGATTAATCAGTCCAACAGAACGTCTCCCTTCTTCAGCAAGCTTGTCACCGTAAACTGCAAATGCTGGATCAAATACATCACGTAGCTGCTTCCAGGCGGCGCGCATACCCGGTTGAGCGAAGTGTCGGTAATTCAGTTGACTAACACCAAGAAAGACACTGTCCTCAATCAGACCAAGTCGATGCTGGAAAAAAGTGTCTTCCATACCAAGCAAAAAAGTGCGCATTAGGTGGACATATTGCCAGTGTTGCTCTGCGCCTATATCCGGATCGCCGCTCGCGCCCATCATCCACGCTTGCAGCAAGGATGGTTCAATGGCGCGCAAGACCAAATCCGCAGAGCGCGTCACACGAGTTTGATGAACGATGGCCCGCTGGTTCAAATTGGACTGCCGTATTTGAACTGCCAGAAAGACCAGCGAACCTACGACAGCGACGCCGCTGACAAGGCTTCCGATGGAAGCAAGATCCGAAAGGCTCATATTCCATTTCCTCTGCAGAACGACCTTTACGCAGTTTAGCGATCAGCACATTCACAGGCGATGTCCGCTTTTGGCGATTAACAGACATTCGGACGATCCCTCATTTCTGACGCGGTGGCTGCCCGCCAATCACGCAGCCCCCGCCATATTCCTCCAAGGGCGCTGGACGAAACGCCGGGTACTTGCGCAGATTCGATGTAAGCTGCAAAGACTCCTCTGGCGTCCGCTCTTTGCTCGCCGTCGGTTCCGGTTCCTTTTTCTCTTGCGGCATTTCAGCCTCCATTCTTTGAGAGTTAAGGGAGCAGTGCGTTAGACCACGCTCGGTTTCGAAGCAATGAAATTATCACCGTGGTGTTTGGACAGCGGTGGACGGCAGTGGACATTGTCCGAGAGGGGAGCGCGACGGCGTGCTTCCGAAGATTGAAAAGGTGCCAATAAATGCCGCTGGGATGAGTCTAGGCAGCGTTTGGTAGCTTCTTTGATGGCGGTATCACCCCGTAGCGAAATCGCCACCGGTGGCGCTCTGGTTGCCTTTTGTCGCAATGGCCTCGTGGTGTGCGCCTTCATCCACACAATCCGCAGCTACTGTTCAGGGGATCGTGGGCGCCGCTTTCTGACACCTGCCAACCAATGATGAAAACCGCTTCATGAGTTCGAATCTTAAGATTGATACGTGCAAATGGCTCACTGGCATTGACCCAGCGAGCGACGACGTCTCGACCAATTGTCAATCTTCTTTCAGGGTGTAAAAGGTAAATATCGACCGAGGTACAAGACAATCGTCAATTGTGCGCGGGCGGCTGGCCAGCTAATCCGCGTCCCTCGGTTTCTTTGGTCCGCTGGCGCAATGGATCGGGTTTGGGATATGCACGATGTAGCAGCGTTAATTGCCCCTCAGGAAGCGCTCGTCACAAAGCGTGGGCCGTACAA
>JBAPOI010000325.1:0-4873 GCA_049279555.1 Candidatus Sulfotelmatobacter sp.
GTTCTTGTAAGCAACGAAAGCCCCGCCCAGCCCGAATCCGTTTTGTGCCGGCATACTTCCCGCCGCAACGTGTAACGGATGGTCCGTAAACAACTCAATAGCGCATCCTGGCACGGACTTGAAATCAAAACTCTTGCAGGCGTCGGTAACGCGTTCGCTTTCGCGACGAAACTCGGCTTGCAGCGCGCCTTCCTGAGCGGAGGCCGAGGCGACCATCATCGAAATCAGTACTATCAAGCTCCAACGCATATCGCCTCCTTTCATCAACGTGCCGACCATCTTTGGTTTCGAGGCAGCTAGCTGGCCCGTGGTAAATCTCGCTAGGCTGTCAATCTCTCTCCATAAAACGCGCACTTGGATCGGTCACGGATCCTGATCCGCTTCTTCAGTCGTCACCTCGTACTCCCCTCTTGGTAGTCCGTCGAATTCGTATTTTCCGTCAGGGCCTGTGGAAGCTTCTGCTACGGTACACCCTGTGGCGACGTGCTTCAGGAACACTGGATAATCCCTTCCCACGAGGCGGCCCTCGGGGCCTGTAAGTACGTTTGCAATCTTGTCATGGCCTTTAGGCTGATCTTGCAGGAGGAAATCAATGGTGAGAGCTTGACCTGCTTGAACTGTTTGTGTCTGTAGCCCGGGCCTGTAGTCAAGACCGTCACACAGAACAAAATCGTACTTGCCTGGCTGGAGCCGCTCGATTGTGTAGGTGTAGACATGGGTTGTGTAATTAAAGTCGCCTTTCGTGAGTTCTCGCGTTTTTGACTTCGCGCCCGACGACTTGGGGATCGCTCGGACTCTCAGCCCTTTTTTCGTCTCTCCGTCAGGCAGCTGAACCTGACCTGTGACAGTCGCGGGAGACTGACCATACGAATTGCTCCCTCCGAGCGCCATGGCGACAGTCAAGAGACTCAAGGCCGCCACGGAGCCACATCCGCGTCCGTCCTGAGAATAAATGTTCATTTCGATTCCAGAACCTGTTTTAGCGTTTTATGTACCCCGTTAAAACTCATCGAGCAGTGCCCTTCCATTCCGCGAGCAAAGTCCTTTCTATCGGCGAGCGACTCTGCAGAAAGGAAGTCTGCAGCCGCTTGAGCTAAATCTTGGCCTAGATCTGTACATCTTTATCCACTGTCACCGAATGTCTTCTTCATCTTGCCGAGCACAACCTCGCATTCCTTATCGGACAACGGAACCGGACTACTCTCTACGGTTGCAAACCATTCCAAAACACCCTGACGCAGAACAGGATTATCGTAATACTTAAGCATTGCCTTGGTCAGATCTCCGCGATCAACAGTCTCTCCAAAGTACATCTGTGCAGCGATTTTTACCGCTCCGTCTCGGAGCTTGGGCTCTTGCGCTCCCAGAGCAATCTTTACAGCAGGCAGGGCCTTATCTCCGTAGGCCGCAAGCTTCATCGCTGTTATGTTTGCATCACCTCCTTGAACAAACTCAGTGGTGATCTTATCGAGGGTGTCCTTCGAAACGCGGTCGTCGAACTTAGAACCATAGAAAGCCACTATTCCCGCAATAACAGCGGTCAAGATTGGAGTTAGCACCGGGGAGTAATCCCTAACAAAGCCCCGAAGCCTCGATTCCACATGAGGCTTCGCCAACTTCTGAAACAAGCTTGAAATTGGCTCGGGGACATCTTCCAAAGAAATTTGCAAACGCAGCTTTTGTGGTGTGCCCGCCAACTCGCGGGATTCCGGGACGATATTTCTGGATGAACCCGGTTGAGCACCGGTATCGTGTTCCGGAACTGGATCGAGTGGCCCCACCGCTTACCTCCACAGGACGGAGAACTCGCGTCCATTATCTACTCTTCCGTTTGTCTTTGACCTTTTTTTGGCCTTTAATCACACTCTTTCGCTTCCGTACCGGCCTCTCCTCCGCCACCGCCGCAATCTCAATCACGCGCCTTCGCTTCACCACCGGCCTTGCCACCCTCGTTCGCTTCTCCGCCGCAACCTCATGCGCTACGTGGATCGCCTCCGTCACGGCGCGAACATAATCCGCCGCCTCGCCTTCCGTCTTGATCGCATTGATGTAAGTCTCCGTCCGCATCCCCGCCGGCAACTTCATCTCGGCCTCGTGCAGACGTTCGATTTGCACCTTCAGCAGTGTGTTCACCCGCCGGTTCCTGTCCATCGCGCTCTTCAGATCGGGCCTGGGTACGTGGATCATCGTCATCTCATAACTCCTTCAGCGCGCCACCGCATCGCGCCCTAACTAAATGCCAGCTACACATCAAAGTCCGGACAATCCGTCCGCATCACGTCCAGCGACAACAAATTCCTCGTCGCATCCACCGTCCCCACATTCGGCTCAATAAAAACATCCGCGCTCGTCTCGCGCGGCGACCGCGGCGAATAGTCTCCCAGAAAAAACTTTGTTACCGTCCCTGGGATCGACGCATGATCGAACATCCGGTCCGTCACTACCGTTCCCTTCGGGATCCACGGCGAAATCAAAATCGCCGGCACCCTCACTCCCAGCCGGTCAAACGCGAATGGCATCCCCGTCCCCGTATCGTTCGCTGACGCCTGAAACTGATCCGGCGTGCACGCCGGCGGCACAACGTGATCGTAAATTCCGCCATGCTCGTCATACACCACCAGCAGTGCCGTGCTCGCCCACAAATTAGCATTCTGCTTGATTGCGTTGTACACGCTGGCAATAAACAATTCTCCCGCCTGAATGTTGTGATCCGGATGCTGATCGCTCGCCACCTCTTCGCCCTCATCGCTGTCATGATCGTTATAGTTCGGCTCGACGAATGAATAATCCGGCAGATTCCCCGTCTTGCAATCATCCAAAAATTGCCCATACGACCCAAACAACTCCGGCTGGTGCTGCAGCAGATTCGTAATCTCCATCGTCGAACTCGTCGTGTCGTAGTAATACAACTTCGACGTATGCTTCGGATTCGCATTGATCAGACGGTCATAAATACTTTTGAACGGCTCATTCACATACAACAAATTCATATCGACTCTGCCAAACGACGTCCCATAGTGCGCGAACGCCCGGTTGCAAATCGTCGGCCCCGGTATCGAAGCAAACCATCGATTAAACACCGCAAACTCCAGCGCCAGCGTGGTCAGCACCGGCAACTGATTCTGCGCAAAGTAGTACATAATTTTCTGCGAATGCCCCACATCCCGCTGCTGGTTGAAATAACTCTTCACAAACCCCTGCATATTCGCCACGCGCCCGGCGCTCGTGTCCCCGCCAAAAATCTGCAAATCCACCGCCGGAAAATGATGGTCCGGGTCCGGATCGAGCTGCCCCTGAAACTCCGCCAGCGCCTGAGGAGCCACCACCGCCCCCGTCGTATCCGGATTCCCCAGCCCCGCCTTGATCCCATCAATCTTCGGATTCACCGCCGTCAGCGATCCCAGCATGTGATCGAACGACCGGTTCTCCATCATCAACACCACAATGTGCTTAAGTTGATCCAGACCTGCTGCCATCGGAGTCCACCCCTAATACAGGTAGATAGTGAAGCCAACCCGCCGAACGTTACAAATGAAAAAGGGAACACGGTTTACCGTATTCCCTTTCAAAGTAAATCTTGAATTGTAGTTTAAGAAACCGGTGGCCAGACGCCAATCTCTTCGACGCGAGAATACGCTTGGGGTGCCCATGCCTCGCGTTTTTTGCGAGACAGCCTGCCCTGAGCGCAGCCGAAGGGTGGGATTCCACTGACGATTCATTCTCTCCGAGCGGGAGTTAACGATCGATCAGCTCACTCTATATTTAGAAAATAGTTCGAAAATAAATTGTCATTCCAAGCGCAGCGAGGAATCTGCTGTGGTTAAACAAGCTTTGTCATTCCGAGCGCAGCGAGGAATCTTGGTCTTCTGTCCCCGTCCCCGCCTCCACCCACTCCTCATCCACACAAGCCTGAATCGTCAACCCCTCATCCCTCAGCAAATCCCACGCCTCCCAATACTCCCCATATTTCTGCCGCTTGCTCTTCGGAGTAAAGTGCAGCGAGCAATTCGTCCTCCCCATCACTTCAAACGGAATGATGTACCAGTCATCTCTTGGAATCAGCAACACCGCAAAGAAATCCACCGATCCCGGCTCATACTTCTTCCGTTGCGGCCCCATCACATTCAAGCTGTACTCGCCATTGCGCCGCTTGTAGATCGTAGACTTCACCTGCACCCGCAGCACCCGGCTCCCATTCTCCACACCAACGTCGTATCTCCCGGACTCCCCAAACAGCCGCAACACCTTCATCCCCAGTCCTACCGCCATCATCATGAAATAAAGCTCCGCCCACTCGCCCCGCTCCTTGCAATCTTTCAACTTCCCGCCCGCCAACCGATCCGCCTTCCGCCTCATCCCATAACCCCTTCTTGTTTTCTGGAACCCGCAGAACAATCCCGCTATTTCAATCCTAAGTATGTCCACAAGGTTATCCATCACATCCGCCAAACAAGCCTGTGGAAATGCCCAAATCCGAATTGGATTTAAGGGTGGCGCAGCGCTTCAGCGCTGCAATAGCGAGAGCTTTGAAAGGGCGCGACTTCAGTCGCCGCCACAAGCCTCATAAAATTTGTCATTCCGAACCGGGCTGAAAGCCCGGTGAGAGCCTGCGCTGAGCGGAGCCGAAGGGAACCTGCTGTCAGCCGACGCCACCACGAATCTAGGGTGCCCCGCGTCTCGCGTCTTTTGCGAGACGTGGGATTCCACGACTCCATCCCTCTGAGGATTTTGGGCGCGGCACAACCGGGAAGGGCGCGACTTCAGTCATGCTGGAATTCTAAAAAGCAAGGGTGGAGCAGGCCTTCCAGGCCTGCGTCAACGGTCACCAATAAAGCAGCGGGCTTCAGCCCCCGAGGTACGTTCAGGTTCGTAT
>JBAPOI010000326.1:0-3798 GCA_049279555.1 Candidatus Sulfotelmatobacter sp.
GCACGACGTCGCGACCCGCTGGATCGTCACCCACGACATCGCGCCATGGCGCGACGAGATCGCCTGGATGTCGCTTTATTTCAGCACGGCGGTGTGGGGGAGCCTGGCGCTGGCGGGTTTTAGCTTGGTGAAGCATCTGTTGCCGCGCTATCGCGTGCGGGCGCCGCTGACGCGGGCGACGCGGCGGCCGGTTGCGGTGAGAGTGCGCAGTTACTGAAAACCCAATGTTGGTGCAGACGGCCGGATTTGAACTGGCGCGAAGTTTTTCCAGTCGGTTTCTTCCATCATAATATTTGTCCTCTCGCTTATGAGCCTACCCCAGTAGCGGTCTCGATGCCCGATCGAAGACCAGGGCGAGGACGAAGTGCGACGGCCTTTTCCGCTGGAGTTTTCATCGATCGGGCGAGCGCATGAGCGAATCGATGACAGAGAGGACATAGCAAGCAGAAATCAGACAATGTCGTGTATCGGACTCCCTCGTCCAACGGATTAATATGATGTACATCCAAGAGAGAGCGCGCTTTGACGGCCGTCCCACTAATTCTTGAAACGGGATCGAAACCGCAACTTTCACATACCAGCTCGCCTGCCCGATCTTTCTCGCGGATAAAGCGATCCGCAAGCCATGCCGCACGTTTTCGCACCATGGCCTTCTGTTTTTCCGTTAATCCCTCCATTGCCGACACATTGAGGTCCTGATCAATAAGCCGCTGAGTCTGTGGATTTATTTCACTTTGCACCGCCATTACCATTTCATCTGCAATTCCAATCCACGCATTCGCGGTCGGCCGAGGTTCAATTGCAAGATCTGCAATCTGGGATCGCTCTTCGTCATTGAGCGTACGAAGGGTGGCGGACGGATGCGCGAACAGCCGTTTCATGGCTGCAATAGTGAATACGTCGTTCGCGTAAGGCGGGCTAATGATGGAAAAACTTTCAATGATTGGAAATGCAACCGACCAGCGGTACCGTTTGTTGCTTTCAGCCCACATGTCCTGCAGGCGGCTGAATTCCTTTTCGCCAAGGACTTCCGCAAGCTTTCGAGATGTTGGCCTCAGGCGATGGACAGCGATAAGCCTGCCCGCAACATCCCCATGAGCCTGTCTTTCTTCGACGTATCGAGGGTCAGTCTCGAAGCCCGGATTAGGCTCGCCAAATTTCTGAGTGATATATTCGATAACATAGCCGCCATTGACCTGCGAATTAATTGTGGCGCGGCATTGTTCCCGCGCGCTGCCTGACGCGTCGGTAGGCGTGAACCCCAGCCATCGCGTACCGGCCAACCAATCCGCCTTTGCCACATTCACCGGCAGGGGCAAGTCCTTGATCTGCAATCCGACACTCCTCGTAAAGGCAATCCAACATTGTACTATGAAGGTTCGGCCCTCTACGAGAGGCGATTTTGGCAACTAAATAGTGCTTCACAGAGCCTAGGGCTTTTCGGCGGAACGCAACGCATTTAGGACATCGGGATTATTAGCCAACTTTTGAGCGACCTGATGCCCATCGAGAATCCCGACTGGGCCGCCTTCGATGTGCTTCCATTGAGGCAGATTTAGTACTGGAGCGAACGACGTCCGCAAACTTAGGGAGGGATGCGACCACTCGATCTGGGGACCAAGCTCAAGCCACGGAGGTCGCGACGTTTCGAATAGCGTTAAGTCAACAAAGAATCTTGGTCCATTCAGGCCAAGTGCTGAACCACCCGTCTCTGCAACATACGCCTTGGTGAAAGCAAAATTGGCCTGGAGCTGCGGAACGATGTCAAATGTTCGCCGGATCGTCGCCGCTTCGGAGATAGCCTGTTTCGCACTGATCTTCGTCTCTTGAAAACGCTTCATCACCGACTGAAATTGCGTGTTGGTTGCGTCCAACCCAGCGCGACTTCCACGCATGCGAAAGCCACATGCTAATACAGCACGCACGCCGGGAAATCCTTGCGAGGTTTCTTCCGACCTGATTTGCTTAAAGAGATTCCATGCCCTAACAAGAAAATCGTGCGTGACCGAACGATTTCTGAAGGACAAATCTCGATAGGCAGCGGCGCCATCATTCATAACGAGCGTAGGGAAATATCGGCCGCTATGGCTGGCGACGATCTGATGGAATAGCCGCAAACGCCTAAGAGCATCCCTCGCCTTCGAATGCAGAGGATTAAATTCAGCTTGCGAAATCATTGAACCATAACCGAGAAGGTCCATCCAACAAACAACCGACGTTTGAAACGGGAATGATGCCCTTTGGCGAACTAACGGAGCAGTTCGTTTTTGGAATCGCCTGGCCATGCGCAATGGAATTTTGCTGTTATGCGAGGAACTATAGTAAAATCGCTGGTTCTTTGACCAGTGAACCCCACGTGAAGCTAGCACCAAATAGCTTCACGAAGCGAAGGTATTTGATTTTCTGGTGCGGGCGGCCGGGGTCGAACCGGCACGGGATGTGGTCCATCACCGAGGGATTTTCATACCAACTACGGCTTTCGCCGCCTCGCCTGGGCGCGTTCGCGCTTTCGGCTCGTTTGTGGTCTGGACTATACCTTCACCGTTGCGCGTCCGCGCTTTAGGTGCTGCCCGTCTAGTCTCTACACCTTCGCCCCGGTCGTTCGACCGGAGCGCTTGGCTCGGGATTGCCTGTGACCGGTTTCCCCGAATTTGAGCAGTTCTGCACCTTCGGTTTCCCGGAGGGCACTCAATCGCTTAAGTCCCTTGCGTCTACCAATTCCGCCACGCCCGCACTTGTCGGTAATCTAGCGGGCAAAGTTTTAAGCGCCAAGGATGCCAAGGATAAGGGTGAAAGTCGAGAATTCAGCGTGTTCTTATTCGATTGCTGGGCCAGAACGGCTCTTCGCCGCCGTATTTTGGCCCCCCGCGGCGGCTTGTTCGCGAGCGCGGGTCACCGGCCCCCCCAGAAACACGGCCGAAATCCGGGTATTCGAGGGTAGCTCGACACGTCTAAGAGGTAAGGAAGGGTCGATACAATCCACTTGACTATCGAGCGCGGCGTGAAAAAATACATCCATCGGTCGTCCACCCGAGCGAATGCCGCATTAAACGAAGCTAGGTAATAGCGGGGTCCTCATGTACAAGCTGGCAACGACGGTTGTTGCTATTGGATTTGCCGGATCAATTTTAGTGAGTCCTGTCACCGCATCGGTCGGAACAAGAACTGATGATAGGGACTTCAGCGCGCCAAAGAATACATTTGCCGCCGACTTGAAGATCGAAAATACCCTGCCGAAAACTAGATATGCGTGTTGCGGTCGAAAGCAGGGGCCGTAACGTTTAGCGTCAATTTCAGGATTTTAAGTTTCCAAAGGGAGCCTTAGGGAGGTAGATCGTGACAAGTCCACCTCCATCCCCAGCGACTGATTTGTTGACCTCATCTTTATCGCCCATTGCTATCATTAGAGAGGCGATCCCGAAGGTCCCGGCAGTAAAGTATGCGCTGGGCCTCGCGGCAATAGGTGCTGCAGGTTCAATCGTCGTTAGCTTCCTGGGGTCGAGCAAAACTACAATCATTGTGGTGGCAGTTACGTTTGTTGGCGCTTTGCTTACGCTAGCATTTTCAAAACTAGCAATTTCGAGGAGCGAATCGAGCCGGCGCGCCGGTGAAGTCATGTTATGGGCGGTGGTGCTATTTTTTTGCATTTTCTTAACATTTACAGTTTCAGCATTTGCTACTGGTATGCCGATACGTTGGAGCATATTTATTGGGATTGAGCCATCTATCGATGCTAAAACTAAGGTAACCTCCGACTGCGACAATAAAGTTCACATAATGTGGGAGAGATTTAATAAC